>PHCO01000188.1 GCA_002842265.1 Betaproteobacteria bacterium HGW-Betaproteobacteria-18 | reverse complement strand
TCAGGTAGGTTTTGGGTGACAGACCAACGTACTTGCGAAAGCAATCCTGCAGCGCCCGCGGACTGGAGCCGAGCTGCTCGCACAGTTCATGCACCGTGACACAACGGTCGGTGTGCGCCTGAAGGTAGTCTCTGGCGCGGCGCAGCGTACGCCGCGCATGCTGCGCGGACACGTTTTCGCGGGGCCCGTTTTTACCGTGCGTCAGAAGCTGCACCAGGCCGGCGACGGCCTCATTCAGAAAATATTGCTGTCCCTGCAACGTCAGCCCCGCCACCTGCGCCGGCTGCTCCAGAAGTAGTTGGCACAACCAACGGCGAAAGGCCTCCAGACAGTCGTCCGGGACTTGCAAAACGCGTTGTGTCAACAGCGCCTCCGGCAACTCGCTGTGTTCGAGGGCCGCGTACTGGCGCAGCCACTCGGTTTGAATCACGATACCCAAAAAACCAAAATCATCGGGCGTGGTCAGTTGAAAGTCGCCATGCCCCGTGTGCAGCGCCAGCATGTCGGGCGCGACCCGCGTACCATCGACACGCACCATTTGCCGACGTTGCACCGGAATGCCAAACCAGGTCGCCCCAGCCCAGGTTTTGCAGGTCTGCACCAGCGCGTGGCTGGACGACTCGATAAACAACTGCACCTGGCCCAACATCAGCTCGGTCAGCGCCCCATAAAACTGCCCCGGCGACGTTTGGTCATAGACCTGATCCCAACCGGAAATACTCTGGGCCAACTGGTCCACGCCCGCCGATTGCGTTGCCCGCCACTGGGGCGCAGGCTGGGTCAACGAGGATGGCTTGGTAGTCAAGAGAAAATGCTCTGGTTGAAGTAGATAGTCGTCAAACTGTTCATGCAATTTCTGGGCCGGGATTGGGGCCATTGCTATTTTTTTCGAGCAACAGGTGCATGTCAATAGAGGTAATCCTGTACAGCCGGTCAAATCTTGCCAGGTCTGCCGGCACACCCCGCGCGTCTTCGATGCCCAAACGCGGTAAAGTGCAACCATGCCTAGCTTTGACCTGCCCCAGACCCAGCAAGACGCGCTACTGCAAGCCGCACGCCAGGCGCGGCGCAACGCCTACGCGCCCTATTCCAACTACCCCGTCGGTGCCGCCGTGCTGGACGAGCAGGGCCGCATCCATTGCGGCTGCAATGTGGAAAACGCCGCTTACCCTGAAGGCCTGTGCGCCGAAGCAGCAGCGCTGGCGGCGATGGTGCTGGCCGGTGGGCGCCAGGCCCGTGCCGTGCTGGTGGTGGGCAACGGTGGCGACGGCAACTGGATCACGCCCTGCGGCGGCTGCCGTCAAAAATTGCGTGAATTTGGCGCGCCCGATTTGCCCGTCCTGAGCGCCAACGAGGTGGCGCTGGGACCGCGCTACACCCTGAGTCAATTGCTGCCCGAGAGCTTCGGCCCCGGTCACATCAAAGCCAAATAAGCGCCAGGTGAACGCTGCATGACCCAATCGACCGAAGCAACCGACGCCCGCAGCACCATCCGCCAGTGCGCCCCCGGCCTGCAGCCGCGCATCGCAGTGGTGCTGGGCTCGGGTTGGGACGGCTTGACCGACCACCTCACCGACGCCGTCCAGATCCCCTACACCGAGTTGCCCGGTTTCCCGCAGCCCGGCGTGGCCGGCCACGGCGGCAGCCTGTGGCTGGGGTGCCTGGGCGCGCAGCCGGTAGCGCTGATGAGCGGGCGCCAGCATGGCTATGAAACTGGTGCGGTCGATGGCATGGCCGAACCCCTGCGTGTGCTTAAAAGCCTGGGCTGCCACACGCTGGTGCAGACCAACGCGGCGGGCAGTTTGCGCCCTGACATGCCGTCGCAAAGCCTGATGCTGCTGACCGACCACCTGAACCTGCCGCAGCGTTCGCCACTGGTGGGCAGCAGCGGCTCGGAGCGTTTTGTCAACATGGTGGATGCCTATGACCCCGCCCTGCGCGCCCATGCCCTGCGCATGGCACAGGCGCAGGGTGCCACCCTGTTCGAAGGCGTTTACGCCTGGGCTTTTGGCCCGCAGTTTGAAACTCCGGCCGAGATCCGCATGCTGCGTCTGCTGGGTGCCGATGCGGTGGGCATGAGCACCGTGCCCGAGACCATTCTGGCGCGCCACCTGGGCCTGCGCGTGCTGGCGCTGTCCTTCATCACCAACCTGGGCGCCGGCATGTCGCCAGAAAATCTGAGCCACGACCACACCCTGCAACAAGCGCAGCTGGGCAGTGCCGCCGCCAGCCGCCTGCTGGCCGACATCATTGTCAGCCTTGAATAACGCCATGACGACATCCAGCTCAGACACAGCCCCCGCCAGAGCGCATGACCTGCAGAATAGCGCCCGCCTGGCGCTGGCTTGCCTGGACCTCACCAGCCTCAACGACCAGGACACCGAAGCCGACATTGCAAAACTTTGCCTGCGCGCACAAAGCCCATTCGGCCCGGTGGCTGCGGTCTGCGTCTGGCCGCGCCTGGCGGCCTTTGCCCGCGCGCAATTGCCAGCGCCCATCGCCGTGGCAGCGGTGGCCAACTTTCCGCACGGCCATGCCGACATCGACGCAGCGCTGCGCGATGTCGAAGCCATCGTGAAAGCTGGCGCGCAGGAAGTGGACGTGGTGTTGCCCTACCGCAGTTTGCTGGCGGGTGATGATCGTGCCGCCTCCGCGCTGCTGCTGGCGGTGCGGCAGGCTTGCCCGGGGCTGCTGCTCAAAGTGATTCTGGAGACCGGCGAGCTCAAAACGCCGGCGCTGATCAAGCGCGCCTGCCAGTTGAGCCTGGACGGTGGCGCTGATTTTCTGAAAACCAGCACCGGCAAAACCCCGGTCAACGCCACGCTGGAAGCCGCGCGCCTCATGCTCGGCGCCATTGCCGCCAGCCCGGCTGCGCGCCACCAGGTGGGCTTCAAGGCAGCCGGTGGTATTCGCACCGTGGCCGAGGCGGCGGCGTATCTGGCCCTCACACAGGAACTGCTGGGCGCACAAGCCCTGACACCGCAGCGATTTCGCATCGGCGCCAGCAGCCTGTTGGGCGACATCGCGGCGGTGCTGGCTGGCGCTTCTGCGCCTGCCACAGCAACGGCTGCAAACTATTAACACGCACCATGCTGACCCAGGAAATCATCCGACTCAAACGCGACGGCCACACGCTGGCGCGAGCCCATATCGATGCTTTTGTGCGCGGGTTGGTTGATGGCTCATGGAGCGAGGGCCAGGCCGCAGCACTCGCCATGGCCATGTTCCTCAAGGGCATGAGCCGCACTGAAACGGTGGACCTGACCCAGGCCATGACCCATTCCGGCCGGGTGATGGACTGGCGCAGCGCCAACCTGCACGGCCCGGTTCTGGACAAGCACTCCACCGGCGGTGTCGGTGACAAGGTGAGCCTGATGCTGGCCCCGATCGTGGCGGCCTGTGGTGGCGTGGTGCCGATGATCTCGGGCCGTGGCCTGGGCCACACCGGCGGCACGCTCGACAAGCTGGCCAGCATTCCCGGCTACCAGTGCACCCCTGACGTGCCCACGCTGCACCGGGCGCTGCACAGCGCGGGCTGCGCCATCATTGGCCAGACCGCAGAGCTGGCCCCGGCCGACCGACGGCTGTACGCCATCCGTGACGTGACGGCCACGGTCGAATCGGTGCCTTTGATCACCGCCAGCATCCTGTCCAAAAAACTCGCCGCCGGGCTGCAGGCGTTGGTGATGGATGTGAAAGTGGGCAACGGCGCCTTTGCCGACTCTTCTGACATGGCCACCACGCTGGCCGAATCGCTGGTGCAAGTGGCCAACAGCGCGGGGCTGCCCACACGCGCCTGGCTCACTGACATGAACCAGGTGCTGGGCAGCACTTGCGGCAACGCGCTGGAAGTGAACGAAGCCGTGCAGTTTTTGCGTGGCGAGGGGGTCGATGCCCGTCTGCTGGAAGTCACCCGCACCCTCAGTGCCGAGTTGCTGCTGATGGGCGGCCTGGCCAGCGACGACGCGCAGGCCTTGCAGCAAGTCGATGACGCCTTGCGCAGCGGCCGTGCGCTGGAACAGTTCGCGCGCATGGTCAGTGCGCTGGGCGGTCCGGCGGATTTTTGCGAGCGCCCCGGCCACTACCTGCCGCCCGCACCGGTGCAGTTGCCGGTGACTGCGCCGCGCAGCGGGTTTGTGGCAAGCATGGCCACGCGCGACATTGGTTTGGCGGTGGTGGAGCTCGGCGGTGGCCGTCGCATGGCCAGCGATAACATCGATGCGCGGGTCGGTTTCACGCAATTCGCACAGATCGGGCAGGCGGTGCAGGCGGGCGACGTGTTGGCGATGGCGCATGCGGCTGATGCAACGGCCGCCGAGCACGCCCGACAAACGCTGTTGAGCCGGGTTCAAATCAGCGATCAAGCCCCGGCGCTGGCCCCGGTGCTGGTGAAACGGATCAGTACCTGAACCGGACTCAGTCTGGCCCCACCTGCTCGCCATCGATGTACAACCAACGCCCGTCTTCGCGGACAAAGCGGCTGATTTCATGCAGGCGCACGCCTTTGCCGCTGTCACGATACCGGGCCACAAACTCCACCACGCCTGCGTCGCCCGTGGCCTGCGCGTGGCGCACTTCCAGCCCCAGCCATTTGAGCGGCGGCAAGTCCAGCTCGCCCGGTGAAGTCGATGGGTGCCAGGTGGCCAGCAGGTAGTCGATCAGCCCCAGCCCATAGGCGCTGTAGCGTGAGCGCATCAGTGCCTCGGGCGCTGGAGCGTGCACGCCCGAGGCCAAACCGGCATGCCAACGGCCACAACAATCGCCATAGGGCTGGCCGCTGCCGCAGGGGCAGGCGGCATGGGCGGCAAGGGCGTTCTTTTTCATGCTGGCAATGGTAACGGGGCAAGTCGTAAACTTGATGCCGACCATGAATATCATTTCGCATTCACCCATTCGCCCACACCCAGCCGCAGGGGCTTAGATTGATGCCCCAGGCCTGGAAAAATATCCGCTTCCTGCAGGGTTTGGCCCCCGGCCTGAACACCTTGCTGCACTACCAGAGCGCCTGGTTGCTGCACGACCTGGCGGCGGGTCTGGCGCTCACCGCCATCCTGGTTCCCGTGGGCATGGGTTATGCCGAGGCGTCGGGCCTGCCCGCCATTTACGGGCTGTACGCCAGCATCGTCCCGCTGCTTGTTTACGCCATTTTTGGCCCCAGCCGCATTCTGGTGCTGGGCCCCGACTCAACCCTGACGGCCGTGATCGCGGTGCTGATCCTGCCGCTGGCCGCCGGCAGCGTCGAGCGTGCCGTGGCGCTGGCGGGCACGCTGGCCATGTTGTCGGGGGGGTGCTCGCTGCTGATCGGGCTGGCCCGCCTGGGTTTGATGGCCGACCTGCTGTCCAAACCCATCCGCATTGGTTTCATGAACGCCATCGCCCTGACCGTGCTGGTTGGCCAATTGCCAAAAATTTTTGGTTTCCCGGTCAAGGCCGATGGTCTGCCGCAACAGGTGCAACACCTGCTGCAAGGCATTGCCAACAGCCAGACCAACGGTGTCGCGCTACTCATCGGCAGCACCAGCCTGGCGCTTATTCTGCTGCTGGCGCACCACCGCCCGCGATGGCCTGCCATCTTGCTGGTGGTGGTGCTGGCCACAGTGGTGTCGGCCTTGTTCAATCTGGTGGAGACGGCCCATTTGCCAGTGCTGGGGCGTCTGCCGCAAGGTTTGCCCGGTTGGCACTTTCCCCTGGTGTCTTTGAACGACGTGGCGCAGTTGCTGCCGGGCGCTGTCATTATTTCCCTGCTGTCGTTTGCCGATACCAGCGTGTTGTCGCGCGCGCTGGCGCAACGTGGCGG
>PHCO01000187.1 GCA_002842265.1 Betaproteobacteria bacterium HGW-Betaproteobacteria-18 | reverse complement strand
GGCCGCACCTATGACTATGTGGTGGCCTTGCGCGCCGTGCAAACCAGCGATTTCATGACCGCCGATTGGGCCGAACTGCCTTATGCCTTGCTGAAAAAGGTATCGAGTCGCATCATCAACGAAGTGCGCGGCATCAACCGCGTCACCTATGACGTGAGCAGCAAACCGCCGGCGACGATTGAGTGGGAATGATTTGTTGATCAGCCAGGCCGTTCCCACATCTGCCGTTCGAATGACCGACACGCAAGCCATGGCACTGGCGTTGGCCCAGGCGACTTTGGCCGGTGCCGCGGGTGAAGTGCCGGTGGGCGCCGTGGTGCTCAAGGATGGCATCGTCATAGCCACAGGCCGCAACGCCCCAATTACCAACCACGACCCCAGCGCGCATGCTGAAATGCAGGCTTTGCGCGCAGCGGCACAAGCCTTGGACAACTACCGGTTGCCTGATTGCGAGCTGTTTGTGACCCTGGAGCCGTGCGCCATGTGTGCCGGTGCCATGCTGCATGCTCGCCTGAAACGCGTGGTATTTGGCGCGGCTGACCCCAAAACTGGTGCCGCTGGGTCTGTGATCGATATATTTGCACAAGCCCAGCTCAACCACCAAACGCAAGTGCAGGGCGGTATCCTGGAGCTGGAATGCGCCGATATGTTGCAAGGCTTCTTTCGGCAGAGGCGTGTCAAAAAAACGCTCAGTACCAGTCTTCTTTGCGAAGACTCTCTACGTTCAGCAGGCTGATTTTCATTCACAAAGCCACAACCTGGTTCTCATGCAAAAGCACATCTACATTTATTCCCCTTCTGGAGCAGTACGCGATAAGGCAGCCTTCAAACGTGGCATCGTACGGCTTCAAGCACTGGGCCATGAGGTAGAAGTTGACCAGGATGCGTTAACCAGTTACCAGCGCTTTGCTGGAGATGATACGACCCGGCTGGCCGCTATTCACCGCGCTGCAGCCAGCAAGGCCGACGTTGCACTGATTTCGCGGGGAGGTTATGGCCTGACGCGAATCCTGCCGGGGATTCAATATAAAAAAGTTGCCAAGGCCGTTGATCAGGGGATGCAGTTTATTGGCCTCAGTGATTTCACTGCACTTCAAAATGCCGTGCTGGCGCAAACGGGCTCTGTCACTTGGGCCGGACCGGCGCTTTGCGAGGGCTTCGGTGTCAGTGGTGAACCCGACGACATCATGGAGGCCTGTTTCAATGATTTACTCCAGGGGCAAGGGGAGGGCGCGGGCTGGCGACAACACCGGGAGCCTGTACCTGTTGCTTTAGATTCGATGGTTCCTCAAGCCATTAATCCGGATGTTTCAACTGCTTTTAACCTGAAAAATGCCACCTTATGGGGCGGCAATCTGACCGTTTTGACATCACTTTTGGGAACGCCTTATTTTCCTCGGATCAAGGGGGGTATCCTGTTTCTGGAAGATGTGGCCGAGCACCCTTACCGGATCGAACGCATGCTGACACAACTTTTGCACGCTGGGGTGCTGGCGCGGCAAAAAGCAATAGTTTTTGGTCAATTTACCGAATTCAAACTGGTCGCCCATGACCGGGGCTTCAAGCTACAGAGTGTGATGGACTGGCTGAGAAATCAAATCAAAGTTCCTGTTTTGACCAATTTACCCTATGGGCATGTCGCCACTAAAGTTCTGCTTCCGGTTGGCGCTTCAGTCGATTTGTCAGTGGACGGTCGTGATGCCCTGTTATTTTGGGGCCATCGTTGACTGCCCCTCAGGACATTGACCTAAACTAGTGTCATTAATTCAAGGATTAATCATTAATGAATGTTCAAACAACTGTTGTTTTTGCCGATCTGTTTGGTAGCACAGGGGTGTTTGAATCTCTTGGTAATGTCAACGCTACGCAAGCGGTCACTCAGGCCACCAATTGGGTTGCCAAAAAATTTACCGCCAACGGTGGTCGTGTCATCAAGTTTTTGGGAGATGGCGTACTGGCCACATTTGAAAATAGCCCCGATGCCATCACGGCTGTGGTTGATATTCAACGCAGTTACCAGCTTCGCCTGGCAAATTTACCGCCCCAACTTTATATGCCATTACGCATCGGTGTGGCGCGGGGTGATGTGGTGTTGGTGGATGACGATTGCTATGGCGATGCTGTCAATATAGCGGCACGTTTGAGTGAAATCACTGGCCCAAATCAAATCTGGGTGAACGATAAAGCCATTGAAAATAGTCCAGAGTTAAACGATGTCCATTTCCGTTTGTTGGGCCCGATCGCCATACGTGGCCGCTCTGAACCTTGTACCGTTTATCAGATTGAATGGCAAGAAGACCAGGATTCTGATTATTTTACGATTCAAACCCCTTTGAATCCGGCAACAGGGGCACAGATCGGTGATGCACTAGGCGGGCAGATTGACTTGACCTACAACGACTACCACCAGATATTTCACGCTTTTGAGTTGCCCATTCACTTGGGGCGCATTCGAAAGGTTGACTTTGTCGTGAACGATCCGCGCGTGTCACGCACCCACGCCCGCATCGAATGGCGTAATGGTAGTTTTCTGATGGTTGATGAAAGCTCCTACGGAAGCTGGATTCGATTTGAAGGAGGTGGTGCCGATCTCATGCTCAGACGCGATGAATGTGTGTTGCATGGCGCGGGCAAAATTGCGCTGGGCACAGCATTCACGGATCCCACAGCCCCGATCGTTTCATTTAAAGTGAATTAAACCCTGTACTGGCTTTCTATGTCAGACGATGTGCGGATCAGGTTTTAGAAGAGGGCGCATAAGATTTGTTTCTAATCCATGGGCCATTTCTTTAACTTAACATAATATACATCGTATAAAGTACGATGCCAGCAAGCGTAAGCCCTCCAAGGCACGTCAAACCCGCCTGTTACTGAGCGCACGGCTCAAAGTCATGCTGGCCGATCTGGGCCTGACGCCTGAGTCCACCGGGAAAATGTTGCACGTCCACCCGCGCACCGTGCGGTACTGGATTTCCGGAAAAACACTGATCCCGTATTCAGCGTACCGGCTGCTGCGCATCCTCACCGGCGCTGAGCTGCCGTGCAATGGCTGGGATGGCTGGCACATGCACAGTGGCCAGTTGTGGTCACCTGAGGGTCACGGCTTCAAACCCAACGATTCGAGCTGGTGGGGTCTGCTGGTGCGCCAGGCACGCTGTTTCAAGACTTTGGCAGACCGGGAAACGCAACTTCGCTTGATGGCGATCAGGGCTGGCGATGGGCTGGTGGCGACGCCGGGGGGTGCGTCAGCGTCCCCCGACGGCGGTGTCAGCCCGGAGCCTGAAAACAGGAACGGTCCTGTTACACGTTCCTTTTTTCCTGAAAACCGGAATTTATCGGGCGTTTGTTACAAATTCAGGCCCTCGATGTCGGGCAGTTTCGGGGGTGGCAAATGAGCACCAAAAACCGCGATCTGGCCAACGCACACAAGGCCGCATTTCGTCAACGGCGCAGAAAAGGCCTGCAAGCCGTGCCCAAGCCGTGGGGCTGGCTGAGCATTACCGAGGTCAAGGAAATGGCGCTCAAGGCCTATTACGTGGCCTCCCATGGTTTGATCGAGGATGTCCAGGACAACCCGTTCGACGTGCAGGAGTTGCGCCAGGTGTTCGCCATGAACCTGGCTGACCTGATGCGTGACCTGGTGCTGGCCCAGGCGGTGACCCGGGGCGGCTGCTGGCCTGTGAGTGCGGCCACGCCACGCCACCAGAACTACCCGCAAATCGCCGCTGACATGTGCGCTGACATGCCCGCTGACTGGCGCCCTCAGTACCCGGTTTACAAGCCCGGTGCCGTGGGCCATGCCGTAACGGAGGTGCAACCATGATGGTTCCTCATTCTGAACTGCAATGGCATCAAAAGGTTCGCGCCCGTGCTGCAGCTCGGGTCAAGAAGCCAAAAGCCGTACGCGTATCGGCTCCCAGTCGCACGGCCTACCTCAGGCAGTACATGGCAGAACGGCGAGCACTGAATTCTGATGATGGGTTTGCACCTTACCCGCGTGGTTTTGCACTTGACCGAGAAGCGTTCATGGCGGCGTTCCTGGCTTTTTGGGGTATCGGGGTCGTAGACCCTGATGTAGCGAAGCGTAACGGTATTGAAGGGGTATCACCATGAAGCAACAAATCTCGCGTAGCGAGTTTGTCCCCGACGCGGGGCGCAGTATCTGCGCATTAACTCCCTGCCCTGCGCATCTTGAAAAACAGGTATTTGAATTTGAATCTCAATATTGGGCTGGCTGGTAATTGCGACTATTTATTTATATACTAATGAAAGAATTTCCATGAATACTAAACTCACCCCTTGTATACATCGTATAAAGTAAGTAAACAAGTTTACCAAGTTCCCTTGGGCTGCCGGTCACGTACAGCTGCAGAGATGATGTTGGCCGAATCAACGCGGTTCCCCCGATTGGCAAAATCGATGGCACTCAAGCCAAGCTCATTTTTAAGCACAGGATCTGCACCAGTCTCCAGCAGCAGTTTTACAGCTTCAGCCGTGCCGTAATGCGCCGCCATCATCAAGGGCGTGGTGCCATTGGGTGATGCCGCATCAATGTAGGCGTTTTCGTCCAGGAACAGTTGCATGATGGCCAAATGGCTGTTGGTGGCGGCATAGTGCAGCGGGGCCCATCCCGGCTTGTTGACATCGGCCCCTTTCTTGATGAGCAGTCGGCACAATTCCAATTCACCTTTGAGTGCCGCCAGCATCAAGGGGTTTTCGTCGGCTGCGTTACGTACCTCGGCCTTGGTGTTCGGACTGTCAAGTAGGACAGTGGCAACTTTGAATGAAGCTGCTGTGATCGCCAGCATCAGGCCTGGCTCGCCAGCGGCATTGACAGTGTTGCCATCGAAACCGCGCTTTAACAAGGCTGCAACGGCTTTGGCATCGTCTTGCACAATGGCGCTAAAAAAATCATCATAAGACCCTGCAAATACATTTGAAAATCCAATAAATACAATTAGATAAAAGCTTTTCTTAAAGTAACTTATAAACTTCTTAAAATCCTGTTTCAGCATGATTTAACCCCCTTGAACAGGGTGTCGAAGTTCAAGCTGGTGAGGTGTCCCATGTCTTCTACAGAACACTGCTTGATCTCTGCCAACTGCTTGGCCACCCAAGGCACATAAGATGGATTGTTGGTTTTGCCGCGGTATGGCACCGGAGCCAGGTAAGGGCTGTCGGTCTCGATCAACAGCCGGTCCAGCGGCACCATGGCCGCTATGTCGCGCAAATTCTGTGCGCTCTTGAACGTCAGAATGCCAGAGAAAGAAATGTAATAACCCAAATCGAGCGCCTGTTTGGCCACGCTTTCGTCTTCGGTGAAGCAGTGGAATACGCCACCTGCACAGCCTGCCGAGCCATCTTCGCCCTCCTCGCGCAAAATTGACAAGGTATCTTCCGAAGCTTCCCGGGTGTGGATCACCAGGGGTTTTTGCAGTTGTCGTGCAGCCTGAATATGGGTGCGAAAACGTTCACGTTGCCATGCCATATCGGCCACACTGCGGCCATTGAGCCGGTAGTAGTCCAGGCCGGTTTCGCCAATACCCACCACTCGCGGCAGCCTGCCCAAGCTCAGCAGAGCATCCAGCGTGGGCTCCTGGACACCTTCGTTGTCGGGGTGCACGCCCACAGTGGCCCAGAAATTATCAAAATCAAGGGCCAACTGGTGTACGGTGCCAAACTCTTCCAGCGTGGTACTGATGCACAGGGCGCGAGTCACCTGGGCCTGGGCCATGGCCTCTCGAATAGCTGGCAATTCCGAGAGCAGCTCGGGAAAATTCAAATGGCAATGGGAATCTGTGAACATATCATTATTTAGATTGAAGTGCCAATTGCGCCTGGCTCACCAAGGCCTCCAGCATCAAGCCCGCATTGAAGGGGTGCTCGACCGTACGCATGGCGTCTGACAAACTCTTGGCCCAAGCG
>PHCO01000186.1 GCA_002842265.1 Betaproteobacteria bacterium HGW-Betaproteobacteria-18 | reverse complement strand
ACAGCGTCCACGATCAATTTGAAATGCCGTCCACGATCACGCTGAAATCGCGTCCACGATCAGCCTGAAATGCCGTCCACGATGGGCTGAAATATGCAAGTCTCTCTTGTTTGCTTGAGGAAAGCAGGGGAAACGGCAAACCAGCCAGGAAACTATCGGGGACTCGTTGATGGCCTGCGGAACCGGTAAAAGCGTACCGAGCGACACTTCGTAGTGTCTCTTGGTTAAGAAACTCCCACAAAAATGATTGCGACAAACGTTCGTCGCGCGAGCGTAGTACATGAAACTCGGTTGAACCGAAGCCAATCCCGTTGATAAGCCCACTGGCTATGCACGATTTTCCATTTTCCATACACGGCGTGATCTTCGCCCAAAGAATGTCACCCTCGGCAAAGGGCGTGTAGCCTTTCTGAACCTCCGTAAGTCCTTTTGAAGAATGGCTAACACCCCCCGTAGCCCCGTCTTCAACTGCGTCCATTGGAATGAATGAAACGGGTGAATCCGATTCAAGCTCACTTGCATCAATTCTCGGGTTGATGTCCACATAATCCCGAAGAAAACCCGATGCGCTGGGGTTCTTCGCCAGCCGATCAATGAACAGCCGTAGCTCAGGTGCGTAAAGTGCTGCACCAATTGCCCGTCGTTCGACTTCGCCCCGCCGCACGGCAAAGCATTGTGCTTTGCCGACCTCGGCGGGGCCTAGACGAAAAAAGGTGTCGGGTCCTTTTGGAACGCTCGCCACTGAGCGACGAGTCCGGTGTCCGGAATGATCTCGCGGTGCCGTTCATTCCAGCCCGGCTTCTTCGGGTTGGACGTACTCCACTCATAGGTGACGCTGTAATCGAACAGGTCGGTACGCAGAATTTCGATCTTTTCCTTTTCTGGCGTCTCGCTCACTGGCGTAACCGCAAAGGTTTTGCGTCCGGCGGCATCGTAACCAATGTTCTCCGCCATAGCCATAAAGATGGGCGCGTCGTCGGGCACGGTCTCGCCCTCAGCCAGGCGACGCATGAAGACAATGCTGGCCTTCACCCCGGCATCGTAGTGGGCAAAGGCAAACTGAGGCAGGGAAACCACGGCCAACAGTTGGAAATGCGCCAGCAGCCAGTCGCGCACCCCTTGCAGTGAGGAGTTGGTGAGAATGCCGTCAGGCAGGACGATAGCGACGCGGCCTGTGCCGGGCTTGAGGAAAGAATGCACCCGCTCCAGAAACAGGATTTCGGTCTTGATGCTGACGCGGTCTTTTACCGCCTTGGCACCTCGCTTGGCATCCTGCTCGCCTTGGCCCGATTCGTCGGACTCGCTGCCCATGGAGTTTTTGGAGAGGAAATTCCGTAGCTCAAACTGTTCCAGGTAGCCTTCGGCCTTCTCAGTTCGTTTGACCACGGAACCAAATGGCGGATTGGTGAAAACGAGGTCAAAGCTGCCAGGCTTGAGGTCCTTGTTCTTATCGAGGATGTATTCGCGATTCTGCCCTAGGGGTTTGCCGTCGGCAGACATCGGTCGCTCGAAGAAGTCCAGCGCGTCATGGCCCACGATATTGGTGTGACCGTCGTCGTGGATGATCATGTTCATCTTGGCGACGCGGGCGAGCTCTTCATTGATCTCCAAGCCGAACAAGTTCTTCTCTGCGAAGTCGTGCCAAAAACGGAAGTGCTCAACGGTCCCTGGCTTTTTCTTTCGATTAGCCTCGCGGCGCACATGATCAAGAGCGTAAAGCAGGAAACCGCCTGAGCCACAAGCCGGGTCAAGCGTCATATCTTTACGGCCCGGGTTGAGCACTTCAATCGCGAAGGCGATAAGTTCGCGCGGCGTAAAAAACTGGCCGAAATCTCCCTTGAAAAAGCCGCCCATGAATTCCTCGAAGGCGACGCCCTTGGTGTCCAGTTCGGTTCGATCCAGCGAGATGCCTTCCAGGTGTTCCACGCATTGCGCGAGGATGGCTGGCTCGATATTGATCTTGCCCTCGAAGACTGTGGGATCGGCGGCTTTCTCCGCATCGTAGAGGCGATAAATGCGCGCTGCGAGTTCCTCGATGGTCTCGCCGTCGCGGCGCTGGAAGGCATAAGGCTTGCCGTCTTCACGGTCGGGGTTCTTTTCGTCCCGGTGCTTGACGAAGACGAGCTTGCAGAACTCACCAAAGGCGGCAATAGGGCTGCGCCTGCCTCCTTCCCAAAGGGTCTGGTGACATTTACGGATTGCTGAGCGCAACTCCTCGCGCGGAACAGCGGAAAGGTCTTTGCCGGGTTCGTTCTTGTAGAAACGCCATTCCGGCGGTTTGCCATAACGAACTGGGATGTCCGTCATGATGTTCCTATCGCGCTCACCAGCTGGGAACTTGTCGAAGCGCAGCAGACGGCGGGTCAGGCCGGCGATGGTGCCGGCATAGGCTGCCCCAAGGCTGGCCCGGTTGCCGCAGGCTTGTTCGATGGCTTGGGCAAATTCGGCATCACTTGCGTCGGCCCGCTTGCACTCGAACACGAACCATGGGGACTTCAGATCATCATCCTTGTCCCCGTAAATCACGATGTCTGCCAGGTCATTGGGCGTGCGGCGTGGCACCCTCACCTCGAAACGCATGCGCTCGGGCCGGTATTGATACTTGTAAATCAGTTCGGCCCAGAACTCGGCGCGGACTTTTTCCTCGGGGTCTGACCAGCGTTCCGAATGGCTTGCAGCGTTGTAGTGGACTCGCTGGGTCTTTCCATCGCCACTGATCTTGGCGTGGCCGTCTTTGATGGCCTGCTCGAAATAGGTCTTGGGCTGGGTTGTCATATGGGGTCTCCTTTAATCGTTGTTGTTTTCCGTCAGCGAATTCTGGCCACGATCTGCTTTTGCGAAACAGATTTATCGCAACCGCAACTGGCGCAAGATTTTCAACTTGCGAGTCGCGGCGCAGTTTGAAATGAGTATGCTAAAAAATAGTTGCTTGCTCTTGTGGCGTGAGGTGCCGCAGTACCTTTGTAATCGAGCGGTCTACTGATACCTTCATGCCGGAACGTGTTTGGACGATATGCATTTCAACCTCCAACACGTCGCCTTTTCCAAATCGCGCGCCATTGTTTACTAATGCCAGAAAATCGCCATCAAAAATCGCTGCGCTGAAGGTGGACGCGCCATCACTGAATCGCCATTTATTTCCATCTTGAAACACCGCCGCCACGATAACAATCGTCATATGGACGGTGTTGTCGGAAAGCTGTGCCTCTTTAGAGACTGGCACAAAATAGGCCGACTCTTCGACAGACACTTCCGCAGTGACTGCCGGATCGGTGTCTGTCTCAATGCTAAGGCTCCCGTACCCCTCATGATTTAGCCCCTGCCGAACAAACCGCTCAACGGCCTCAGCCCCTTTGTCTGTCAGAACAAGCGTCAAAGATTCTGTGCGCACTTGCAGAATGCTTCCAGAATTATTTGTTACGGAAACGTTTTGGCCCTGATGTGTCACGTTTGCAGGGGGGGACCCCTTTAAGTGTTTCCAAAGATCAAAAGCGCCTTTGACAACATTCCAGAGTTGTTGAGGGGTCAATGCTGTGAATATTGTGGCAGCGCTGCCACCAACGCTAAACACCAAGTCAGTCACAAAGCAGCTACGGTCAAACCCCGCCACTTCCGCCTTTGCGTCTGCTGCGTCCCCATAAGTCACTTTCACAGCAGTGACCATGAACTCAGAGAACGCGATCATGTTAGCGGCCGCCTCATAGACATCCATTCGGCCGGCGTCCAAGGCTGGGCCACGATATTTGAGAGATACGCGGGTTTTCATACTTTGCATTGTCACATTAGGGCACTGGCTTCTTGATGTTTTCGAGTATGTCTGAAAAGTGCCCTGTTTTTCATGACACACGGTTGCCTCGAAGGTCTTTGAGCTTGATCAGCATGGCCAAAGTGCGCTCAAACTTGCGGTCCAGGTGCGTTTCGTAGCGAGAAAGCTTCTCCAGCTTGAATGCTTGCAGCCCTTCGCCAATGGTTTGGTTCACGATAGCTTCGTGGTGGCGGGTTTCTTTTTCTTGTCTGTGGCACAGGGGTGCCAGGTGCTCTTGAATGAAAGTGGTCAGACCATCGGCATCGGCGGCGTACTCTTTTTCTTCCACGTAGGTTTCCCACCACTCCCGCGAATCCGGCAACAGGGCGCGCAGGGCCTTGTCATAGGCACGGTCGCCACCTTTACGCAGAATAGCGCTGGCCTTGTTGGTGGCATCCAAGTCATGGCGGGCGGCGCGCTGGCTCTCGGCCACGTCTTCGGGCGTCAAGTCCATCAGGTCGCGGATGTCGGTGTTTTCCCCCGACAACCCCATCTCGAACGGTGCCGCCGCCGGAATGACGGTCTTGGCGCTACGGGCGGATTCCTTCAACCCCTTATTGATGGTGGCCCCCTCGGCTTGCAGTACCCGGCGCTTGCGCCAGATCACACTGGCCAGCTCTTCAATCAAATGTTGTTCGGTCGCGCCTGCGGGCAGGTGTTCATCCATCAGCGAGTTGACCAGGCTTTCGTAGTCGGCGTGGGATTCATGGCTGAGCACGGTGTAGCGGCTCAGGATGCCGTGCTTCATGGCGTTGAAGCGCACGACTTGATAGCCACCCACTGCGGGCGGCGAGTTCGCACTGACGGTCGTTAGTACTTTGTCATCAATGGTGGTATTCATGGCATGGGTCCTTCAAGGTTGGGATGGGGAACAAGGTGGTCGCCGCCCTGGGCGCAGTCACGCTCACGGGGTAGCGTCCGAGTACGCCACCCACAGTGCGGTGCCAGTGCCACAGCGCAGCCCGTACCGCAGGCCACGCCCAGCAGCGATGCAAGTGGGGCAATTGAAGTGGTGCGCCAAATAGGCCGCGTCCAGCGCGTGCCAGTCGGCAGGCTCGGGTACTGCTTCCGTCGATGCGCTGGGCAATGTCTCCACCGGCTCCGCTTGCAGCGCATCGGCCAATGCCACCCGGTGCTCACGCAAGGGCACCAGCAGGCGCGCCACGGCCTCGCGCGGGCCACTGGCCTTGACCTTGCCGCCCACCAGCCGCAGCGCCACGCCTGAGGCCTGCGCTTGGCGAATCAGTGCCTGGGCGATCACAGTTCCACCTCGACCAGTTCATTCGCGGGCTGGGCAACCGCCGAAGATTCCAAAGGTTCCTGTTTTTCAGACGGGGAATCTTCGGAACCTTCGGGTGAAATGGAATCTTCATCTGGCAACGCCACGTCACCGCCGCCAGGCAAGCGCCAATACCAGCCGCCGCCCATGCCGCCCTTTTTGCGAGTGACATTGAGTTTCTTGGACGCATTCCAAATCTGCTTTTTGGTGAAGCCGGCGTCTTTCAATGGCTGGGTGGCCAGGTTTGCGGCGGTCCAGCAATCGGCCATCAGTTCGGCTTTCAGCAGGCTCACCGCATCGGCATGGTCGGTGCCGTCGTCTTGCTCTGCCGGGTCGGTCAGCAACTCGCGGGCCGAACCTTGCACCGCCTGGCCCCACTCGACACGGCTGGCATCTATGCCGGGCAGCGCCTCCACTTGCGCCAAGTGGTATTCAAACCCGCCGTTGTCTGGCCCGATGTTGGACTTGCTGCGCGCCAGAATGCGTTTGTCCGTGCCGTCTTCGCTCTTCACCCGTGCGGCCACCAGCACCACCCGCGCCACGGCGGTAAACGCGATGCTGCCAATCACCCGTTGCGCCGGGTCGCTGCCTTGCCCGCCTTTGGACAGGTGGGTGATGCCCAGCAGCGCCGCATTGATGCTGGTGGCCAGATCGACCAGCGGCTGCAGGCCACGGCGCACCTCGGTGTTCTTGTGGCTGTCGCCCGCCACGGCGGTCGATACCGGGTCAATCACGATCAGGCGCACGCTGCCGATTTTCTGGATCGCCTCTTGCAAGGTGCGCGTGTCGGTGGACGGGTCAAACGGCCTGACCGCGCTGCCCACACGCGTGCCATCCACGAAGAAAAC
>PHCO01000185.1 GCA_002842265.1 Betaproteobacteria bacterium HGW-Betaproteobacteria-18 | reverse complement strand
GCCAGCTGATCGATGAAACCTTTGCGACGCAGTTGGCGCAACAACAGGAAATCAGCATCCAGCACCCAGGCCAGGGCGCAAGACTCATGTCAGCGCGCACCCAACTGACGGCGCAATTGAATCCGGACGCACAGGGCATGTGTGTGGTTTTTTTGCAGGATCAGCGCGAGCTGCAAGCGCGCATCCGCACAGAGAAGTTTGCCAGCATGGGGCGCATGTCGGCCGCTGTTGCCCATGAAATTCGCAACCCTCTGGCTGCCATCGTGCAAGCCAATGCCCTGCTGTCAGAAGATGTGTCAGACCCGGGCCAACAACAGTTGACCCGACTGGTCCAGCAAAACGCGCTGCGACTTGAAAAAACGGTGCACGACATCCTGCATATCGCCCAGCGAACCAACACCAATCATGTCGCCCAGGCCGATTCCATTGACCTGACACAGGCGCTGCCGCGAATTTGCCGGGACTGGCAAACCCAGGTCACCAACAAATCCGACATTGCCGTGCAAGTCCCCAATAGCGCAGCCTGGGTCTGGTTTGACGCCGAACACTTGCGCCGGATTCTCATCAACTTGCTGGACAACGCCCAACGCTATGCCAGCCCGCAACCCGAACCCATTCAAATCAGTCTGGACACCTGCTGGGGCACTGCCGCGACAGCGAGTATCTGCCTGCGGGTCTGGAGCGACGGTGATCCCTTGGACCCCTGTGTTGAACAGCATTTGTTTGAACCTTTTTTTTCATCCGAGAGCCGCTCCAGTGGCCTGGGGCTATATATTTGCCGGGAACTGTGCGAGAGCCATGGCGCCAGCATGGCGTATGAACGCAATAATCGGACTTTCGGTCAAAAAATACAACCAGGTAATGAATTCAGTGTGATGTTCTGCACCCAGCAACCCAGCAACCCAGTCACCAGCAGCCAATCGGTACCCGCGTCATGACAAGCCCCAAATCTCACGCTCACATTTTGGTCGTTGACGATGAACCCGATCTGCGCACCCTGTATGAACTGACGCTGTTGCGCGAAGGCTACCAGGTTGACACGGCGGGCGACTTGCAGCAGGCACGCAAGTTGCTGGCTGAGCATGGTTTTGATGTGCTCATCACCGACATGCGCCTGCCCGATGGTGTCGGGCTGTCACTGATCACAGAACTCAAGGCAGCGCAACGCAGCGAGCGCTGCGTGGTGATCACCGCCTATGGTTCGGCGGAGAACGCGGTCGAGGCCCTCAAGGGCGGGGCGTTTGACTACCTCACCAAACCGGTTGACCTGAAACAGTTTCGCCGCGTCATTGCCTCAGCGGTGAACAGTCCGGTGACATCCGTTTTGACCATGCAGCCCACACCTCCTGCCGCGCAGGCTGGTGCAGGTGCGCTAGGCCAGCGGGCATTGGACCGTCTGGTGGGCCAATCGGCCTGCATGTGCCAGATCAAGGAGCGCATCCTCAAGGTAGCCACCAGCATGGCGCCGGTGCTGGTCACTGGCGAGTCGGGCACCGGCAAGGAACTGGTGGCCTACGCGATTCATGCCAACAGCCACCGCGCCAAAGGGCCCTGGGTGGCCGTCAATTGCAGCGCCATTCCCGAAGCGCTGCTGGAAGCCGAGTTTTTTGGTGCCAAAAAAGGCGCCTATACCGGGGCGCAAGTGGACCGCGAGGGGTTTTTTCACGCGGCCAGCGGTGGCACACTGTTTCTGGACGAAATTGGCGACCTGCCGTTGGCGATGCAGTCCAAATTGTTGCGCGCCATTCAGGAACGCCGGATCCGGCCGCTGGGTTCGACGCAAGAGGATGTGGTGGATGTGCGCATCGTCAGTGCCACCCACAAATTACTGGCAGAAGAGGTGCAAAAAGGGTATTTCCGGCAAGACCTGTTTTACCGGCTGAATGTCATTGACATGGTGATCGCGCCCTTGCGCGAGCGCACTGAAGACTTGCCGGAGTTATGCAACGCCTTGCTGTCGCGCATCGCCGATGAGACCGGCATCGCCACCCCGGTGCTGCAAGCAGAGGCATTGCAGCAACTGGCCAGCTTGCCGTTGGCGGGTAATGTGCGTGAGCTTGAGAACCTGCTGCACCGCGCTGTGGCGCTGGGTGACGGGAAAAACCTGCAATTTGAACCGCCGAACCGGTCGCCAGCAAGCACACTGCAGTGCGCTGACATCATGACCTCGCTGGCGGGGCCTGAAGCGATTCCAGGCGACCTGCAACAGTACCTGGATGACCTGGAGCGCCATATCCTGAGCCGCGCCTTGCAGGCTACCGACTTCAATCGCACGGCAGCGGCCACACGCCTGGGCTTGAGCCTGCGCCAGATGCGCTACCGCATTGCCCGGCTGCGCATTGATTCACCCAACCAGGATGACCCCGTTGTTGCGCCCGATTGAAGGCCTGCCAAACCGCCCCCTCGCGGAGACGCTTTGGCGGCAGGGCTGGTACCGCTTTGCCGCGCATCAGATGTCACCCAACTTTGGCCCGCGCCCGCCGCAGGCGCACATTGACCTGATCGTGCTGCACGCCATCAGCTTGCCGCCCGGTCAGTACGGCGGGCCAGAAGTTCAGCAGTTTTTCAGCAACCAGCTCGACTGGCAGGCGCACCCCTATTTCAGTCAAATCAAAGGCCTGAAGGTGTCAGCACATTTCTTCATCCGGCGCAATGGCGAGCTCTGGCAGTTTGTCAGTTGCGACGACCGCGCCTGGCATGCCGGAGCGTCCAGCTACCGGGGCCAAAGCAACTGCAATGACGACAGCATCGGCATCGAACTCGAAGGTCTGGAGGGTGACCTGTTTGAAGACGCGCAGTATGAAAGTCTGCGCGTTCTGTGCGCCGCACTGATGCAACGCTACCCCGTTGACTATCTGGCGGGCCATGAACACATTGCCCCAGGCCGCAAGGCCGACCCTGGCGCAGGCTTTGACTGGCTGCGGTTAGAAAAAAATCTCGGACTGGAGGCCCGGTATTTACCCGTAGCTGTGCGTGCAAATACCCATGCCAAAGTTCTTTCAAGCGATGCGTTCAAACGCTGAAGAATCACAGACAGACAAGATCAGACGAGCATCAAACGCTATCAAATCCTGAGAAATTCAAATCACCGGCTCAAACCAACGAAGCCTCCAAAAACACTACCTGTAGTGTTAAAACATATTTCAAACCCTAGATATAGTGATAAGCTAGGACCTTTGATAACGGGCAAGCAGACTCCCCGCGCTGCCTAGTCCACTATTTCCATACCCATTCCAGAAGAAGACGCAATGCAGACTGCCACATCCATTTCGGCCTCCCCCTACAGCAACCTGCCCATCAGGTCGGAGCCAGGTGAACTGTCCATATCCGCTCCTGTGGCATTGAACCAATACCAGATCATCCGGCGCAACGGCGCTGTGGTGTCTTTTGAGCCCAACAAAATCGCAGTGGCCATGATGAAGGCTTTTCTGGCCGTGCATGGCACCCAGGGTGCCGCCTCTGCCAGTGTGCGTGCAACGGTGGAAGAGCTCACGCAAGCTGTCATTCGCGCTTTACTGCGTTCACGCCCGGTCGGTGGCACGTTTCACATTGAAGACGTGCAGGACCAGGTAGAGCTTGGCTTGATGCGTGGTGGCCATCACGAAATTGCCCGAGCCTATGTGCTGTACCGCGAACGACGCTCGCAGGAGCGGGCCCAAAAAGTGGTTCAGCAAGCCACCACAGCAACGGTATTGCATGCTCTGGACAAAGGTCAGCGCGTGGTGCTGGACCTGGCACGCCTGAAGGGCCTCATCACCGATGCCTGCGCGGGTTTGGGTGCCGACGTGAAGCCCGAACCCATCCTGGCCGAGACCCTGCGCAACCTCTACGACGGTGTGCCGATGGACGAGGTGTACAAAGCCTCGGTGCTGGCGGCGCGTACCCTGATTGAAAAAGACCCTGACTACACCTTTGCCACCGCCAGGCTGTTGTTTCATACCATTGCCAAAGAAGTGCTGGGCGAGGACGTGGCACAAGCCGACATGCCACAAGCTTATGTGGACTATTTCCCGCAGTTCATCAAACGCGGTGTCGGACACGAGTTGCTGGACGAAAAACTGCAGCAGTTTGACCTGGTTCGCTTGGGCCAGGCACTCAAGGCCGAGCGCGATTTGCAGTTTGACTATCTGGGCTTGCAAACCTTGTACGACCGCTACTTTTTGCACGTTGACAAGGCTCGCATTGAACTGCCGCAAGCGTTCTTCATGCGCGTTGCCATGGGCTTGTCGCTCAATGAAATCGACCGTGAAGCGCGCGCTATCGAGTTCTATGACGTGCTGTCGCGCTTTGACTTCATGTCCTCCACGCCCACACTGTTCAATGCCGGCACACTGCGCTCGCAACTCTCAAGCTGCTACCTGACCACGGTGCCGGACGATCTGGACGGCATCTACGAGTCCATCAAGGAAAACGCGCTGCTGTCCAAATTTGCCGGCGGCTTGGGAAACGACTGGACCCGTGTGCGCGCCCTGGGTGCACACATCAAGGGCACCAACGGTGAATCGCAAGGCGTGGTGCCGTTCCTGAAAGTGGTCAACGACACGGCCGTAGCAGTCAACCAGGGCGGCAAGCGCAAGGGTGCCGTCTGCACCTACCTGGAAACCTGGCACCTCGACATTGAAGAGTTTCTGGAACTGCGCAAAAACACCGGTGATGATCGCCGGCGTACCCATGACATGAACACCGCCAACTGGATTCCCGACCTGTTCATGCGCCGGGTCATGGAAAAAGGCCAATGGACGCTGTTCTCGCCCAACAATGTGCCCGACCTGCACGACAAGTTCGGCATCGCGTTTGAACAGGCCTACGTGGCCTATGAAGAAAAGGCAGCGCGGGGTGAGATCAAGCCGTATCGCACGGTGCAGGCCACTGACCTGTGGCGCAAGATGCTGACCATGTTGTTCGAGACCGGGCACCCCTGGATCACCTTCAAGGATGCCTGCAATATCCGCTCGCCGCAACAACATGTGGGCGTGGTGCATTCGAGCAACTTGTGCACCGAGATCACCCTCAACACCAGCAACACCGAGACGGCGGTGTGCAATTTGGGTTCGGTCAATTTGTTACAGCACCTCAAGGACGGCCAACTGGACCATGCCAAGCTGCAACAGACCATCACCACCGCCATGCGCATGCTCGACAACGTCATCGACATCAACTACTACGCTGTCAAAAAAGCACGCGACTCCAACCTGCGCCACCGCCCGGTGGGCTTGGGGCTGATGGGCTTTCAGGACAGCCTGTACGAGATGCGCGTGCCCTACGCCAGTGAGGCCGCCGTGCAGTTCGCCGACGAATCAATGGAAGCCATTTGTTACTACGCCTACTGGGCATCAACCGAATTGGCGCGCGAGCGCGGCAAGTACTCCAGCTACCGGGGTTCACTCTGGAACCAGGGCGTGTTACCGCTGGACACGCTGGAACTGTTGGCGCGTGAACGCGGCGGCTACGTGGAAGTAGACCGCTCCAGCACGCTGGACTGGGAGGCCCTGCGCCAGAAAATTGCCAAGGACGGCATGCGAAATTCCAACTGCGTGGCGATTGCACCCACCGCCACCATTTCCAACATCATCGGTGTTGATGCGTCGATCGAACCCTGCTTTGGCAACCTGTCGGTCAAGTCCAATTTGTCTGGCGAATTCACCATCATCAACAGCTATCTTGTTGACGACCTCAAGCGCTTGGGTCTGTGGGACGATGTGATGGTGATGGACCTGAAACATTTTGATGGCTCGCTCAGGGCCATCGACCGGGTGCCGGCTGACATCAAGGCCTTGTATGCCACGGCATTTGAAGTGAACACCGCTTGGCTGGTGGAGGCTGCCTCACGCAGGCAAAAGTGGATTGACCAGGCGCAGTCGCTCAACATTTATATGGCTGGTGCCTCAGGTAAAAAACTCGACGACACCTACAAGCTGGCCTGGGTGCGCGGCCTGAAAACCACCTACTACCTGCGCACTCAATCGGCCACGCATGT
>PHCO01000007.1 GCA_002842265.1 Betaproteobacteria bacterium HGW-Betaproteobacteria-18 | reverse complement strand
CAGGCCAACGGAACTTAAAACATCATCAGGCCAACGGAACTTAAAACATCATCAGGCCAACGGAACTTAAAACATCATCAGGCCAACGGAACTTAAAACTGATCAACCATCGCCGAAGTGTTTTGATTCAGCAATATTTTGTGTCAAATGATAGACTTAAACCTTGATTGCCATCTGTGATCACAATGACCAAACGTTTGGAGAGTTCATCATGAATGCAGTTCTATCCCCGTTGGTGTCAGAGTTTGAGTCTCCTGAGAAAGAATCCAGCTACACGGCATGGCTTAAAGCCAAGATTGAACGCTCGCGCAGCAGTGCAAAACCTCTCATTGCGCACGACCAAGTGATGGCTCAAGCTCGCGCTGTCATCGAATCCAAGAGAAAAAAACATGCTCACGGTTAAGTGGCCAGAGCATCCTTACCTCTATAAACCAAGCTCTCGACTGGCGGGCACCAGAGAAATCGTAGTTCACCCAAATTACATTGTTTTTTACGAAGTCACTGATGCCATTGAGGTTCTCGCTGTCGTTCACGCCAGGGAGAACTTTCCTAACCAGTCGTAACCGGGTGCTCTATCACCCGGCCAATGTCGGGCCAGCGGCGATGCAACCCGACCCAAGCCAGCAGGCCCACCGACAGCATGGCCAGCGACGCCCCCGCCAGCCCCACGGTGGAATGCATCACCAGCGGCGCAATCACACCGGCCACCACGCCGTTGGCGCTGGCGCCTATGAAGGCTTGCAGGCTCGACGCCATGCCGCGCCGGTCGGGGTGCAAATCAAGCACCAGCAGCGTGACCACCGGCACCATCATGGCCCAGCCAAAGGCAAAGATCGCCACTGGCAACAGCGCCCACGCCACATGCGCGGTAAAGACGGCATTGGCCAGCAGGTTGATGAGTGCAATGCCGAGCATGATCAGAAATCCGTATTTGATTTGCTGCTTGGGCGCCAGCCGCCCGGCCATGCGGCCACTCAAAAATGCGCCGCTCATGATGCCGCTGATGGTGAGCACAAAAAACCAGAAGAACTGCGTTGGCGCCAGTGCCAGGTGTTCACCCAAAAACACCGGCGCCGACAGCACATACAAAAACATGCCGTTGAACGGGATGCCGCTGGCCAGCGCCAGCAGCAAAAAGCGCGGGTCCAGACCCAGCTTCCAGTAGCCCTGCAGCAGGTTGCTGACCTTGAGCGGCTGGCGCTGGCTGAGGTGCAGGGTTTCGGGCAGCAGCTTGTAGTTGGCCGTCCACAGCGCCACGCCCACCGCCGTCAAAAACCAGAACACGCTGTGCCAGCCCAGTTGGGCAAACAGCACGCCGCCGATCATCGGCGCAATGGCTGGCGCCACGCCAAAGTAGATGGTGATCTGGCTCATCACCCTTTGCGCCTGCGCGGGGGCAAACATGTCGCGCACCACCGCGCGCGACACCACAATGCCGGCCCCGGTGGTGAGGCCCTGCACCGCCCGGAAAAACACCAGTTGGCCGATGCTTTGCGACAGCGCGCAGCCCATCGAGGCCAGGGTAAATGCGGCCAAGCCCCACAACACCACCGGCCTGCGGCCCACGCTGTCGGACAGGGCGCCATGAAACAGGCTCATGAAGGCAAAGCCAAACAGGTAGGCCGACAGCGTTTGCTGCATCTGCAAAGGTGTGGCGTCGAGTGAGCTGGCAATGCCGGCAAACGCCGGGATGTAGGTGTCAATGGAGAACGGCCCGAGCATGCCCAGCGTGGCCAGCAGCACCGCCAGCGCCCAGCGCGGCGCGCGCCACAAATGTTGTGCGTCAGGGTTCATCTGGCGCTTTTAGCGCGGCACACCGAGCAGGGTCACCAGCACAATCAGCACACCCAAACCCAGGTTCACCAGCACCCAGAGGCGGATTTGCGCCAGCGCGGCGGCACCGGCGGGCCAGTCAAGCGCTTGCACTGCACGGCCCAGGCGCGGGTACAAGACCAAACGAATGTGCCCGAAGATCAGCATCATGACCATGCCCAGCGTGGCCATGATCGTCCACTCCAGTGGCATGGTGAAATGCGCCCCGGCTTGTACCATCTGTTTGGCCACTTGGCCAATCATCCACAGGCCGGTGGCCAGCGTCACGGCAACCGCCGCCAGCACCGCGCTGAAAAACCGCCCCAGCACCGCGTGCATCAGACGAATCCGCACCGCTGGCTCCAGCGCCGCTGCGGCCGGGCGTAAAAAGAAGTGGGCAAACACCATGCCGCCAATCCAGACGATGATGGCCAACAGGTGCAGGGTTTTAAGAATGGCGTACAGCATGGACAGGGCTCACAAGTAAAACAAGGTGTGGAGTGTGCCTCAGGAATGGCAAGCGGGTCAGGTCAAGGTGAAATCTCAAGGGGCATTCAGCATTCAATTTTTCCGGTGCATTGACAAGTCCCTGCCGAGAATCAGTGGCGTTTTGCAGCGACTTTCGCAAGTTCAGAAACCTTATCGGCAATGCGTGCCACGGCGGACTGGTACACGGCGCTGTCTTCACGCTTATCAACAGCCATAACCATCACGATGAGGACGTCATCCTGAACCCCATAAACCAACCGATAGCCTTGCTTCCTGAGTTTGATTTTGTAGTGACCGGCAAGGGCACCATGCAACTCACCACCTGGCACATGCGGGTTGTCCAGGCGTTTCTTCAGGAGTTTTCGCAGCGGTTCTTTGACAGACCCATCAAGAGCCTGCCATTCGGCCCATGCGCTTGGAACAAACTGCAACCGGTACTTATGCCTGGGAAGCATCTCAGATGGCATCAATGTCAACCTCAATGGCGCGTGAGCGCTCGCCCATGCGTGACAGCACGGTGCGGTGCAGATCCAGGTCTGCCAACTCTTCCAGCAGGGCTTCAAAAAGGGCCGGCTCGACCATATAGAAGGCGGCCTTGTTGTGGTTCAAGACCGCAACAGGCTTACTTTTGGCATCACGCAAAACTGCAGCCGGATTCTTCTTGAATTCAGACATGCTGATGGTGACATCGGAATAGATCGTTTCCATAAAATAACCCCAAATCAAGAGCTGATTGTAGCTCTGATAATCATAAAAATAGTCCTCAATGACTCTGCCTCACGCCTGAAACGGGTCAACGTTGAACGTTTTAAGCGGCACAAAAAGGAATGTTGAGTGGCATTCCGCACCAAAAAGTTGGAAGAATCGCGAGTTGGCCTCTTGAAAGTCAGCCAAAAGGCCTTATCATTGGCACTCGTAAGAGGTGAGTGCTAACAAACTTGTTGGCGATCTTCATCTCTCTACAAGTTACAAAACACCCAGATGATTATCCGGGTGTTTGTTTTTTGTCGAACCTCACGTTTCAAACCTATAGGAGTCACTATGAAACTTCGTCCCCTGCACGACCGCGTCATTGTCAAACGCGTTGAAAACGAAACCAAAACCGCCTCCGGCATCGTCATTCCTGACAGCGCTGCTGAAAAACCCGATCAAGGTGAAGTGCTGGCCGTGGGCCCAGGCAAAAAGAACGACAAGGGTGAAGTGAGCCCCATGGCTGTCAAGGTTGGCGACCGTGTGTTGTTCGGCAAGTACAGCGGCCAGACCGTCAAGGTCGATGGCGACGAACTCCTCGTCATGAAAGAAGACGACCTCTTTGCGGTCGTCGAGAAGTAATTAATTAACCCATTCGGAGAATACACATGGCAGCAAAAGACGTAGTTTTCGGCGGCGAAGCCCGCGCACGCATGGTTGAAGGCGTGAACATTTTGGCCAACGCGGTCAAGGTCACTCTCGGCCCCAAAGGCCGCAATGTGGTGCTGGAGCGCTCTTTCGGCGCCCCCACCGTGACCAAGGACGGCGTGTCCGTGGCCAAGGAAATCGAACTCAAGGACAAGCTGCAAAACATGGGTGCGCAGATGGTCAAGGAAGTGGCTTCCAAAACCTCTGACATCGCTGGCGACGGCACCACCACGGCCACCGTGCTGGCGCAAGCCATTGTGCGCGAAGGCATGAAGTACGTGGCCGCCGGCATGAACCCGATGGACCTGAAGCGCGGCATCGACAAGGCTGTCACAGCCCTGATCGCCGAACTGAAGAAGGCTTCCAAGGCCACCACCACCAGCAAAGAAATCGCCCAAGTTGGCTCGATCTCGGCCAACTCGGACGAAACCATTGGCAAGATCATTGCCGATGCGATGGACAAGGTTGGCAAAGAAGGCGTGATCACCGTGGAAGACGGCAAGTCGCTCGAATCCGAACTCGAAGTGGTTGAAGGCATGCAGTTCGACCGTGGCTACCTGTCGCCCTACTTCATCAACAGCCCCGAGAAGCAATCTGCCCTGCTGGAAAACCCCTTCGTGCTGCTGTACGACAAGAAGATCAGCAACATCCGTGACCTGCTGCCCACGCTGGAGCAAGTGGCCAAGTCGGGCCGTCCGCTGCTGATCATTGCTGAAGACGTTGAAGGCGAAGCGCTGGCCACTTTGGTGGTCAACACCATCCGTGGCATCCTGAAGGTGGTGGCGGTCAAGGCGCCTGGCTTTGGCGACCGTCGCAAGGCCATGCTGGAAGACATCGCCATCCTGACCGGTGGCAAGGTTATCGCTGAAGAAGTCGGCCTGACACTGGAAAAAGTAACTTTGGCTGACCTGGGCTCTGCCAAGCGCATCGAAGTGAGCAAGGAAAACACCATCATCATCGACGGTGCCGGCCCGGCTGCTGACATCGAAGCCCGCGTGAAACAAGTGCGCGTGCAAATCGAAGAAGCCACCTCCGACTACGACCGTGAAAAACTGCAAGAGCGCGTGGCCAAGCTGGCTGGCGGGGTTGCCGTGATCAAGGTGGGCGCAGCCACCGAAGTCGAAATGAAAGAAAAGAAAGCCCGCGTTGAAGACGCCCTGCACGCCACCCGCGCTGCGGTGGAAGAAGGCATTGTGGCTGGCGGCGGCGTGGCTTTGCTGCGCGCCAAGCAAACCGCTGGCACCATCAAGGGCGACAACGCTGACCAGGACCACGGCATTGCCCTGGTGTTGAAAGCCATCGAAGCGCCTCTGCGCGAAATCGTTTACAACGCTGGCGGCGAAGCCTCGGTGGTGGTGAATGCTGTGTTGGCCGGTTCGGGCAACTACGGCTTCAACGCTGCCAACGATACCTACGGCGACATGATCGAAATGGGTATCCTGGACCCGACCAAAGTGACCCGCACCGCGCTGCAAAACGCAGCGTCTGTGGCCTCTTTGATGTTGACCACCGAGTGCATGATTGCCGAAGCCCCCAAGGATGAAGCTGCCGGCGGCGGCATGGGTGGCGGTGATATGGGTGGGATGGGCGGCATGGGCGGCATGGGCATGTAAAAGCGCAGCGAAATCACGCGACACCGTCGTTGCGTCGCCTTGCCGTGCGGTTCGCACTGTCAGCGGCGACGCGCCTAGGTCTCGCGCGATTGCGCAACGCTTTACCAGCACTTCAAGGCTGAAAAAACCCCGCAAAGCGAAAGCTCTGCGGGGTTTTTTACTATCCAATTTATAGCTGTTAACGCTTATTTCATATGGGCTACAGGCTGACTTCTTATAAATTTACTTGAACGGCACGTTGAGCTGGAACATCAGCGCTGCCGTCCCCAGCGCATTCACCTGGGCTGACCAGCCGGGCTTGAATTCGTAAGCCAGGGCGATGATGGCACCCGGTGAGAAGCCTTTGTAATTGAACGGCACCTTGTTTTCGTAGGGCTCTGTGTAGCCATAAAGCAGGCCAGCCGTCCACTTGAACGACAAGGGCGCGACCCCAAAAATGTTTTTGTAAACCCCGCCCCATGGGTAGATGTACAAGCATTCCTGACCAAAAGAGTTGCTGAAAAAAGTGAGCCCGTCGAGCTTGCCGCTGGCATGCTCGCGCTCCAGCCCGACCATGAAGACGGGCTTGTGGTCATCGCTGGGTGAAAAGTGATAGGAGTACGGGCTAAACTGCCATTGCAGCTTGGGGCTGGGGCTGGCAGGCGCCTGTTCGCTCTGCTGGGCCACGGCCATCGGCGCAAGCTGCGCCACAATCAGGCCAATGGCGATACAAATCAATTTCTTCATACGTGTGTTACTGGGTTGGAACTTGCGACTGGCGCACCGTGTCGTTGCGGTTTTTTTACGTTTGGGGTTGGTCTTGGCATTGCTGTCCACCAGCGGTTGCGCCTGGCTGGATGGCTATCAGCGCCAACTCATTTACCGCCCAACAAGCGGCGTACCCGCGGATTTTACCGGCTTGCGCGCGGGCGACGAACGCTATGTCGTCAGTTTGCCAGGCGCAGGCGCGCCGCAGCACATCGCAATTTGGTGGTTGCCACACGCCACACCCGACGCGCCCACGCTTTTGTATTTGCACGGCACTTTTCGAAACTTGTTTGAAAATATGCACAAAATTGACGCGCTGCGGGCCGCAGGCTATTCAGTGCTGGCGGTGGACTACCGGGGCTGGGGTGAAAGCAGCCCGATCACCCCCTCTGAATCAACCATCACGCAAGATGCAGGGATGGCATGGGCAGAGCTGAAAAAACACCAGCCCATTGCCAAAAAACGCGTGATCTACGGCCACTCCATGGGCAGCGGCGTGGCAGTCGATTTGGCCAGCCGCCTGAACAGTCCCATGGATTACGGCGGCCTGGTGCTGGAATCGGCCTTTACCAATTTCACAGACGTGGCACATGCCTCAGGCTGGCTGGCGAGTCTGATCAATCTGTTCAACCGCGAGCGGTTCGCCGCCCTTGAAAAAATAGGTCAGGTGCAGGCGCCTCTGCTGATGCTGCACGGCAAGCGTGACGACACCGTGCCAATCCATCTGGGTGAACGCTTGTTTGCCGCCGCCAACTCTCCAAAGCAATGGCTCGCCATGGACAATGCCGCGCACAGCGATCTGGATCTGGTCAACCCCGCGCTCTACCAGGCCACCTTGCAGGATTTTGCAGCCAGCTATCTGGCAATCCGGTAGCGACAGCCGTTGCGAAGCTGGCTCAGGACACGCGCAGGCGCGCCAGCAAACCGGCGGTGGAGCCGTCCAGCCCGGTGGCATCGCCGCTACCCAGTCGCGCTTCAGCATCCTTGGCCAACACCTTGCCCAGCTCCACGCCCCATTGGTCAAAGCTGTTGATACCCCAGACCGAGCCGCTGACAAAGACGCGGTGCTCTTGCAAGGCAATCAGTGCGCCCAGGCTGGTGGGGTTGAGCTCGTCCAGCAACAAGAAGGTGCTGGGGCGGTTGCCGGTAAAGTGCCTGTGGCCGCCCGCGTCCGCCTTGCCCTGCATCAGCGCCTGCGCCTGTGCCAGCGCGTTGGCCAGCAGCAGCGCGTGGTGGCCTGGCAAACTGTGCTTGGGTGTTTTGACAGCAACAAACTCCACCGGCACCACGTCTGTGCCCTGGTGCAGCATCTGAAAGTAGGCATGCTGGCCATTGGTGCCGGGCTCGCCCCAAACGACCGGCGAAGTGCCAAAGGGCAAGGCCTGGCCATCGGCATCGACGCGCTTGCCGTTGCTTTCCATTTCCAGTTGCTGCAAATAAGCCGGGTAGCGCTTCAAGGCGCTGTGGTACGGCGCAACGCTGCGACTGGTGAAGCCATGAAAGTTGCGGTACCACACGTCCAGCAGTCCCAGGCGCACCGGCAGGTTTTGCGCCAGCGGCGCGGTGCGAAAATGCGTGTCCATGGCGTGTGCACCAGCCAGAAACTCCTTGAACCCCTGCGCGCCAATGGCAATCGCCAGCGGCAGGCCAATGGCTGACCAGACCGAATAGCGCCCCCCCACCCAGTCCCAAAAGCCGAAGGTGGTGCTGATGCCAAAGGCGTTGGCCGCCGCCACGTTGGTCGTCAGCGCCGCAAAATGCCGGGCAATGTCGGTACCACCATTGGACTCAAACCAGGCCCTGGCGCTGTGCGCGTTGGTCATGGTCTCGATGGTGGTAAAGGTTTTGCTGGCCACCAGGAACAGCGTGCTGGCGGGTTTGACTTTTCTGAGCACGGCGGCCAGTTCATGGCCATCGACATTTGAGACAAAGTGAAACCGTTTGCCCGGAATCACAAATTCATCCAGCGCCAGCACCGCCATTTGCGGCCCCAGGTCTGAGCCACCAATGCCGATGTTGACAATGTCGGTGATGCTGGCGTCGGCCCGCACTGATTCTGCAAACGCCAGCATGGCGCCCAGCGTGGTGTGCACTTCGTGCAAGGTCTCTGCCATCTGCCTGTGCACCGACTGTGCCGGCATGGCGGGGTCGGCGGGTGGGGTTCTCAACAACCAATGCATCACGGCGCGCTGTTCGGTGTTGTTGATGGCTTCACCGGCAAACATGGCATCGCGGTGCGCCACCAGCCCGGTCTGCTGCGCCAGTTCCAGCAACAAGGCTTCGGTTTCTGCGTCGATCCGGTTTTTGGACAGGTCGGCAAACACATGGGGTGCGCTTTGGCTGAAGGCCTCGAAGCGCGCGGGGTCAGCGGCAAAGGCGCTGCGCACATCGAAGGTGCGGCCAGTGGACTCAAACGCGGCCAGCAATTGGCTCCAGGCGGGGGTGCGGTCACAACGGGTACGGTTCATCAATCACCTCATGGGTTAAAAGCCAGGTATTTGTGGGGCGGACTTCAGTCCGCCATGGTCGACTGAAGTCGACCCCACACAATGGCCAATCGCTGTGTTCATGGAAGAACAACGGATGTCAAGCCGCCAGCAACAACTGGTCAAGCTTGCCGGCATCAGCGCAAAACGCGCGAATGCCCTCGGCCAGCTTCTCGGTGCCCATGGCGTCCTGGTTGCGCGCAAAGCGGAAGCTGGCTTCGTCAAAGTTCATGTGCGGCAAGTCAAGCGCCTGGACCGCCTGGGCATCGAGTTGGTTCATGCGCGCATTATCAGGCGACGACCCAGTGGAGCGGCACCAAGTGGTTACACCACCGCCACCACCGACACGCCATGGTCTGCCAGCGTCAACCCCACCTCGTTGCCGATGGCGAGCACATCGGTCAGGTCAGGCGACACCACAAAAATCGGGCCCAGCGCGGTCTCAAAGGTGTATTCAAAAAAACTGCCCAGATAAGCCAGCTTGCGCAAGCTGGCCGCCAGACCGGTGCCGTCGCGGTGGATGTGCCAGGCCTCCGGCCGCACCGCCACCTTGACCGTCCCGGTCGCCACGGCCTGGCGCGCAGTGATCGACAGCGGCCCGAGTTGCACCACGCCTGCGGCATCGGCCACGCCGGGGAACAGCATGGCTTCGCCCATGAAGCCGGCCACAAACTCGCTGCTGGGGCGCTCGTACATGTCTTGCGGCGTGCCGCGCTGGGCAATCAGGCCGTCGTCCATCACGATGATCTGGTCACTCACCGCCAGTGCTTCGCTCTGGTCATGGGTGACATAGGCCACGGTGAGGCGCAGGCGCTGCTGCAGACTGCGGATTTCTTCGCGCATGTCGCGGCGCAGACGCGCATCGAGGTTGCTCAGGGGTTCGTCAAACAACAGCACGCCGGGCTCCAGCACCAGCGCCCGGGCCAGCGCCACGCGCTGCTGCTGGCCGCCCGAGAGTTCGCTGGGCAGGCGCTCGTCATACCCCACCAGGCCGACGTTGCCCAGGGTTTCCACTGCCCGCCGCGCGGCCTCGCCCTTCTCAACGCCCGACATCTTCAGGCCGTACATCACGTTTTCGACGACGTTCATGTGGGGGAACAGTGCGTAGCTCTGGAACATCATGCTGACATTGCGGTCCGCCGGGCCCAGCGTGGTGACGTCTTTGCCGTCCATGATGATCTGGCCGCCGGTGGGCGTTTCCAGACCGGCAATCATGCGCAGCACGGTGGTTTTGCCACAGCCGGATGGCCCGAGGATGGTGGTGAGCGAGCCTTTTTCGATCTCGAAATTAACGCCCTTGATCACCAGCGGAGCCGCGCTGTCGGTGCCGTAACGCTTGGTGATATTTTTGAATTCAACGCCGTGGTTCATTGTGATTTCCTGACAGCACTTCGACAAGCTCAGTGCGAACGGTAAAAGTTGGTGCTCAGTGCGAACGGTACAAGTTGGTGCTCAGTGCGAACGGTACAAGTTGGTGCTCAGTGCGAACGGTACAAGTTGGTGCTCAGTGCGAACGGTACAAGTTGGTGCTCAGTGCGAGCTGTAAAAAGTGAGTCAAAAGAAATGCAAGCCGCTAATGAATGGGCACGGCCTTGGCGACGACACCGGTTTTACGTCTGCCCAACTTGCGCTCACCCACCAAAAACTGGATCAGCGCAATCGATGCCGACATCAGAATGATCAGCACCGTGCAATAGGCCAGTGCCACACCGTAGTCGCCATTGCCAACGCGGCCAATGATGTAGGTGGTGGCCAGCTCGTTCTCGGCGGTGACCAGAAAGATCACCGCGCTGACCGTGGTCATGGCGCGCACAAAGCTATAGACCAGCGCCGCCACCAGCGCGGGCTTGAGTAGCGGCAACACCACATGGCGCAGCGTCTGAAAGGTGGAGGCGCGCAGCATCAGCGAGGCTTCATCGAGCGACTTGTCGAGCTGCTTGAAGGCTGCCGTGCCGGCGCGCACGCCCACGGGCAGGTTGCGGAACATGAAGCACAGCACGATGATGAGACCGGTGCCGGTGAGCTCGACCGGCGGCACGTTGAACGCCAGGATGTAACTCACGCCGAGCACCGTGCCGGGGATGGCAAAGGCCAGCAGCGCGACAAATTCAAACCAGCCCTGGCCCCGAAACTCGGTGCGCGCCAGCAGGTAGGCAATCAGCAAGCCGACGGTGGCGGTGATGGGGGCCGCCAAGCCCGCCAGTTTGACGGTGGTAAAGAACGAATTCCAGGCCGTACCTGCCCAAACCAGTCCAAACTGGCCCCACTCCAGGCCAAAGGCCGTTTGAAAGTGCGCCAGGGTAAAGGTGTAATCGCGCCCCCAGGTTTGTACAAAACCACCCGCGAAGGCAAACAGATAAACAATCACCGTGAACGCCAGCCAGGGATAGACCACCGCGTGGATGACCCGGCGCACACCATCGGGCAGGGCCATGGGAATGCCCGCATCGCCCTTGCCACTGACCGTGGTGTAGTTTTGCTTGCCCAGCAAGCCGCGTTGCAGGGCAAACACGCCCAGCGCAAACAGCGTCAAAATCCAGGCCAGCGACGCCGCGCGACCCTGGTCGTATTGGGCGCCCACAATGGCAAAAAAGATGTCGGTGGACAGCACCGAAAACTGCCCCCCCACCACAATGGGGTTGCCAAAGTCGGCAATGCTCTCGATGAAGCCGACCAAAAACGCATTGGCCAGACCGGGTTTGAGCAGTGGCAAGGTGACCGTAAAAAAGGTTTGGCGCTTGTTGGCGCGCAGGGTTTGCGCAGCTTCTTCCATGCTGGGCGCCACGCCCTGCACGACGCCGCGCATGATCATGAAAGCAATCGGGGTGAAGGCAAACAGCTGGGCGATCCAGATGCCAAACAGGCCGTAAAACCAGCGTGTGGGTTGGATGCCAAAGGCGTATTCCAGAAATTGGTTCACCACACCGGCACGGCCAAACAGCAGGATCAGGCCCAGGCCCACCACAAACGGCGGCGTGATGATGGGCAGCAGCGCCACCACCCGCAGCGGGGTTTGCACAGAGCGGCTGGCACTGCGCTCTGCCAGCAGCGCCATCATGGTGCCCATGAGGGTGGTCCCGGTGGCGGTGAGCAGCGCCAGAAACAGCGTGTTCCAGGCAACACCACAGCGCACGCCTCCGGCCAGACAGTTCAAACCCCAGACCCGCTCATGGCCAATGCGCTCAAAGATGGCCGAGAACGCCCAATGCCCTTCTTCGTTCAGAAAGGCCCCATACAAGGCTTTGGTGACCGGAAAGGCAATGAACAGCAACAGCAAGACCGAGCAGCCCAGCACGGCTGCGGCAATGAACAGGTCGCCCTTGAACATGCCACGCCGGGCCACGCCAAAAGCGGTCAGCATCACCAGCGCCAGCAAGGCGACGAAGGCACCGATGCCGATGCCGAACTGGTTGACCGCCAACTCGCCAAAGCGGGCATTCAGGAACTCAAACGACCAGCCCTTCGAGCCGATCATGAAACCGCTGCACAGCAGGCCCAGAAAGCCCAACAGGCCACCGGCGAGCAGCCAGGTGCTTTGCGGTTTGCCGGGCGGCACGACCAGGCCAATGGCCGCAACCGCCAAGCCCAGCAGCCCCAGCAGCAACCAGGTGCGCCCGTACACGAAGGCTTGCAGCAAACCATTGGCGGTTTCGGTGCCGCCCATGATCTGCGGCAGCACGCTGTACCAGGCGGTGTCCTGAATGGCATACCAGGGCAACACCAGATAGGCCAACAGGCCAACGATGAGCCAGAGGCGGATGGCCTGGTTGGGGTTTTTATTCACGGTTTTTGTGGTCATGGCCTGTGTGGGGCAGACTTCAGTCTGCCACGGTCGACTGAAGTCGACCCCACATCAGACCAGACGGCAATAGCGACAGAGGCTTAACGCGGCAGCGAATTGACTTCTTTTTCCCACTTGGCAATCAGCCGCTTGCGCTCAGCCGATGCGCCGTACTTGGCGTAGTCGTAGTTGATGAACTTGATCTTCTTGAAGTCCGGCACCCGCGCATCGACCTTGGCGGCTTTGTTGGACGGCACCTGGAACTGCTTGGCCGCAGCTGCCATTTCCTGCGCAGCCGGGGTCAGCGCCCACTCGTAAAACTTCTTGGCGGCCTCCAGATTGCGTGCGCCCTTGATGATGCTCATGGAGCCAATCTCGGCACCCGTGCCGTCGGTGGGGGTGATGGCCTCCACCGGGAAGCCGTTCATTTTTTCGCCGGGAGCATCGTGCACAAAACTGATCGACACGGTGGTTTCGCCACGCGCAGCGGCCTTGATCGGGCCGGTGCCGCTGCGGGTGTATTGGCTGATGTTTTTGTGCAGCTTCTTCATGTACTCAAAGGCCTGGTCTTCCCCCATGAGTTGCACCAGCGTGGCCACCATGGTGTAGGCGGTGCCGCTGGAGGCCGGGTTGGCCACCTGGATTTCGCCCTTGAGAGCGGGGTTGAGCAAATCGTTCCAGGTCTTTGGAATCGCAATTTTTTTCTTGGCCAGCAGTTCGGTGTTGTAGCCAAAGCCCAGCGGGCCAGAGTAAATACCCACCGTGCGGTAATTGGACTGCGCTGCTTGCTGTTGCGCCCAGCCTTGCAACTGGGGCAGCGTGGGAGATTTGTATTCCAGCGACAAGCCCTGCTCGGCCGCTTGTAAATGCGGGTCACCGGTGCCGCCAAACCAGATGTCGGTTTTGGGGTTGTCCTTTTCGGCGATCAACTGGGCCAGGGCCTCGCCCGAACCTTTCATCGAGATATTGATCTTGGTGCCGGTGGTTTTGCCATACACCGTTCCAATCATGTTGCACCACTCGGCTTGTACCGAGCAAATCACGTTGACGGTTTGCGCCTGCGCCATACCAGCCGACAAACCCAATACAGACACCAACAACAACTTCTTCATGAAAACTCCTGTGATGCCCATCATGAAATGCGAGGGCGATTGATAAAACAGGCGAAAGCATACCCTCTTTCGCCGCCTTTCGTAGCTGGGGGAAACGCCATGCTGATGCGCCATCAACACGCATGAGTTACCAAGTTATCTGAAATTCATGAAACTAAGTTACATTACGGGTTCAATTTTTGGCCTCGCATTCCTCAACCCAACGCTGACTTTTTCACATGAGTTTTGACCTCGTACTTTTTGGCGGCACCGGCGACCTGTCCTGGCGCAAACTGATGCCGGCGCTGTTCCAGGCCTTCAAGCACGGCACTTTGCCCGAAGGGGCACGCATCATCGGCGTGGGCCGTGACGACCTCAGCGACGAGCGTTACCGCGCCATGATCCAGGCCCGTTTTGACGAGGTGGAACTGGCCAAACGCCCCAGCCCGGAGGAGTTCGAGCGCTTTTCCAGCCTGCTGGAATTTGTCAGCATGGACTTGTCCAAGCCCGCGCATTACGCTTACCTGCGCGACAAGCTGGCGCAGCGCCCGGCCGACACCGTGGTGATGTACCTGGCCACCGCGCCCACGTTGTTCACCACCATCGTCGAGCAGCTGGCTGCCGCTGGCCTGAACACGCCGCAGACGCGCGTGGTGCTGGAAAAACCGCTGGGCCACGACCTGGCCAGCAACCGCGCCATCAACCACAGCGTGGCGCAGGTGTTCAGCGAAAAACAGGTGTTCCGCATCGACCACTATCTGGGCAAGCCTGCCGTGCAAAACCTGTTTGCGCTGCGTTTTGGCAACGCCCTGTTCGAGCCGCTGTGGCGGCGCGAGCACATTGCCAACATCCAGATCACCATTGCCGAAGAACTGGGCGTGGAAAAACGCGGCGCGTTTTACGAGACCACCGGCGCACTGCGCGACATGGTGCAAAACCACGCCCTGCAATTGCTGTGCGCGATTGGCATGGAGCCGCCGATCAACTCGCATGCCGATGCCATCCGCGACGAAAAGCTCAAGGTGTTGCGCTCGCTCAAACCCTGGACCGCCGAGACGCTGGCGCAGGACGTGATTCGCGGCCAGTACGGGGCCGGTGCCATTGGCGGCGCGGCCGTGGCTGGCTACCGCGACGAGCTGGGTGTCAACCCCACCAGCCAGACCGAGACTTTTGTCGCGCTGCGCACCGAGATTTCCAACTGGCGCTGGGCCGGCGTGCCGTTTTACATCCGCACCGGCAAGCGCCTGGCCGGGCGCGATGCGCGCATCGTGGTGAATTTCAGACCGACACCGCACGCCATTTTCAATTCGCAAATCGGCATGGCCAATAGGCTGGTGATCAACCTGCAACCCAAAGACGGGCTGGAGCTGCACCTGCTGGCGCAAGGCCAGGACAACCGCAAGAATTCCCACACGCTGTCACCGGTGCAGCTGGATCTGGACTTTGACAAGCGCTTTGGCCAGGAACGCGTGGGCGCGTATGAGCGGCTGCTGCTGGACGTGATTGATGGACGACTCAACCTGTTTGTGCGCAGCGACGAGCAGGAAGAAGCCTGGCGCTGGGTTGAGCCGATCCTGACCCACTGGCAGACTGATGCCCAGGGCCCGCGCCCCTATGCCGCTGGCACCTGGGGCCCCAGCGCCACCAGCGCCATGATCGCCCGCGACGGCTTTTGCTGGAGCGAAGAATGCTAGACGCGGATCCTGAACCCTGTGGGGCGGACTTTAGTCCGCCATGGTCGACTGAAGTCGACCCCACAACGAACCCATGAAAATGCGTCACCATGCTTGACAGAATCAAAGCCTGCCTGCCCTCACTGGCCCCGGCCGAACAGCGCGTGGCCAAACTGGTGCTGAGCGACCCGCGCAGCTTTGCCCTGATGCCGGTGAGCGAACTGGCCGACCGCGCCCATGTGAGCAAGCCCACGGTAGTGCGTTTTTGCCGCAGCGTGGGCTACGACGGCTTGAGTGACTTCAAGCTCAAGCTGGCGGGCAGCGTGAGTGAGGGCGTGCCGTTCATCCACCGCAGTGTGGATGCCGATGACAAAACCAGCGACATCATGGTCAAGGTGATTGACAACACCGTGGCGGCTTTTCTGAAATACCGCAACGATGCGTCCGCCAGCGCCATCGACAAGGCGGTGGAAGCACTGCTCAAGGCCTACCAGTCGGGCCGCCGCATCGAGTTTTTCGGCGTCGGCAACTCGGGCGTGGTGGCGCAGGATGCGCAGCACAAGTTCTTTCGCCTGGGCATCAACGGCGTGGCCTACAGCGACGGCCACATGCAGGTGATGAGCGCCTCGCTGCTGCAACCCGGCGACTGCGTGCTGGTGATTTCCAACTCGGGGCGCACCCGCGACTTGATGGACTCGTGCGACATTGCGCGCAAGAACGGCGCCACCACCATCGTCATCACCGCCAGCGGCTCACCGCTGGCCGCGGCGGGCGACATCCATGTGGCCGCCGACCATCCGGAAGGCTACGACCGCTACAGCCCGATGGTGTCGCGCCTGCTGCACCTGATGATCATCGACATCCTGGCCACCTGCGTGGCGCTGCGCATTGGCAGCGACAAGTTGCAGCCGCTGTTGCGCGAGATGAAAAACAATTTGCGCAGCAAGCGCTACGCCTGAAACCGCTGACTGGTTTCGACCACCCGCACCGAGGGTCAACCGTACCGCTGCGTTGACGGCATTGTTAATATGTGCTTTTGCCGCATGCCGGGGCAAGCTGAATCAAAAATCATGAGCAAACTCAAACAACTCGAAACTTTTGTCGCGGTGGCGGCCCGCGGTGGCCTGACGGCTGCCGCCAAGGCGGAGGGCGTGGCTCCGGCCATCATCGGGCGGCGACTGGATGCGCTGGAAGAGCACCTTGGCGTGAAGTTGCTGGTGCGCACCACGCGACACGTGAGCCTGACGCATGAAGGTAACGCGTTTCTGGAAGACTGCCAGCGCCTGCTCATCGATTTGGCCAATGCCGAGGCCAGCGTCTCGGCCGGAGGCATCAAGGCCAACGGCCATTTGAGCCTGACGGCGCCCGCGGGTTTTGGCCGCCGGCATGTGGCGCCGCTGGTGCCGCGCTTTCGCGAGTTGCAGCCGGAGGTGACTATTTCCCTGAGCCTGAGCGACCGGGTGGTGGACCTGGCAGCCGAAGGCTTTGACTGCGCCGTCCGGGTGGGCGAGATGCCTGACTCGTCCCTGGTGAGTGTGCGCCTGGCCGACAACCGCCGCCTGTGCGTGGCCACCCCCGGCTACCTCAAGCGCCATGGCACACCACAGCATCCGCATGATCTGTCGCACTTTGACTGTTTGACCCTGTCCAGCGATGCCTCGCAAACCCGTGGCTGGGCCTTTTCAGTGCCGCAAAATGAAGGGGTGGAGGTGATTCACCTCAAACCGGGTGGCCCCTTGAGCTGCTCGGACGGTGAGGTGCTGTTTGACTGGTGCCTGGCGGGCTACGGCATTGCCTGGCGCAGCACCTGGGAGGTGCAGGCCGAGGTCGCCTCCGGCGCGCTGATTCCCGTGCTGGAAAACTTTGCCGCACCGTCGAACGGTATTTATGCCGTGTTCCCGCAACGCAAACACCTGGCCATGCGCGTGCGCCTGTGGGTGGACTACCTGAAAGATCAATATGCCCGACCGGGGTTCTGGCTGTCGCATGAATGAATCCGGGTCGGCAGGCAGCAAGGGGGTGATCGTCTGCGCCGATGACTTTGCCATCCACGCCAGCGCCTCGATGGGCATTGCCAAACTGGCGCAGATGGGGCGCATCAGCGCCACCAGCGCCATGGTGCTGTCACCGCGCTGGGCACAAGATGCAGCACTGTTGCAGGACCTGCATGGCCAATTGGACGTGGGCCTGCATCTTGACTGGACCAGTGACTTTGCGCTGGCCGCGGGTCACGGTCTGCCGCTGGGTGCGGCCATGCGCCGCGCGCTGCTGGGTGGCTTCGATCGCGCCCAGGCCAGCGCCGTGATCGAGCGCCAGCTCGATGCGTTCGAAGCGCACTGGCTCGCGCCGCCCGATTTTGTCGATGGGCATCAGCATGTGCAGCAGTTCGCCGGCATTCGCGAGGCGCTGGTCGCAACGTTGGTGCGACGCTACGGCTCGCACGCGGTCAAGCCTTACCTGCGCATTTCACGCGCACCGCCCGGCCTGGCTGACCTGAAAAGCCGGGTGATTGGCTGGATGGGGGCAAGCGCGCTTGCAGCCATCGCAGCCCGCGCTGATTTGGCGATGGCCAGAGGTCTTTTTGGCATCTATGACTTTGACGGTGGCCCAGCGCATTACGCGGCCCTGATGACAGGCTGGCTGGCACACGCACCGACGGGCGCTATTCTGATGTGCCACCCGGCACAGGCCGCCGAGCCGGAGGATGCCATTGGCATCGCCCGCGCGCAGGAGTTCGCTTACCTGGCCAGCCCTGACTTTGTCCATGCCTTGCAGCAGGCCAAGGTGACCGTGGTACGCGGGCGGGATGTCACCCCACCGCTAAAATCCGCCGGTGATTAAAAACCTTTCTGAACGACAAAAATCCTGGCTGACCCTGCTCGCGTTGTGGCTCATGCTGCTGGTGCTGGCTTCACTGCGCCCGATTGCGATACCGGATGAGGGCCGCTATGGCGAAATTGGCCGCTGGATGCTGGTCAGCGGCGACTGGCTGACGCCGCGCCTGAACGGCATTCCCTTCTTTCACAAGCCGCCCTACCTGTATTGGCTGGAAGCCATCAGCGTGGCGACCTTTGGCGTCAATGAGCTGGCCTTGCGCCTGGTGCCCGCGCTGCACGCCGGGCTCATGCTGACGGCGCTGTACTGGGCCGCGCGCACCCTCAGCACCGAAGTGATTGCACGCCGCGCGGCACTGATGCTGGGCACCAGCCTGACCTTTTTGATAGGCGGCCAATACATCAACCACGACATGCTGGTGGCTACCTGGATCGGGCTGGCGATCTGGTGTTTTGCCTTTGCTTTCATGGCCGGCGACAGGCCCAACGCCTGGCTTGCGCGGCTCGGTTTTGTGGCCTGCGCCCTGGGCATGCTGAGCAAGGGGCTGATTGGCATTGCCTTGCCCGGTCTGGTGATTTTTATCTGGCTGATCTGGACGCACCAATTTAAAAAAATCTGGCACTTGCCCTGGCTGAGTGGCCTGGCCCTGTTTGCCATCATCGCCCTGCCCTGGTTTGTGCTGGCACAGCAAACCTATCCCGACTTTTTCAATTACATGTTTGTCGGCCAGCAGCTCAACCGCTACACCGCAACTGTCTTCAACAACCCGCAACCCTGGTGGTTTTACCTGCTGGCACTGACGCTGTTGCTGTTTCCCTGGCTGTTTTTTGCGCTCGGCCAGGTGCGCCGGGTCACGGCCATGACGCTGGCCAGCGATGTGGCGCTGGCCGAGCCCTGGTGGAAACTGTGCTGGGTCTGGGTGCTGGCGATTTGGGTGTTTTTCTCGATCCCCAATTCCAAGCTGGTCGGCTACATCCTGCCGGTGATCCCGCCGCTGGCGCTGTTGGCTTCACTGGGCTGGCAACGCGTGATGGCGCAGCGCGCATCGGCGCGCAAGGTGTTCTTGGCCATTGTCGTGATCAACATCGGCATCGCGCTGGGCATCGTGCTGAGCGTGGGCAATGTCACCCGTACCGGCCGCTCACAGGACGTGGCGCAAGTGTTTGCCTGCGCCGCCGCGCCCACAGACACTTTGTATGTGTCTGATGGCTTTCCGTACGACTTGCCGCTCTATGCGCAGACCGTCAAACCGATGGTGGTGCTGGGCGACTGGCCCGCGTTGCGCCAACAGGTGGGCGACGGCTGGCATCGCGAGTTGTTCGAGGGGGCCGACTTCGATGCCAAAGCAGCCCAATTGCTGCAACCCATGGACGTGCTGGCCCAGGTGGCACAAACCCCGGGCCATTGGTATGCCGGACGCAGCGGCCATCAGATAACGACCAATCTGCCGGGCTGGACGCTGTTTTACCAGGGTGCCGGCTGGGACTTGTTCCGCTCGGGTGGCACCGCAGACGCTTCAGCGGCGAAAAGCCCAGAAGCGACTCAGCACAAAGGTTTGCCCGGCTGCAAAAACAAGCGCCAGGAATAGCGCCAGCAGGCTCGGCAGTGCCAGGCCGCGCAACAACACGACAAACATGATTTCGTTGCTGGCAAAGCCGGCCAGCGCGGTGATGCCAAAGCGGCGCAAGCTGGTGGTCACGCTGGTACCGGCGTCTTTGAAACTGAGCAGCCGGTGCCCGGCAAAGCTGACGCCAAACGCCACACAGAAGCCCAGTGCGTTGGCCAATTCGGGCCACATGTGGGCTTGGGCCAGCGCAAAAACGCCCATATGGGTCACCGCAGCGGCGGCGCCGACCACCAGAAACCAGAAAGTGGAAGCGCTCACGCGGGGGGTTGATCCGGCAACTGCAGCGGCAGCCCTTGCCCCAGACGCTGGCTCACCAGGTAGTTGGGCCGCTGTTTGACTTCTTCGTAAATGCGGCCCACGTACTCGGCCAGAATACCGATCGACAACAACTGGATACCACTGAAAAACATCATGCCCACCACAATGGTGGCGTAGCCGGGGACAGCAATGCCCAGGATGAAGAATTCGCCCACCACCCATAGGCCGTAGCCCAGCGCGAGCACCGAGAGGATGAGTCCGGAGAGCGTCAGCGCCCGCAGCGGGGCAATCGAGAACGCCAGAATCCCGGTAAAGGCCAGAGACAGGGAGCCCATCAAGCCAAAATTGCTTTTGCCGTCGGTGCGCGGCAGGGGTTGGTAGTCGATGGCGGTGCTGTTGAAGCCGACCCAGGCATACAGGCCCTTCATGAACCGGTTGCGCTCGGTCAGACGTTTCAAGGCTTCCACCACTTGCCGGTCCATCAGCCGGAAATCACCGGCATTGGCCGGAATTTTGACCCGGTTGCCCAGGTTGACCAATTTATAAAACCAGGCGGTCAGTCTGATCTGCAAGCCCGACTGGTCGTGCCGGGTCTGGCGCACCGCATAGACCACGTCAGAACCAGCGCGCCATTTGGCCAGCATGTCGGGCAGCAAGGACACCGGGTGCTGGCCGTCGCCGTCCATCAAAATGACGACGTCCCCCTGCGCAGCTTCAATGCCAGCCGTCAAGGCCGGCTCCTTGCCAAAATTGCGCGACAGCTTGAGGTAGATCACCTGCGGGTATTGCGCGCACAGGGCATGCATCACCGCCATGGTGTCATCACGGCTGCCGTCATCCACAATGATCAACTCGACTTGCGCACTCAAACGCTTCAGCGCATTCAGTATGTCAGGCACCAGGGTACCCAGGCTGCGTGCTTCGTTGTACGCAGGTATCACGCAGGAAATGGAAGGAGTCAGGGTCTGGCGTTTCGGCATAGCCTGCATCATGCCAAAAGAAAACCCCGCGCAGCACAACTGGCGGGGGTTTTTGCAGTTTTTTTATCCTGGAAACTCAGCCTTTGTTGCTCAGGCAGGTTTTCATGAAGGCTTTGCGCTCGTCGCCCTTGAGCTTTTTGTCACCCGCTTCTTTGTTGCAGGTTTTCATTTTTTCTTGCTGCGTCGTCTTTGCACTGGTTGCAGGCGCCGCTGCCACAGCAGGTTTGGCGCTCAGGCAATCCTTCATGAAGGCCTTGCGCTCATCGCCCTTTTTGTCGCCAGCGGTCTGGTTGCAGGTGGCCATTTTGCTTTGTTGGGCACTTTTTGCAGCAGGCACTGCGGGTGCTGCAGGGACTGCGGGTGTCGCAGCCTTGGCGGGGCTGGCAGGGGTTGCAGGCTTGGCCGGGGTAGTGGCATCAGCGGCGTAAGCGCTACCGAGGGACAGTGACAGACTCAGGCCCAGTAACGTCAAAAGTTTATTCATGAAATCTCCTTTAAAAAAGTGAAAAATGAAACCCCGAACAGGATTCCCATCCACAACGCATCTTGGCACCAGGCCGTTGACACCGCGCTGACAAGCACGGGCCGGGTTGTGTTACCCCAACAAAGCAGGTTTCTGGCCCGCACAGGCCCGGCAGAGCTGCAACGCCAGCAATTGCAACGCTTGCCAGGGCTCCACCGGCCAGTCGGGACGCTTGAGTCCTTTGACCACGCCATCGACTTGATGCGCCGCTTGCAGCAAATGCGCCAGTGCGGCATCGCTCAGGCGCGGCAGTACCCGCTCGAACAGGCGCTCCTTGTTGCCCCACACGCGCTGTTCGCGCAAGGCCATGGGCAGGGGGCTGCCCCGGTTGATGGCATCCTTGACGCGCTTCAGGGCGCGAATGTCTTCGGCCAGCGTGTAGTGCACCAGCACTTCGGCCTCGCCTTCGGCCTGCAGGCCATCGAGCATGCGCTGCACCCGCGCCTGCTGACCCGCGAGCACCGCCTCGCTGAGCTTGAACACGTCGTAACGGGCCACGTTGAGCACCGCGCTCTCGATCTGCGCAAAGCGCAATTCGCCTTCAGGGTGCAATAAGGCGAGCTTCTGGATTTCCTGGTGCGCAGCCAGCAGGTTGCCCTCCACCCGGTCGGCAAAAAACTGCAGCGTGCGCTGGCCTTCCACGCCCGCCACCACGCGCTGGCCCTGCGCGGCCAGGCGCTGGGCAATCCACTGCGGCAGGGCGGCGCGCTCCACCGGACTGACTTCGAGCGTGACACCGCCTTCGAGCGCGGCAAACCAGGCGCTGGACTTGGTCATGCGATCCAGCCGGGGCAGGATCACCAGCGTCAACACGCTGTCGTTGCCGCGCGCTTGCCCGGCCAGCTGTTGTAGCGCAGCACTGCCCTCCTTGCCGGGCTTGCCCGAGGGAATGCGCAGCTCAAGCATTTGCTTGTCGGCAAACAGGCTCAGCGACCCCCCCGCGGCGAGCACCTCACCCCAGTCGAAGTGGGCCCCGGACACAGTGTGCGAACTGCGCTCGGTGAAGCCCTGCACGCGCGCCGCCGCACGAATGGCATCCAGCGCTTCCTGGATCAGCAATGGCTCATCGCCATGCAGGGTGTAGAGCGGCTTCAGGCCTTTTTGCAGATGCGCGGCGAGTGCCGCAGTCTGGATTTGCATGGGGCGGCATCAGTCCAGCTGACCCGGCTGAATGGCTGCCAGACGGCGCAGGATTTGTTGCACGATATCAGACTGCATGTCGCGGTAAAGCAGCGTTTCTTCGGCCTCTTTGGCCAGCGCCGCCGACTCGTTGTAGCTGATGTCGCGCTGTTGCACGATCTCATCGTTCTCGATGATTTCCTTGCCCTGGGCAGTGCGCAGGTTCAAGCGCACGCGCATGCGCAACTGGAATTCACGCACCTGCCCCGAGACGTTGACGCCGACCACAATTTTTTCGCGCTGCTCGTTGGTCACATTCAGCACCAGCTGCGCTGGCGTGCCAGGCGCATCGGTTGCCAACACCTGCACGGCAGCGCCAAAAGAGAGGCGCAGTTCCTGCGCCACGGCAACGCCCGGGTTGGGCAGGATGGCAATACTTTTGAAAGCAAAAGCCTGACTGCCGCGCAGCCGGAAGCCGCAGCCTGCCAGGCCAAGGCCGACAGCCGCCAGGGCTGCGAACTGCACCACCGCGCGCCGTGTCGTGAGAGTCGAAGTGGTCATGGGTTTGTGTTGCGCCATGGCTCAGACCACCAGATTCACCAAGCGTCCCGGCACCACAATCACTTTTTTTGGCGCCGCACCGTTGGACAATTTCTGGAACATCTCGTGGCCGATGGCGGCCTGCTCGATGGTGGCTTTGTCAGCGCTGGCACTCACCACGATCGAGCCGCGCAGCTTGCCGTTGACCTGCAGCATGAGTTCGATTTCGTCCTGCACCAGGGCGCTCGGGTCCACCTGTGGCCACGGCGCGTCGAGCAAGTCACCGAGTTGCCGGGCGTAGCCCAGCTCGCGCCACAGCGTGTGCGTGATGTGCGGCGTAGCCGGGTACAGGCAGCGCAGCAAAATGCCGAAGCCTTCGATCAGCACCACTTGCGCATCCGCACAATCGATGGCTTTGAAGTCTTCCAAAGCATTGATCATTTTCATGGCTCCCGACACCACGGTGTTGTACTGCATGCGCTGGTAGTCGTAATCCACCTGCTTGAGCACAGTGTGGATTTCCAGCCGCAAGGCCTTGACTTCTTTGCCGAATTCGACCGTGCTCAGGTTTTCCACCGGCGCCGTTGCCGCCAGTTTGACGCCAAAGTTCCACACCCGGCGCAAGAAGCGGTAGCTGCCTTCCACCGCTGCATCGTTCCACTCCAGCGTGGCCTCGGGCGGGGCGGTGAACATGGTGTACAGGCGCGCCGTGTCAGCGCCGTATTTCTCGATCAGGTCCTGCGGATCGACGCCGTTGTTTTTGGACTTGGACATGGTGCCCACGCCCTCGTAGTCAATGGGCGTGCCAACGGCCAGCTCGCCCACGGTGTTGATGAGGCGTGCGCCAGTGACTTTGCCTGCCTCGTCAAACACGTGTTCCACATCGTGCGGCCAGAAATAGTCCTTGCCGCCTTTGTCAGTGCGACGAGAGTAGATGTGGTTGAGCACCATGCCCTGGGTCAGCAGCTTGGTGAAGGGCTCATCGACCTTCACCAGGCCCATATCACGCATTACCTTGGTCCAGAAGCGCGCGTACAGCAGGTGCAGGATGGCGTGCTCGATGCCGCCGATGTACTGGTCCATCGGCATCCAGTAGTCGGCGCCGTCAGCCACCATTTTTTCGCTGTTGTTCGGGTCGCAGTAGCGCATGAAGTACCAGGAGCTGTCCACGAACGTGTCCATGGTGTCGGTTTCGCGCCGCGCCGCCTTGCCGCACACCGGGCAGGTCACGCCCGCATGGAACGCTTCGCATTTGTTCAGCGGGTTGCCCGAGCCGTCCGGCACCAGGTCAACCGGCAGCACCACCGGCAGGTCTTTTTCGGGCACGGGCACCGCGCCGTGCTCGTCGCAATGGATGATCGGGATGGGCGTGCCCCAGTAGCGCTGGCGGCTCACGCCCCAGTCGCGCAGGCGCCAGGTGATTTTTTTCTCGCCCAGGCCGAGGGCCAGCAAATCAGCTGCCACGGCATCGACACATTCCTTGAACTTCAGGCCGTCGTATTTGCCAGAGTTCACAGCGACTCCGCTACCTTTTTCGGCATACCAGTCCTGCCAGGTGGTCGTGTCGAACACCTGCGCCGCCACGCCCACCACGGGCTTGATCGGCAGCTGGTATTTCAGCGCAAACGCAAAGTCGCGCTCGTCATGTGCGGGCACACCCATCACCGCACCATCGCCGTAACTCATCAGCACGTAATTTCCCACCCACACTTCAACCTTGTCGCCGGTCAACGGGTGCGTGACAAACAGGCCCGTGGCCATGCCCTTTTTCTCTTGCGTGGCCAACTCAGCCTCGGTCGTGCCCCCTTGTGCGCATTCCTGAATGAACGCAGTCAGTTCCGGGTTGTTCAATGCGGCATGCGTGGCCAACGGGTGCTCAGCTGCCACCGCGCAGAAGGTCACACCCATGATGGTGTCAACCCGCGTGGTGAACACGTACATCTTGCCGTCGCCGATCAGCGCGCCGTCGGCCCCGGCAATGCTGTGCATGAAGGCAAAGCGCACGCCCTCACTCTTGCCAATCCAGTTTTCCTGCATCAGCTTGACGCGCTCGGGCCAGCCGGGCATGTTGTCGCCAGTGACGTTGGCCAGCAGCTCTTCGGCGTACTGGGTGATGGCCAGGTAATAGCCCGGAATTTCACGCCTCTCGACCACCGCGCCGGTGCGCCAGCCCTTGCCGTCGATCACCTGCTCGTTGGCCAGCACGGTCATGTCCACCGGGTCCCAGTTGACAACTTGCGTCTTGCGGTAGGCAATGCCTTTTTCCAGCATCTTCAAAAACAGCCACTGGTTCCACTTGTAGTACGCGGGCGTGCAGGTGGCCACCTCGCGGCTCCAGTCGATGGCCAGGCCCATGGCCTGCATCTGCGCCTTCATGTAGGCGATGTTCTCGAACGTCCACTTTGCTGGCGGCACGCCGTTTTTGAGGGCCGCGTTTTCAGCCGGCAAGCCAAAGGCATCCCAGCCCATCGGCATCAGCACGTTGTAGCCCTGCATGCGCAACTGGCGCGTCAGCATGTCGTTGATGGTGTAGTTGCGCACATGGCCCATGTGCAGCTTGCCACTGGGGTAGGGCAGCATGGAGCAGGCGTAAAACTTTTTCTTCGGCTTGCCGCTGGCATCCTGCGCGTTTTCGCTCACGCGATAAGCATCCAGCGCGCGCCAATGGGCCTGGGCTGCGGGTTCTACGTCGAGGTGGTTGTATTTGTCTTGCATGGCAGTCTGGAGAGGCGGCGCGGCTTACCGCAGTAACGTGAAACAGGGTCTGATTTTAGGGTTTGGCTGCAGGTGCAGCGGCGGCTGGCACAGCCTGTGCCTGCGCGGGCGCATCGGCCACAAAACCAATGCGGTTCAGGCCCGCTTTTTGTGCCGCACCCATCACCTCGATGATGCGGCCATAGGGCACGACCTTGTCGGCGCGCAACAGCACTTCTGTCTCGGGATTGGCCCGGGCTGACAGGGTGAGCAGGCGCGCCAATTCGTCCAGCGCCACGGCCTGGTCCTGCAGGTAGGTTTGTCCAGCGGCATCCATCACCACCGTGACCGACCTGGGTGCATCGCCTGCCCTGGCGGCATCGGTGGTGGGCAAATCAAGCTTGATGGAGCTGGCCAGCAGCGGTGCGGTGATGATGAATATCACCACCAGCACCAGCATCACGTCAATCAGTGGCGTCATGTTGATGTCGCTCATGGGCTGTGAGCCCAACGAACGGTCCAAACGGCCAAATGACATGGCGGACCTTAGAGCGCAACCGCCCCGGTGCTGGCAAGCTCGCGCAGGTCGCGGGCAAAGCCTTCAAGCTCGGCTTCCATCCGTGCCACCGCGCGGCCCAACACGTTGTAGGCCAGCACGGCAGGAATGGCGACCACCAAACCCGCAGCGGTCATGATCAGCGATTCACCCACGGGGCCGGAAATTTTGTCGATGGTGACCTGGCCCGCGCTGGCAATGCCAATGAGCGCATGGTAGATGCCCCACACCGTGCCCAGCAGGCCGACAAACGGTGCCGTGGCCCCCACGGTCGCCAGCAATACCTGCCCGTGCTGGAGCTTGGTGAGCGCGGCGTGCAAGGCATTGCGCAACACGCGGGTGAGCTGCTGGGCGCGGTCACCGGCACTGGCCAAAGTTTGACTGGCTTCAAGCCGGGTCGCCAGCACCAGCGGCAGCACCAGCGACTCCCGGTCAAACGCCTTGATTTTTAGGACTGCTTCAGCCACGGATGCGGATTGCCAAAAAGCCGCAATGCAACGCGCCACATCGCCACTGGCACGACGCAACAACCATGTTTTCCAGACAATCACCACCCAGCTGCCGACCGACATGGCCAGCAGCAACAGCGCCACCATGCGCGTCATGGCATCACCTTGCCAAAAAATTTGCGCCAGGTTCATTTCAGGTTGAGCACGTCGGCCATGTCAAACAGCCCGGCTTTGCGGCCGCTCAAAAAACGCACGGCGCGCAAGCTGCCTTGCGCATAGGACACTCGACTGGATGATTTGTGGCTGATCTCGATGCGCTCGCCGGTGCCGGCAAACAGCACGGTGTGGTCACCCACAATGTCGCCACCGCGAATGGTGGCAAAGCCGATGGAAGACGGGTCGCGCTCGCCGGTCACGCCGTGACGGGCATAAACCGCACAGTCTTTCAGGTCGCGGTCCAGCGCTGCGGCGATGACTTCGCCCATTTTCAGGGCCGTGCCCGAGGGGGCATCCACTTTATGACGGTGGTGGGCCTCGATGATTTCAATGTCGTACCCGGTATTGAGCGCTTTGGCCGCCATCTCCAACAACTTGAGCGTGACGTTCATGCCCACACTCATGTTGGGGGCCAGGACGATGGCGATGTCTTTGGCGGCCTCGGCAATTTGCTGCTTTTGTTCATCGGTAAACCCGGTGGTGCCTATGACCGCGTTCACACCCAGCTGGCGGCAGACCTGCAAATGCGCCAGCGTGCCCTCGGGGCGCGTGAAGTCGATCAGGGCCTGGGCGTGGTTCAAACCGGTGCGCAGGTCAGCGCTGATGGCAATGCCACTGCTGAGTCCCAAAGCAGCCGCCGGGTCCATGCCAACCGCCGGACTGGTGGCCACATCCAGCGCGCCACTGAGTTGGCAATCGTCAGCACGGCAAACCGCCTCGATCAGCATGCGGCCCATGCGTCCGCTGGCACCGGCCACGCAAATGCGGTGAAGTGGGGACTCTGTCATTGTCAAAACCGGGAATCAGTTGGAGGTGCTTTCCAGCGGCGGGTAGCTCGCTGGCAAGGCCGGCAATGCTTTGGATGCAGCAGCCTGGGGCGCCGCAGCGGTGGCCGTCAGGCTCTCTGGCGACATCTCCAGGACAGGGATTTTGCCGGTTTTGCGACCCGAATCCAGCGAAGCAACAAACTCGGCCTCGCTGGGCAAGGCATCCGCCTCTACCCTGGTCAGGATGTCGCCCGTGAAAAATACCGTGACCCGGCGCGACTGCGGCTCGACACCCTGGCGTTTGAAGGTAAATACATAGTCCCAGCGGTCAGCGTGAAAAATACTGGTGAGTAGCGGCGTACCCAGAATATCGCGCACCTGCAAGCGGCTCATGCCTTCCTTGAGGGCCGCGGCTTGCTCGCGCGAGACAAAATTGCCTTGCACGATGTCAATTTTGTAGGGGGTGACCACACTGACGGCACGGTTGCTGGCTCGATCCAGGCTGCCACAGGCGGTCAGACCGACCAGCAGAATGCCTGACAAACTCAAGCAGACAGAACGAAGCAGTGACTTGGACATGAGTGAAGTGGGTAGCAAAGAATTCGGCGATTGTACTGGTTGCCCCCCGGCTCAGCAGTCACTGCCAGCAGCGATGCCCGTGCTCAATTTACGTTGGCTCGCTCATCGCCAGCCGATGACGTTCAACAAAGTCCTTGTAGGTGTCAACCCCGCGCATTTGCAAAATCGTGTTGCGCACGGCGGCCTCGACCAGCACCGCAATATTGCGCCCGGCCACCACCTGGATCACCACTTTGCGCACAGGCACATCCAGCACATCCTGGGTCAGGGGTTCATAAGGAATACGCTCGTAATCACGCTCCATGGTTTCCCGGCGCACCAGATGCACGATCAGTTGCAGGCGTTTTTTACGGCGCACCGCGGTTTCACCAAAAATGCCGCGGATATCGAGCAGGCCAATGCCGCGTACTTCGAGCAAGTTGAGCAGCAACTCCGGGCAACGCCCCTCGATCGTGTCCTGGTTGATACGGTACAAATCGACGGCATCATCAGCCACCAAACCGTTGCCGCGCGAGATCAGTTCCAGCCCCAATTCACTTTTGCCCAGGCCGGACTCACCCGTAATGAGCACGCCCAGGCCCAGAATGTCCATGAACACGCCGTGCATGGTGCAACGGTCGGCAAAATGCTTGGACAGGTAAGCGCGCAGCACGTCAATGACAAAGGCCGACGAGCCATCGGTGGTAAACATCGGAATCTGGGCGCGTTCGCACATGGAAGTCAGCGCTTCGGGGGCGGTTTGCCCGTCGGCCAACACCAGCACCGGGGGCTCCAGCGTCACGATGCGGGCAATACGACGGGAACAGTCATCAGGGGTTGCGTTGACCAGGTAAGCGACTTCACGCTCGCCCAAAATCTGCACCCGGTACGGGTGGATGTAATTGAGATAACCCACCAGATCGGCACCAGAGCGGGCGGCCCGCACCGCGACCTCGTCAAAACGCCGTTCGGAAGCACCCAAACCAGCGACCCACTCCCAGCGCAAACTGGCCCGAAAAGACTCAAAGAGGACGTCGGCGCTGATGACAGTGGGTTTCATGGCAGGCGCTCCAACTCAAAATATTCCGGGGGCAGGCAAGGTTCAGGCCGATTGCCAGTCGGCAATGCGCTGGTACAGTTCTGCAGCATCCTGACCTGTCAAGAGCTTGTCCCGCAGTGACGTATCGCTGAGCATTTCAGCAATTTCCGACAGAATTTCCAGATGTTTTTGGGTGGCCGCCTCTGGCACCAGCAAAAAAATCATCAGACCGACCGGCTGTTCATCGGGGGAGTCGAAGCCAATGGGTTGCGCCAACTGAAAGACAGCGGCCATCGGCGCCTTGAGTCCCTTGATGCGCCCGTGGGGGATGGCCACGCCATGCCCCAAACCCGTCGAGCCCAAACGCTCCCTTGAAAAAAGGCTGTCCGTGACCAGCGCACGACTCAGGCCGTGCAGATTTTCAAACAACAGGCCCACCTCTTCAAAAGCTCTTTTTTTGCTTGAAACGTCCACGTGGACCAGTACTTGTTCAGCCGAAAGGATGGAAGCGAGTCGATTCATGATGTACTTTAAAGGTGCGCGATCAAAATTAGGCACAAAAAAAGCCGCACACACTTGCGCGCGGCTTGCCAGATTTTAAATTACATCAAGCGCTTGGGCGCGTCATGATGGTGCGATTGCAAACGGTCCTTGTGGCGCACCACCTGACGGTCGAGTTTATCGACCAGCTCATCCACCGCCGCATACAGATCGGCATGGGCACTTTCCGCAAACAGTTCAATGCCCTTGATGTGAATGTTGCATTCCGCCTTTTGCCGACGCTCCTTTTCTTTGAGATTTTCCAGAGTGAGCAACACTTTGACATCCACCACCTGGTCAAAATGCCGCTTAATCCGATCAAGTTTGCTTGTCACGTAACTGCGCAAAGCCGGTGTTACTTCCAAATGGTGACCGCTGATCGTCAAGTTCATAAAAGCCTCCTAAAGCTCTTGGGTGAGAAAATTGCCAACGACGCTGGCAACCGGAAAACTGTTGCTCAAATCATGGCACTGACTATGCCCGGGCTTGGCTTAATTTGCAATTATTTTTTCATGATGCAATGCAACATGCTCAGGACTTGAGCGCCATCTCATTGGCGCAAGAGGTGCTGCAATGCGATAATCCTGGGTGTTGAAGGATTGGATTTTGACTGGAAGCGCTGCCTGGTAACCTCCCCCAGTCGCTGGTTTTCAACACGATAACGTGCATTTGGAGGGTTAAAAACCCATCACCAGCCCCCATCGCTTGATGACCCACCTCATTTGGGAGTGAGCCCATGCTCAACATCTTTACCCTCGCCAACGGCCGCCTGTTTCAGGAGGAGATCGAATCACTGGAAGAACTGTCGCGCTTCCAGCCCATCTGGGTCGACCTGGAATCGCCCACACTGGAAGAAAAGCGCTGGATCAAGCAATATTTTGGCTTGTCCATTCCCGAAGATGCGATGGACGAGGACATCGAGGAATCGGCCCGTTTTTACAAGGAAGACAATGGCGAGTTGCACATTCGCAGTGACTTTTTGGTGGCCGACGATGAAAATCCGCACACGGTGCGCGTGGCTTTTATCCTGAACCTGGTCAACGACGAGCTGAAAAGCAAAGGCGTGCTGTTTTCCATTCACGACGAAGACGTGCCGGTGTTCCGCCTGCTGCGCATGCGTGCCCGCCGCGCGCCAGGCCTGATTGAAGATGCCAAAGAAGTCCTGCTCAAGCTGTTTGATGCCGATGCCGAGTACTCGGCTGACACGCTCGAAGAAATTTACGATGAACTGGAAAAGGTCAGCGCCAAGGTCTTGTCAGGTGATGTCACCGATGCCATGGCTGGCGAGGTGCTGGGGGCCATTGCGCGCCATGAAGACATGAGTGGACGCATCCGGCGCAATGCCATGGATACCCGACGTGCCGTGAGCTTCATGATGCGCAGCAAAATGCTCAACGGCGAGCAGTTTGAGGATGCGCGTCAGATTTTGCGTGATATCGACTCGCTGGACTCCCACACCGCTTTCCTGTTTGAAAAAATCAACTTCCTGATGGATGCCACGGTGGGTTTCATCAACATCAACCAGAACAAGATCATCAAGATTTTCTCGGTGGCCAGCGTGGCGCTGCTGCCACCCACCCTGATTGCCAGCATTTACGGCATGAATTTCAAGTTCATGCCAGAGCTGGACTGGCAAGCAGGTTACCCGTTTGCCCTGTGCCTGATGCTGGCCAGTGCCCTGGTGCCCATGTGGTACTTCAGGAAACGCGGCTGGCTGAAATGAAAGTCAACGGCAAGCCCTATCGGACGATCTGGCTGAAAGAGGGTGATGAGCGGGTGGTCCAGGTCATCAACCAGCTCAGGTTGCCGCATGCCTTCGAAATCGCCGACCTGGTCAGTCTCAAAGACATGTGCAACGCTATCAGCAACATGACGGTGCGCGGTGCCGGACTGATCGGGGCCAGCGCAGGTTTTGGCATGTACCTGGCGGCCCTGCAAGCACCTGACCACAGCTTCAACGACTTTATGCGCCAGGCGGCTGCAGACCTCAAGGCAACCCGGCCTACTGCGGCCAACCTGGCCTGGGCGGTCGAGCGCATGTTGGCCACCATCGCGGTCGGCGGTACGCCGACACACATGCGCAAGCTGGCCAGGGACGCAGCGGTCGCGATCGCCGACGAAGATGCCGAGCATTGCCGTCGCCTGGGCGAACATGGCCACGCCCTGATTGCCGCCGTCGCTCAGAGCAAGTCCGGCCAGTGCGTCAACATCCTGACCCACTGCAACGCGGGCTGGCTGGCCTTTGTCGATTTTGGCTCCGCCACGGCGCCCATTTATGCGGCCCACGATGCCGGCATACCGGTGCATGTCTGGGTGGACGAGACCCGCCCGCGCAATCAGGGCGCCAGCCTGACCGCCTGGGAACTGGGGCAGCACGGCGTGCCCCACACGCTGATTGCCGACAACGCGGGGGGCCATTTGATGCAACATGGCCTGGTCGATATGGTCATCACCGGCACCGACCGCGTCACCCGCAACGGTGACGTGGCCAACAAGATCGGCACCTACCTCAAGGCCCTGGCGGCGCGCGACAACGGCGTTCCCATGTACGTGGCCCTGCCTTCATCCACGTTTGACTTCACGCTGGGCGACGGCGTCGCCAGCATTCCCATCGAGGAGCGTGGCGCCGAAGAAGTGCGTTTCATTAGCGGCAAAACACAGCATGGCGACATTGCATCGGTGCAGCTTTGCCCCGACACCACACCGGCGCGCAACTGGAGCTTCGACGTGACCCCGGCGCGCCTGGTGACAAAACTGATTTGCGAGCGCGGCCTGTGCGATGCCAGCGAGGCGGCTATTTTGTCGCTGTTTCCGCAGGAGCGCTGAGATGCAAGCGATCCACGATGATGGTGTCATCAAGTACAGCAGCCAACGCGTTGACGGCGTCATGGCGCCATCGGCCCAACTCGACCAACTTGACCGCGCCCGCACCACTCTGTTTGACCTGGGACTGATTGGGGTTTATTCAAACGGCATCGGCTACGGCAACCTCAGCCTGCGCACCAGTGGCCAGCAATTTCTGATCACCGGCAGCGCCACCGGCGCCCTGCGCCATCTGCGCCCCGATCAGTTTTGCCTGGTGGAGTCGTTTTCGATCGACAACAACAGCGTGCGTTCACGCGGCGCGCTGGAGGCCTCCTCGGAGTCCATGACCCACGGCGCAATCTATGCCACTGACCCAGTTGTCCGCTGTGTCATGCACGTCCACAGCCGCATCCTCTTTGATGCGCTGCTGGCACAAAACGCGCCCCATACGTCGCCTGACATCAGCTACGGCACGCCGGCCATGGCGCGGGCCGTGGCACAACTGGTGGCGACCCAGCACAGTTTGCCCGTGCTGTTCGTCATGGCTGGTCATGATGAAGGCATCGTCACCTATGGCGCAGACATCGACTCGGTGCTGGCCCTGCTTGTTGAAACCTTGAATCGGAACCTGAATCATGACAAAGATCGGCATCATCGGCGGTAGCGGACTTGACAACCCGGACATTCTTGAAAATGCGCAGGACCACAGCGTGACCACGCGCTGGGGAACACCATCAGCGCCCCTGAAACTGGGACAAATCGGCGGGGTCGATGTCGTGCTGCTGGTGCGCCATGGACGCGAGCACACCATCACCCCCAGCCAGGTCAATTACCGGGCCAATATCCAGGCGCTCAAGGATGCCGGCTGCAGCCATGTGCTGGCCAGCACGGCGGTGGGTTCCTTGCGCCTTGATATCGGGCGTGGCCACCTGGTGATCGTTGACCAGTTCATCGACTTCACCAAGCAGCGCGCCATGAGCTTTCACGAATCATTCGCGCCTCACCAACCGGTACACGCCCCGATGGCGGACCCCTTTGATGCCAGTCTGCGCGCCATTTTGAATGAGACCTGCCAGCGCCTGGGCTTTGATTTTCACCCAACCGGCACGGTCATCACCATTGAAGGGCCGCGTTTTTCGACCCGTGCCGAATCCAACATGTTCCGCGCCTGGGGCGCAGACATCATCAACATGTCGATCGCCACCGAGGCCGCCTTGGCCAATGAGGCCGGTTTGCCCTATGCCGCCGTGGCCATGAGCACCGATTACGACTGCTGGAAAACCGACGAAGAACCGGTCACCTGGGACGCCATCCTGGCGGTATTTGGCAGCAACGCGCAAAAAGTGACCCAACTCCTGCGCGGTGCCATTCCCCGCATTGCCCGGCGCAGCTGCTGAATCAGCAGCACCGGACCCCGCGCTTATTTGTCGCGCAGTTCGCGCCGCAAAATTTTGCCCACTGGCGTTTTGGGTAATTCGGTGCGGAACTCAACCACTTTGGGCTGCTTGTAGCCGGTCAGGTTTTCCTTGCAATAGGCGCGCACATGGGCCTCGGTCACAGCCGGGTCTTTTTTGACGATCACCAGTTTGACCGCCTCCCCCGTCTTGGCATCGGACACGCCGACGCAGGCGCATTCCATGATGCCCTCCATTTGCGACACCACGTCTTCGAGTTCTGTCGGATAGACGTTGAAACCGCTGACCAGAATCATGTCTTTTTTGCGATCGACAATCCTGAAATAACCGCGCTCGTCCATGACGCCAATGTCGCCGGTCTTGAAGTAGCCGTCCAGCGTCATGACCTTGGCGGTCTCATCGGGGCGCTGCCAGTAGCCGGCCATCACCTGCGGACCCTTGATGGCGATCTCGCCCGACTGGCCGATGGGCACTTCGTTGCCATCGTCATCAAGCAGTTTGATCCAGGTGCTCGGCACCGGCAGGCCGATCGTGCCTGAATATTCGGCATCTACCACCGGATTGGCCGTGGCAATGGGCGAGGTTTCGCTCAGCCCATAACCTTCGGCGATGGAGCAGCCTGTTTTTTCCAGCCAGAGCTTGGCCACCGCGCTTTGCACCGCCGTGCCGCCGCCCGCCGACACCAGCAAGTGGCTCCAGTTCACCTTGCTGAAATCGGGGTGGTTGGCCAGGCCATTGAACAGGGTATTGACGGCCGGGAAGAAATGTATCTTGTGCTTGGCCAGTTCGGCCAGCACCGCCGGGAAATCACGCGGATTGGGAATCAGAATCAGCTTGCCGCCGGCGCGCAGTGACATCATCATGCCCACCGTGAAGGCAAAGATGTGGTACAGCGGCAGGGCACAAACCGTGTTCATTTGCTCACCCGCCGGTATTTTTTGCAAAGCCGGATTAAACCAGTCATCGGTCTGCAACAGGTTGGCCACCAGGTTGCGCTGCAACAGCACGGCCCCCTTGGAGACACCGGTTGTGCCGCCGGTGTATTGCAACACCGCCACGTCATCAGGCTTGATCACCACTTTTTTCAAACTGCCACCGCTGGCCTTGGCGATTGCCGCGTTGAAGCGCACCGCACTGGGCAGGTTGAACGCGGGCACCATCTTCTTGACGTTGCGCACCACGTAATTCACCAGCGCACCCTTGAGCAGCCCCAACTGGTCGCCCATGGCGCACAACACAATGTGTTTCACCGGTGTGGCGGCCAGACACTTCTCCAGCGTGGCGGCAAAGTTCTCCAGAATCACAATGGCCTTGGCACCCGCGTCCTTGAGCTGGTGCTCCAGCTCGCGCGCCGTGTAAAGCGGATTGACATTCACCAGGGTGTAGCCCGCCCGCAAAATGCCGGCCACGGCAATCGGGTACTGCAGCACATTGGGCATCATCACGGCCACCCGGTCGCCCTTGACCAGGCCCAGACTCTGCAGATAGACGCCAAAGGTCTGACTCAGCTCATCCACCTGCTTATAGGTCAGCTCCTTGCCCATGAAACTGTAGGCAGGGCGGTCGGCATACTTCCTGAAGCTCTCCGCCATCATGTCCACCATGGAGGCGTATTGGTTCACATCAATATCGGCGGGAACTCCCGGGGGATAGCTTTTGAGCCAGATGCGATCGGTCATGGTTAACGCTCCAAGTTATGAATTTAGAACTGGATTTTCACCCGATTGTCAGGTTCTGTAAGCTGTGTTTTCCCTAATTAGACAGCAAACTCCAGTCAGCAAGAAGTTAAAAAAAGAGGCCCAGCGGGCCTCTTTGACATGCACTTTTTGAGGATCAGGCTTTCAGAACCGTCAGCACCTCATCCAGCATTTTCTTGGCATCACCAAACAGCATGCGGTTGTTTTCTTTGTAGAACAGCGGGTTGTCCACGCCAGCATAGCCGGAGGCCATGCTGCGCTTCATGACGATGGAGGTCTTGGCTTTCCAGACTTCGAGCACCGGCATGCCGGCGATCGGGCTGCTCGGGTCGTCCTGGGCACCGGGATTGACGATGTCGTTGGCACCAATCACCATGACCACGTCGGTCTTGGGGAAGTCGTCGTTGAGCTCATCCATCTCAAACACGATGTCATAAGGCACCTTGGCTTCGGCCAGCAACACGTTCATGTGGCCGGGCATGCGCCCCGCCACCGGGTGAATGCCAAAGCGCACATTGACGCCTTTTTCGCGCAGGTGCCTGGTAATCTCAAACACCGTGTGCTGCGCTTGCGCCACGGCCATGCCGTAGCCGGGAACGATGACGACGCTCTTGGCTTCGCGCAGCAGTTCAGCGGTTTCGGTGGCGCTGATAGGGGTGACTTCGCCTGCTGGCTGCGTGGCATCACCGGCCGGTTTCGGCGTAGCACTGGCGGTACCAAAACCACCTGCAATCACGCTGATAAAACTGCGCGCCATCGCCTTGCACATGATGTAGGACAGGATCGCACCGCTGGAACCAACCAGGGCACCGGTCACGATCAGCAAGTCGTTCGACAACATGAACCCGGTCGCTGCGGCCGCCCAACCCGAATAGCTGTTGAGCATGGACACCACCACGGGCATATCGGCGCCGCCGATGGCCATCACCATGTGGATACCAAACAGCAGTGCAATCACCGTCATCACGATCAGCGGCATCATGCCGTCAGCGATGGTATGGGCGTTGATGAACTCGCGACCGAACCAGATCACCACCAGCAAGCCCACCAGGTTCAGCCAGTGCCGCCCCGGCAGCAACAGCGGATTGCCGCCAATGCGGCCTGACAGTTTGCCAAACGCAATGATCGAGCCGGAGAAGGTCACCGCACCGATCAGGATGCCCACGTAAATTTCAACCTTGTGGATTGACTCCTCGGCACTTGTCAGCGCAATACTCTTGCCATCAACCCAATGGAAGGATGCCGTCGGGTCGATGAATGTGGCAATGCCCACCAGCATCGCGGCCAGACCAACCATGCTGTGCATGAGCGCGACCAGTTCGGGCATCTGCGTCATCTGCACCGTGCGTGCGGCGTACAGACCAATGCTGCCACCGATCAGCATCGCGGCGACGATCCAGGGCAGGCCAGCCCAAGTCACTTGCGGACCGAACACCGTCGCCAGCACCGCCAGCGCCATGCCGATCATGCCGTAAAGGTTACCGCGCAGGGCGGTTTCCTGGTTGGACAGACCGCCCAGGCTCAGGATGAAAAGAATTGTGGCTCCGATATAGGAGACCGTTGCTAAGCTTGCAGACATCAGTCGTCTCCTTTATTTACGGAACATGGCCAGCATGCGCTGGGTGACGGCAAAGCCGCCGAACATATTGATGGCGGTGAGCACAATGCCTGCCGCAGCCACCCAGCTTATCCAGTCGTTGGGTCGATCAAGCGTACCGGCCAGCGGTGAAACCTGCACCAGGGCGCCGATGGCAATGATGCTGCTGATGGCGTTGGTGACGCTCATCAGTGGCGTGTGCAAGGCGGGCTTGACGTTCCACACCACCATGTAGCCGACAAAGCAGGCCAGCACAAACACCGTGAAGTGCGATAAAAATGCCGGAGGTGCACTGGAGCCGATGAGCCAGAACAGCGCGGCTGCCACGCCGAACATGATGGCCAGCTTGTTGCCCGCCATGGGTTCACTGGCGCCACCGTGGCCATGACCTTTTTTGGCAGCGGGCGCTGCCACCGGCTTGGCCGCTGCGGCCGGGGCGGGAGCCGCTGCCAGCTTGGGCGCCGGTGGCGGCCAGGTGATATTGCCCTCTTTGGTAACGGTCAGGCCGCGGATGGCTTCGTCTTCCATGTTGACGTTGATGATGCCGTCCTTGGTCTTGCACAGCTCCTCGGTGAGGCGAAACAGGTTGCTGGCGTACAGCGTGGACGACTGCTTGGCCAGGCGCGAGACCAGGTCGGTGTAGCCGACGATCGTCACGCCGTGCTTGACCACGGCCTGGCCGGGCTCGGTCAGCTCGCAGTTGCCGCCCTGCTCGGCGGCCATGTCAACGATCACGCTGCCGGGCTTCATGCTCTGCACCATCTCGGCAGTGATCAGCTTGGGTGCCGGCTTGCCAGGAATCAGCGCGGTGGTGATGATAATGTCCACCTCCTTGGCCTGCTTGGCGTACATCGCACGCTGGGCCTGCTGGAAGCCCTCGCTCATGACCTTGGCGTAGCCGCCGCCGCCGGAGCCTTCTTCCTCGTACTCGACCTTGACGAATTCGCCACCCAGCGACACGACCTGGTCGGCCACTTCGGCGCGCGTGTCGTTGGCGCGCACGATGGCGCCCAGGCTGGCGGCGGTACCGATCGCCGCCAGGCCGGCCACGCCGGCGCCGGCGATGAAGACCTTGGCCGGCGGAACCTTGCCCGCAGCCGTGATCTGGCCGCTGAAGAAGCGGCCAAAAGCGTTGGCGGCCTCGATCACGGCGCGGTAGCCGGCGACGCCGGCCTGGGAGGTCAGGGCGTCCATCTTCTGGGCGCGGCTCAGCGTGCGCGGCAGCGCGTCAATGGCCAGCACGTTCACCTTCCTGGCTGCAAGCAGTTGCATCAGATCCGGGTTTTGTGCTGGCCAGATGAAACTGATCAAGGTCTGGCCTTCATGCATCAGCGCGACTTCGTCCGGGGTCGGGCCGCGCACCTTGAACACAATATCTGATGCGGCCCAGAGTGCGGCAGCCCCAGTGATGATTTCAGCCCCGGCGGCGTGGTAAACCTCATCGCTGAAATTGGCCAAATCACCTGCACCTGATTCGACGGCGACGGAAAAACCCAGCTTGATCAGTTTTTCCACCACCTCGGGCACAGTCGCCACGCGCTTTTCACCAGGAAAGACTTCGCGCGGCACACCGATGCGTTGCGCTGAAGCCGGGGAGATGGGAACGTCAGATTTATCCGATAAGCCTTGAGTGGTGGCACCAGCTTGCATGAAGCGTCTCCTCGTATGAGTATGGGCAGGATCAATGAACCGCGCGAGCTTACATCAGTTTTTTCAATTTTTTGAAGGGCGGCAAAGCCACTCCTTGATCCATCTCAAACTTTTGGGCCAAGCGCAGCCAGCGAGCAAATCAGCAATTTGCCGATAATCCGGACATGACAGACCGATGGAAACCCAGCGCCACCGTGGCGGCAATCATTGAACAAAACGGCAAATTTTTGCTGGTTGAAGAACACACGCCCGAGGGCCTGCACCTGAACAACCCGGCCGGCCACCTGGACGAAAGCGAGAGCCTGGTGACCGCTTGCGCCCGCGAGGCGCTCGAAGAAACCATGCACCTGTTCACCCCCACGCATTTGCTCGGTGTCTATATGTCGCGCTTTCAACGCCCGGCCAACGAACGTCATTCCGTTGAAGACATCACCTACCTGCGTTTTGCTTTTTGCGGCACGCTCGGCGCGTTGCAAGCGGGGCGCAGTCTGGACACCGGCATTGTGCGCACCCTGTGGCTGAGTCCGGGTGAAATTCGCGCCAGCTTTGAGCGTCACCGCAGCCCGCTCATTCTTCAATGCATGGAAGACTATATAAAAGGCCAGCGCTACCCGCTGTCCGTGATTCACACCGACCTCAGCGTGGTCAGCCTGCAGCCAAACGTCCCGGGTGGCAAAACATGAACGGAACGATCAAACGGCAACGCGTGGTGGTGGGCTTGAGTGGCGGCGTGGATTCCGCAGTGACCGCCTGGCTGCTCAAGCAGCAGGGCCATGAGGTCATTGGCATCTTCATGAAAAACTGGGAAGAAGACGACCGACCCGCCGGTTCGGGTGACGACAACAGCCGCTACTGCTCTTCCAACATTGATTTTGTCGATGCCGCTGCCGTGGCCGATGTGATTGGCATCGAGATCGAGCACGTCAACTTTGCCGCCGAGTACAAAGACCGGGTGTTTGCCGAGTTCTTGCGCGAGTACAGC
>PHCO01000184.1 GCA_002842265.1 Betaproteobacteria bacterium HGW-Betaproteobacteria-18 | reverse complement strand
TTCGGCCCTGCTGTCGCGCGCTGCGGTCTATGTGCTGCAGCCCTTGACGGCCGAAGATCTAAAGCAGATCGTGGCTTCGGCCCAGGCCCTGCAAGCCTTGCCCGCGATCGAACCCAAAGCGATCGAGCGCCTGGTGGCCTACGCCGATGGCGATGCCAGGCGCCTGCTCAACACGCTGGAAACGCTGGCGGTGTCAGCAACGCAGGAAAAGCGTGCCGAGATCACCGACGTGTGGCTGCTCAAGGTGCTGGGTGAGCGCATGCGCCGTTATGACAAGGGTGGCGAGCAGTTTTACGACACCATTTCGGCGCTGCACAAAAGTGTGCGCGGCTCGGACCCCGATGCGGCGCTGTATTGGCTGGTGCGCATGCTCGATGGCGGCGCCGACCCGCGCTACATGGCGCGCCGTTTAATTCGCATGGCCAGTGAAGACATCGGCCTGGCCGATCCGCGCGCACTGCGCCTGGCGCTTGATGCCGCCGAGGTGTACGAGCGCCTGGGCACGCCTGAGGGTGAGCTGGCACTGGCCGAATGCGTGGTGTATCTGGCGGTAGCCCCCAAATCAAACGCGGTTTACAAGGCATTCAATGCAGCGAAAGCGTTCGTCAAGCAGGACGGCACGCGTCCAGTGCCCATGCACCTGCGCAATGCCCCCACCAAGTTGATGAAAGAACTGGACTATGGCAAAGGCTACCGCTACGCGCACGATGAAGCCGACGGCTTTGCGGCGGGCGAGCGCTATTTGCCCGAAGGCATGGCCGCGCCGGGTTTTTACAGGCCGGTGCAGCGCGGGCTGGAGATCAAGATTGCCGACAAGTTGCGCGCCCTCAAAGAGCGCAATGATCAAGCCCGCTGACGTGGCATTGGTCTTGCAAGGCAAGCTGTTGTGCAAGGGTAAACCCGGATATTGGTGCACCTTCATGGGGCAGCCTCGTGGCTACAATCTCGCCACTCAAACACGTCGTTGGCAGGCTTGCTGCCAATACACTGGCAAGGCTCATAAGGCTGCAGAACGAGTCAACAACTGTGTTGACGCATCAACCGGCCAAAAATCGGAGAAGAAAAAGTTATGGAAACCTTGATCCAGCAGATCATCAATGGTCTGGTGTTGGGCAGCATGTATGCTTTGGTCGCTTTGGGCTACACCATGGTGTACGGCATCATTGGCCTGATCAACTTCGCGCACGGCGAGGTGCTGATGGTGGGGGCCCTGACCAGTTGGACCATCATTGGCTGGATGCAGGAGGCCATGCCTGGTGCCCCTGGGTGGTTGATTCTGCTGATTGCGATGGTGATTGCCTGCATCGTGGCGGCCACGCTCAACTTTACGATCGAGAAAGTGGCTTACAGGCCGTTGCGCAACAGCCCGCGCCTGGCCCCTCTGATCACCGCCATCGGCATGTCGATCTTTCTGCAGACGATGGCCATGATCATCTGGAAGCCCAATTACAAACCGTATCCGAACTTGATTGGTGGCACACCGTATGAGATTGGCGGCGCGGTGATTTCGGTCACGCAAGTGCTGATTCTGGGTGTCACGGCACTGTCGTTGGCCACCTTGATGTACCTGGTCAATTACACCAAATTGGGGCGTGCCATGCGCGCCACCGCTGAAAACCCGCGTGTGGCGGCGCTCATGGGGGTCAAGCCTGACCTGGTGATTTCGGCCACCTTTGTGATTGGTGCCGTGCTGGCAGCCATTGCCGGCATCATGTGGGCGGCCAACTACGGCACCGTGCAGCACACCATGGGCTTCCTGCCGGGGCTGAAAGCCTTTACCGCTGCCGTCTTTGGCGGCATTGGCAACCTGGCCGGTGCCGTGGTGGGCGGCATTTTGCTGGGCCTGATTGAGTCACTGGGGGCCGGCTACATTGGCAAACTCACGGGGGGTGTGCTGGGCAGCCACTACTCGGATATTTTTGCGTTTGTGGTGTTGATCATTGTGCTCACGCTGCGACCCTCGGGGCTGCTGGGTGAACGGGTGGCGGATAGGGCGTAAGGAGACCGAGCATGAAACAACAAAAACAAATCATCGTTTTCCTGCTGGCGGCTTTGGGCTTGCTGGTCTTGCCGCTGGTACTGCAAGGTTTTGGCAACGCCTGGGTGCGCATTGCCGACATGGCGCTGCTGTACGTACTGCTGGCACTGGGTTTGAACATTGTGGTGGGTTACGCCGGCTTGCTCGACCTGGGCTATGTGGCATTTTTTGCCATTGGTGCCTACATGTATGCCTTGCTGGCCTCACCGCACCTGATCGAAACCTTCCCGGCCATTGCGGCCATGTTCCCCAACGGTTTGCATTTGCCGATCTGGCTGGTGATCCCGGCCGCGGCCGGCTTGGCGGGACTGCTCGGGGTGTTGCTGGGCGCGCCCACCCTGCGACTGCGCGGCGATTACCTGGCCATCGTGACGCTCGGGTTTGGTGAAATCATTCGCGTCTTCATGAACAACCTGGACCATCCCGTCAACATCACCAACGGCCCCAAGGGCTTGGGCCAAATTGACTCCTTGAGCTTTTTTGGTCTGAGCATGGGCAAAAAAGTGGCGGTGGCCGGCTTTGAGGTGGCTTCGGTCTCGCTCTATTACTACCTGTTTTTGGCGCTGGTGGTGGTCAGCGTGGTCATTTCGCACCGCTTGCAGCTCTCGCGTGTGGGGCGCGCCTGGATGGCCATCCGCGAGGACGAAATTGCGGCCAAGGCGATGGGCATCAACACGCGCAACCTGAAACTGCTCGCGTTTGGCATGGGCGCTACCTTTGGTGGTGTCTCGGGTGCCATGTTTGCCTCGTTCCAGGGTTTCATCTCTCCCGAATCCTTCGCGCTGATGGAGTCCATCATGATTGTGGCGATGGTGGTGCTGGGTGGCATTGGCCACTTGCCAGGTGTCATATTGGGAGCTGTGGCGCTGTCCGCCTTGCCCGAGGTGCTGCGCTATGTGGCCGGGCCGCTGCAAAACATGACCGGTGGGCGCCTCGATGCGTCGATCTTGCGCCAGTTGCTGATTGCGCTGGCCATGATCATTGTGATGTTGCTGCGTCCGCGCGGACTTTGGCCGTCGCCGGAGCATGGTAAATCCTTGCAAGCGACCAAAACCTGACGCGGCGCACATTCCGTTTAACGTACTCCAAGGGCCAGTCAAAGCGCTGCTCTACAGAAGAAGGAATCACATGACAGACACCGTACTCAACGTGTCAGGCGTATCCAAACGCTTTGGTGGCTTGCAGGCTTTGAGCGATGTGGGCATCCTGATCAAACGCGGCCAGGTCTATGGCCTGATCGGCCCCAATGGCGCTGGCAAAACCACATTTTTCAACGTGCTCACTGGCCTGTACACGCCTGACACCGGCACCTTCGAGCTGGCCGGCATGCCCTACCAGCCTACCGCGGTGCACGAGGTAGCCAAGGCCGGCATTGCCCGCACGTTCCAGAATATCCGCCTGTTTGCTGAAATGACGGCACTCGAGAATGTGATGGTGGGCCGTCATGTGCGCACCCATTCCGGTTTGCTCGGTGCGGTGTTTCGCACGCCTGGTTTCAGGGCCGAAGAGGCCGCTATTGCCGAGCGGGCGCAGGAGTTGTTGGACTACGTGGGCATTGGCGGCCTGACCGACTTCAAGGCCCGCACGCTGAGCTATGGCGACCAGCGCCGCCTGGAGATTGCCCGGGCGCTGGCCACCGACCCACAACTGATTGCGCTGGACGAGCCGGCGGCTGGCATGAACAGCACCGAGAAAGTGATGCTGCGCGAGCTGATCGACAAAATCCGCAACGACAACCGCACCATCCTGCTGATCGAGCACGACGTGAAACTGGTGATGGGCTTGTGTGACCGCGTCACGGTGCTCGACTATGGCAAGCAAATTGCCGAAGGCACGCCGGCCGATGTGCAGCGCAACGACAAAGTGATAGAAGCCTATTTGGGCACCGGAGGACACTGACATGGCCGAAGTATTTTTAAAAGTCAAAGGCCTGAAAGTGGCTTACGGCGGTATTCAGGCCGTCAAAGGGGTCGATTTTGAAGTCTGTGAGGGTGAGTTGGTGTCGCTGATCGGTTCCAATGGGGCTGGCAAAACCACCACCATGAAAGCCATCACGGGTTCTCTGCCCATCAATGACGGCGACATCGAATACATGGGCAAAAGTATTCGCGGCCAGGGTCCTTGGGATCTGGTCAAACAAGGCCTGGCCATGGTGCCCGAGGGGCGCGGCGTTTTTACCCGCATGACCATCGTTGAAAACCTGCAAATGGGGGCTTACATTCGTGGTGACAAAGCCGAAATATTGCTGGATATTGACAAAGTGTTCACCATCTTCCCGCGCCTGAAAGAGCGCAAAGACCAGTTGGCGGGCACCTTGAGCGGCGGCGAACAGCAAATGCTGGCCATGGGCAGGTCGCTGATGAGCAGACCCAAGGTGCTGTTGCTCGATGAACCGTCCATGGGTCTGGCGCCGATCATGGTGGACAAGATTTTTGAAGTGGTGCGGGATGTCTATGCGCAGGGGGTCACGATCTTGCTGGTAGAGCAAAATGCCAGCCGAGCCCTGGCCATCGCCGACCGTGGTTATGTGATGGATTCTGGCCTGATCACCATGACCGGCGACGCCAAAACCATGCTGCATGACCCCAAAGTACGGGCAGCTTACCTGGGTGAGTGAATCGGGCGATGGGTCGTTGAGGTTTTGGTGTGCCATGTCAGGATCAAGAAACCCTGCTACCGACAGGTTTTTTCATATTATTTGATCTAACTCAAGCTTTAGACTGGCCAGTCACTGCAAAGTAGCGGCTATGTTTACCGTAAATACCATTGATCCCAGCGCTCAGCCTCTAAATATTGCGCGCGGACAGCACCTGCTGAAGCGTGGTGTCGAACCCGTCCAGGTCAGTTACATTGAAAACGGGCGCGTTGCGCTCGGCATTCTGGAGCATGGTTTGATGGAGCACCAGATCGGCGTGCTGGAAGGTCCCTGCTGGCTCGATACCAGTACAGCAGTGCTTAACTTGCCCCATCTGGTGGATGCCGTGGCCGATACCCCTGTCGTCATGCGCCAGGTCAACATGGCCGCTTTTCGCAAAGCCATTGCTAATTTGTCTGAATCGGCCCAAGCGGTGTTGACTGATGTCGCCAAGGCGCACCGCCAGCAAACCGAATTTGCCGTGAGCCGACTGGCCAAGGATGCCGAGGCGCGCTGTGCCGAGTGGCTGCTCAGTCATGCCCAATCGGGTGCCCAAGGCCAGATGGCGGTTGAACTGCATCAGCGCAAGCGCAGTATTGCGGTGCAACTGGGCATTGCCCCCGAGACTTTCTCGCGCGTGCTGCGCCATTTGCGCGAGCAAAGCCTGATCAGCGGCTCCGGCCGGGTGCTGAATCTGGTGAACCCCAACGCCCTGCGCTCACTGGCCGGAGTCTGAGACCTTGCGGGTCAGACCACTCGCGCAGCGACGTGCTCTGACCCCAACTGATTAAGTTTCAACGCCCATAACACCCGCTCTGCCGTGGCGGGTGCATTCAGTTGAACCGCTTGCCCGTCACCGCGCGCCTGAGCTATCGCCTCACGCAGGGCTTCAAACACGCTGATGGCCAGCATGAACGGCGGCTCGCCTGCCGCCTTGGAGCCAAAAACGTTGTCCTCCACGTTCGCCTCGGGCCATAAATCCACCCTGAAATGGGCGGGTACATCACCTGCCGTGGGGATTTTGTAAGTGCTGGGCGCGTGCGTGGTGAGTCCACCGTTGTCGCTCCACACCAGTTCCTCAGACGTGAGCCAACCCATGCCCTGCACAAAGCCGCCTTCGATCTGCCCGATGTCGATGGCCGGATTGATGGAGCGGCCGACGTCGTGCAGGATGTCCACTTTCAGGACGCGGTTCTCGCCGGTGAGGGTGTCGATGGCCACCTCGGTACAGGCAGCGCCATAGGCAAAGTAGTAAAACGGCCGCCCCGTCAAAGTGGTTTTGTCGTAGTGGATTTTGGGCGTGCGGTAAAAGCCGTCGCTCCAGAGCTGGATGCGGTTGGCGTAAGCCAGTGCCACCACCGCGTTGAAACTGCGCGTGGCTTTGGGTGTGCTCACCTGGCCAGCCGCAAACTGCACCGCTCCGGCGCCCACGCCGTCGAGACCGCAGACAAATGCCGCCAGGTTGTCGCGCACATGGCGTGCTG
>PHCO01000183.1 GCA_002842265.1 Betaproteobacteria bacterium HGW-Betaproteobacteria-18 | reverse complement strand
GTCTTGGGCGACTGCACCAGTCGCCAGGCCAACGCATGTTCACGGCCACCGCCGCCAATCACCAAAATCTTCATTCGGTATCCAGTTCGGCGTTGTGATAGACCTCTTGCACGTCGTCCAGGTCTTCAATGGCATCGAGCAGTTTTTGCATACGGGCGGCTTCGTCGCCAGCCAGCTCAATCGGGTTTTCGGCACGCATCGTGACTTCGGCGACATCGGGTGTCAGGCCAGCGGCTTCCAGCGCATTTTTGACGGTCTCGAAATCGGCCACAGAAGTAATCACTTCAATGGCGCCATCGTCGTCGCTGATCACATCCTCGGCGCCAGACTCCAGCGCCACTTCCATCACCTTGTCCTCGCTGGTGCCAGGCGCAAAAATGATCTGCCCACAATGCTTGAACTGGAACGCCACCGAGCCCTCGGTGCCATGTTGCCGCCAAACTTGGCAAAGGCATGGCGCACCTCGGCCACCGTGCGCACCTTGTTGTCGGTCATGGTATCGACAATGATGGCGGCACCGCCAATGCCGTAGCCCTCGTAGCGGATTTCCTCGTAGGTGATGCCCTCGACGCTGCCGGTGGCCTTGTCGATGTTGTACTTGACGCGGTCGGCGGGCATGTTGGCCGCCTTGGCCCGGTCCACCGCCAGGCGCAAGCGCGGGTTGGTGCCCAAATCACCGCCACCGGCACGTGCTGCCACCGTGATTTCACGGATGATGCGGGTCCATATCTTGCCGCGTTTTTCGTCCTGGCGGCCTTTGCGGTGCTGAATATTGGCCCATTTACTATGTCCTGCCACGTGAAATCCTTCAAAAGTTCGTTACGCTATCGGCTGGATTGTACTTTTGGAGCCAGACATGCCAGAACCCATATTGATCGCCCAGCACGGCCAGACCCAATGCCTTCTGCAACCCGACAAAGCCAATCGCCACGGCCTGATCACCGGCGCCACCGGCACCGGCAAAACCATCACCCTGCAAACCCTGGCCGAAGGTTTCTCCAGGCTGGGCGTGCCGGTGTTCCTGGCCGACATCAAGGGTGACCTGACCGGCATCTCGCAACCCGGCTCGGCCACCCCCAAGCTGGCCAAAATCATTGCCGAACGCGAACTCCCCACGCCCGACTTTGCCGCCTTCCCCACCACGCTGTGGGACGTGTTTGGCGAGCAAGGCCACCCGGTGCGCGCCACCGTGAGCGACCTCGGTCCACTGCTGCTGGCCCGCATGCTCAACCTCAACGAGACCCAGGCCGGGGTGCTGCAACTGGTGTTCAAGATTGCCGACGATGCGGGCATGCTGCTGCTCGACATGAAAGACCTGCGCGCCATGTGCCAGCACGTCGGCGACAACGCCTCGACCTTCACCACCGAGTATGGCAACGTGAGCGCCGCCAGCATTGGCGCCATCCAGCGCGGCCTGATGCAAATCGAGCAACAGGGCGGCGACAAATTCTTTGGCGAGCCGATGCTCAACATCGACGACTTCATGCAGACCGACAGCGCCGGGCGCGGCATGATCAACATCCTGGCGGCTGACCGGCTGATGAATTCACCGCGCCTGTACAGCACTTTTTTGCTGTGGATGCTCAGCGAATTGTTCGAGAACCTGCCCGAAGTGGGCGACCTGGACAAACCCAAACTGGTTTTTTTCTTTGACGAAGCGCACCTGCTGTTCAACGATGCGCCCAAGGTGTTGATCGAGCGCATCGAACTGGTGGTGCGACTGGTGCGCTCCAAGGGCGTGGGCGTATATTTTGTGACGCAAAACCCGCTGGACATCCCCGACAGCGTGCTGGCCCAGTTGGGCAACCGGGTACAGCATGCGCTGCGCGCCTTCACCCCCCGCGATCAAAAGGCGGTCAAATCAGCCGCCGACACCATGCGCCCCAACCCCGGGCTGGACATCGGCTCGGCCATCACCGAGCTCGGTGTCGGCGAGGCGCTGGTCAGCTTTCTGGACGTCAAAGGCCGACCCTGCCCGACCGAACGCGTTTTTGTGCTGCCACCGGCCAGCCAGATCGGGCCGATCACAGCCGCACAACGGCAAACCCTGATCAATGATTCCATCGTCGCCGGGGTTTATGAAAAAACCCTGGATCGTGATTCGGCCTATGAAAAGCTCAAGGGGCATGCCGCAGCGCGCGCCGCACAGGCAGAAAGCAAAGCCGCCAACACCAGCGCCAGCACCCCTGACGCACCGGCGGCGCCGGGTGGCGGCATGTTCGACAGCATCAGTTCCGGCTTGGGCAGCCTGCTCGGCGGTGGCGGTGGCCGGCGCACCTCGGCGGGCGAGCAGCTCTTTAAAAGCGCCGCCAGTTCCATCGGCCGCGAAGTCGGCCGCCAGATCATGCGCGGCGTGCTGGGCGGCATTTTTGGCGGCTCCAAGCGATGAATCGGCATCGGCTTTTGTGGGTTCGACTTCAGTCGAACATGGCCGACTGAAGTCGGCCCCACATCGCTTCTGCTCGTCAAAATGAATTCGTATCACCTTTATTGAAAGCATATCCATGACCACTCCCCAAGACCCGATGGTTCACGTCATCGACCACCCGCTGGTGCAGCACAAACTCACGCTGATGCGCGACAAGGCCGCCAGCACCACCAGCTTTCGAACGCTGCTCAACGAACTGTCGATGCTGATGGCCTACGAGGTCACGCGCGACATGCCGATGCAGGAGGTCGAGATCGAAACCCCGCTCGAAACCATGACTGCCAAGGTCATCGACGGCAAAAAACTGGCCCTGGTGTCCATCCTGCGCGCCGGCACCGGCATTCTGGACGGCTTCCTGAGCGTGGTGCCCGGCGCACGCGTCGGCCACATCGGCCTGTACCGCGACCCAGCCACGCTGAAGGCGGTCGAGTACTACTTCAAGATGCCCAAGGACATGCCCGAGCGCGACGTGGTGGTGGTGGACCCGATGCTGGCCACCGGCCATTCGGCCATTGCCGCCATCACGCGCATCAAGGTGCTGAACCCCAAGTCGATCAAGTTCGTCTGCTTGCTGACCTGCCCCGAAGGCGTCAAGGCGCTGCGAGAGGCGCACCCGGACGTGCCGATCTACACCGCCGCCATCGACCGCCAGCTCAACAGCCACGGCTACATCCTGCCGGGCCTCGGTGATGCGGGTGACCGGATTTTTGGGACGCAATAAAGTGAAGGACTGCCACCCCAACTCATCCTCCGTTGATATGCCCAATACGAACGCGAAAAGAAAAGACAACTTTCTGATGCAAAGTTGATGTCGTGTCTGCAGCGTCACGAGTCATTCGCCACGGTCAGCTTCCGGGTAAGCCAATTGGGTTATTCAGGCTGCAGGTCAGCCATCGTTGGTTGCATACTGCTTCGTGCCCGAAGCGGGCATACCCCGCTACAACCACAGGTCGAGAAAAATATAGTTAGACCTTCAGTTGCTCGACTTCGTCGTTCGGTAACAAAGTGTCAGACTTTCTACGGTCATAGAGCAAAATGTTGCTTGTTACACATTGACTTGTTCTTTTATGACAAACCCATCAAAACCAGTAGTTGACGCTTTGAAAACGTTTTTTGAAGCGTCGACTGACCCCATCCTTTGCACTGGTGCTGGCGTTTCCATGCTTGCAGGCCTACCAGATTGGAAGGAGTTGTTGCGGCAGATGGCGGATTCAGTGCGTCCAGTAGACGCTATGACTGCGAACCAAATGACGGAAAATGTGGCAAAAGGTCGCCTAACCAAAGCTGCCGACTACTTCTGGATAACCGACGAGGTGCTAGACGGAGTTAAATACGAGACCATTAAGCGACTATTGAGCACCTACGACAGCAAGCCACTCGTACCTCTGGCATCGCTGCCGTTTAAAGGTGTCCTCACGACCAATTTCGACCGATCCATCCTAGATGCGATAGCGGAGGCGAAGAAGCAGGTTCCAAGGGACTACCGCCATGGTGATGCAAGCTTTTCACAGGCAGTGTGGGAAACCGAACTGAATGTCACAAGAATTCATGGATGCGTCGAAGTTCCACAGTCGATGATCCTCTCCGAAAGTCAGTTTAAAAAGCTACTTGAAAGCTCACCATACATTGATCTGCTAACGCAGACATTTCTCCATAGATCGGTACTTTTTCTCGGTTTTTCTTTCTACGACCCAGCAATAAAATACGTGCTGGAGCAGATAGATAAGCGGTTCGGACCTGCGCCTCCTGGACGCCATATGGCAATCGTTCCCGATACGAATGCCTCGGAGCTCATTCTGAAGGCAAACCGTTTGAACATTGCTGTAGTTAAATATGAATCGACCAGCGGCCATCAGGCCCTATGGGAGGGTATTACTGCATACGCGAAATCTTCAACCAAGGCTCCTGCGAAGGTCGCCATCCTTGCCGGGCATCCGTACGCTGCGGCAAAACAATATCTTGCTGCCTGTTATGCGCGCGTGACCATTACCTCAGCTCATACTCCGCTTCGCGAGATTGTCATTGAGGGGGTACTCTCTGCAGTCCTTCAAGAAAATCACCCTAAATCATCGGGCCTACTGGACCTCCATGAAAGAGTTCGACAAGCGCTCGGCGTCAAGGGAAAGGAAATAAACTTGCTTGTAGAGGGCGCCATAAAGGAGTTAGTCAACGCCAAATTGGTTAGAAAACATAGGGATGAGGGTGTAAAAGGCTCCCGATTCGCTTGGATAGGCACCCCGGAGACCACTTCCCCCCTCAACGAGGCTATCGAGACGCTCAAGATTAGCATCTGTAATCGTGCCTATGTGCAGGAAGGGTGGAAACCACCGAATCACGTTGCTGACGTTATAGTTGTCTTTCTCAAGGAGGTCATCCACAAACGCGGTTGGGATCTGGGCGCCGCATTCGCTTCGGGGAAGGCGCCCGACACCGTATCGTTTCGTCCAGTGCTCGATGAATGCGGTCAAAGACTCTCGGCCTTCGACAGAGAACGCGTCGAACGCACAGTTGAAAGCCTCTTTCAACGTCCAACAGAGCAGGAAGCGGCGCTGCTTGGGGAGTTAGGCAGGATTAGTTTTGCCCTGGAACTTGCTTTCCAAGCGCCTCGGACAACATTACTACACAAAGCGACGCTTCCTCGTCGCATATATTTCGACGCCAACATCTTGCTGCCCGCGTTTGTTGAAGGGCATCCTCACTACCAAACCTACGGCGACACCCTGCGGCGTCTTCAAGCTGCATCTTCAAGCGCCGGCAATAAGCTTCAGTTACTTGTCTATCGCGGCTATCTCAACGAGATGATTAGCCACAAAAGTGCTGCATGTACTTTTGCTAAAGAAGCTGGCGCGGAGTTCGAGGCGCTAGCTAGAAGCGAAGCAATTTATCACGGATCGGGAAACATAAATGTCTACGTAGGCGCATATGTCAACGCTATTGCCTGTGGTCACGCACCTGATTTTGAAAATTTTCTCAACCGTGTTGCACCATATACGACTGAAACTGAATTGCGTCGGTGGATTGAAAAGCAAGGATTTGTGGTTGTGGAGTCGGTCAAAGATGCAACCTACTCAAAGATATATGGCATTCTCGAGCGAAGCAATGCGGCAAAGCTCTCTAACGGAAAGCAGCCCATTTTGGTTGAGCACGATGCGCTGCAACTGAAGCTCCTTGAGGCGGACTCTCAAAGAGGTGAGAGGGCGCTGTTTATTACGGCAGACCGCCAGCTTTACGAAGATATTGCTACAACACAACTCAGGCACCTTGCCGAGTTCATGGTAAGTCATGTTGGCATTGTTCAGCTGGTTGACCTGCTAGTCGGCCTGAAGACTGATGACCGGGCGCTTGGAGATTTGCTCTGGAGCAACATGGTTTCAGAGCGTGCAAATCGCATTCGATCATATCTAACCGCGGAAGCTCTTAGCAAATATGACGCGGCGCTTGTGATGACCATGCATTCAGTTGTGGAAGCTCAATCGGAGGCGATTGCTAAACGACTCGAACGAGAGGGAGTTGACTTAGAGGCGCATGACACGAATGCTAAGGTCAAGGCCTTCAAGTCGCTCGGAATACTCGAAGCCAACTTCTTCGCAGGAATGAGTGAAGCCATTGAGAAGATCGAAAAGAGGGGATGACTAGGGATAGTCACTCGCACCATCTTGCAGCTCGTTTTTTGTAGGCAGATGCGAATAACTGAACGACTGATTTAGTAGGTTCGGCACATATTCAATGACCGGTGAGCCAGTAGCGCGCGAACGGTCGTTGATGGTCAGTG
>PHCO01000182.1:6197-12444 GCA_002842265.1 Betaproteobacteria bacterium HGW-Betaproteobacteria-18 | reverse complement strand
TTCAGCTCGGCCATGGGCAACTTGTAACCGGCGAGGTGCAGCACCGAATACAGCAACATGGAACCGTGGCCGTTGGAGAGCACAAAACGGTCACGGTCCAGCCACTTGGGATTGGCCGGGTTGTGCTTGAGGTGGCTGCCCCACAAGGCGACCGCCATGTCGGCCATGCCCATGGGCGCGCCGGGGTGGCCCGAGTTGGCGGCCTGCACCGCGTCCATGCTCAGGGCACGGATGGCGTTGGCCATGTCGGCGTGGCTCACGGCAGGTGCGCCTTGAATTGCTGGAGGGTTTTGAATGGTTTCAGCCATGGAAAAATGCCTTGAATGGGTTGAACGGAAAAAACTTGCTGTGACCGTTAAATGTCGATATTTCCGGCCTGCAGCGCATTGGTTTCGATGAACTCGCGGCGCGGCTCGACCTCATCGCCCATCAGCATGGTGAACACGCGGTCGGCTTCAATGGCATCGTCAATCTGCACCCGCAACAAAATGCGCACCTTGGGGTCCATGGTGGTCTCCCACAGTTGTTCAGGGTTCATTTCGCCGAGCCCTTTGTAGCGCTGGCGGCTGGTGGCGCCCTCGGCCTGGGTGATCAGCCAGGCCATGGCCTCACGGAAGTCATTGACCTTTTGTTCTTTTTGGCGCTCACCCTCACCACGCGTCACTCTGGCACCATCGCTCAGCAAGCCTTTGAAGGTTTTGGCCGCTTCGCTCAAGGCGGCGTAATCGGCGCCATGGACAAAGTCTTGCGTCAGCACGCTGCTCTTGATGTTGCCGTGCAGGCGGCGACTGATGCGCAGAATGGGTTTGTCACTGCGAATATCAAATTCGCCAGCCACTTCGGCATCGGGCAACTGGGCTTGCAGTGCGATGGCCGAGGCTTCAGCGTCAGCGACCGTGTCCAGATTCAGTACCACCCCATCGGCAATGGCACGCAGGGCAGAGACATCCAAAAAGTGAGCCAGCCGCGCAATCACCGCCTGTGCCACCTGATGTTTGCGTGCCAACTCGGTCAGCGTGTCACCGCTCAGCGCCGTGCCCTGTTCACCCCCCGTGTGCACGGTGGCATTGACCAACGCGATGCGCAGTAAAAAGTTGTCAAGGTCGGTTGGACCTTGCAAATACAGCTCTTCACGCCCGGCCTTGACCTTGTAGAGCGGCGGCTGGGCAATGTAGATGTGACCGCGCTCGACCAGCTCGGGCATCTGGCGGTAGAAGAAGGTCAGCAGCAGGGTGCGGATGTGGGCGCCGTCCACGTCGGCATCGGTCATGATGATGACGCGGTGGTAACGCAGCTTGGCGACGTCGAAGTCGTCATTGCCAGTGGTACCACCGGCCTTGCCAATGCCGGTGCCCAAGGCGGTGATGAGCGTCAGGATTTCATTGCTGGTGAGCAGCTTCTCATAGCGGGCTTTCTCGACGTTCAGAATTTTGCCGCGCAGGGGCAAAATGGCCTGGAACTTGCGGTCGCGCCCTTGTTTTGCAGAGCCGCCGGCCGAGTCGCCCTCGACGATGTAGATTTCGCACAGCGCCGGGTCTTTTTCCTGGCAGTCGGCCAGTTTGCCAGGCAAGCCCATGCCGTCCAACACACCTTTGCGGCGCGTCATGTCGCGCGCTTTACGGGCCGCTTCGCGGGCACGGGCGGCCTCGATGATTTTGCCAACGATGATCTTGGCATCAGCCGGGCGCTCTTGCAGGTAGTCCCACAGCAGCTTGCTCACAATGTCTTCAACCGGGCCGCGCACCTCTGAACTCACCAACTTGTCCTTGGTCTGGCTGGAAAATTTTGGCTCTGGCACCTTGACGCTCAGCACGCAGGTCAGGCCCTCGCGCATGTCGTCACCGGTCACTTCCACCTTGGCTTTTTTGGCGATTTCAGTCTCGTCAATGTATTTGTTGATGACGCGTGTCATGCCTGCGCGCAGCCCCGTGAGGTGGGTGCCACCGTCGCGCTGCGGGATGTTGTTGGTGAAGCACAGCACCTGTTCGTTGTAGCCGCTGTTCCACTGCATCGCCACTTCCACGCCAATGTTGGTGTCCTGGTCGCTCTGGCGGTCACCCAGGGCGTGAAAGATGTTGGGGTTGAGGACGGTTTTGCCCTTGTTGATGAAGTTGACAAAGCCGCGCACGCCATCGGCACCGGAAAAGTCGTCTTCCTTGCCAGTGCGCTCGTCTTTCAGGCGAATGCGCACGCCGTTGTTCAAAAAGCTCAACTCGCGCAGGCGCTTGGCCAGCACGTCGTAATGGAAGTCGTTGTTTTGCTGAAAGATGTCGGTGTCAGGTAAAAAATGCACCTCGGTGCCACGGCGCTCGGTCTCGCCCGTGATTTTCATGGGTGATACTTCGACGCCATTCACGACCTCGATCAGGCGGTTTTGCACAAATCCCCTGCTGAATTCAAGCACATGCACCTTTTTGTCACGTCGTACCGTCAGGCGCAGCATTTTGCTCAGCGCGTTAACGCAGCTCACACCCACGCCGTGCAGACCACCGGAGACCTTGTAGCTGTTCTGGTTGAACTTGCCGCCAGCATGCAGTTCGGTCAAGGCAATCTCGGACGCGCTGCGCTTGGGCTCGTGCTTGTCGTCCATCTTGACGCCAGTCGGGATGCCGCGTCCGTTATCGACCACGGACACAGAGTTGTCGGTGTGGATGGTGACCAGAATGTCGTCGCAGTGGCCAGCCAGGGACTCGTCAATGGAGTTGTCAACCACCTCGAACACCAGGTGGTGCAGGCCGGTGCCGTCACTGGTGTCGCCAATGTACATGCCGGGGCGCTTGCGCACCGCTTCCAGGCCCTCCAATATCTGGATCGAGCCTTCGCCGTAAGCCTCGGAAGCACCTTCCTGGTGGGCATCAATGGTGGGCTGAAAGTTGGAGCTGTCAGCCGTGCCTTCGCCAGTGTGAACGGTGTTTTCAGGATCTTGGGCGAGCGTGTTTTCTTCGGTCATGGCGGTTTCAATAGGTTCGGGAGGGGCGAGGCTTCTGGCCATGCTGCATAACGAGTAAAAACGCCGTCATTGCGAGACGCGTAGCGACGCGGCAATCCAGGGGTTCATGGATTGCCGCGCTAAGCTCGCAATGACGATGTTCTTTCATGTTTTGAGTGGTTCAATGTGGAAATCAGATGCGCATGGGCATCACAACATACTTGAAAGTGGTGTTGTCGGGAATGGTGAACAACGCCGAGCTGTTGCCGTCTGAGAGTTGCAGCGTCACCATGTCTTGCGACATGTTGCTGAGGGCATCGATCAGGTAAGTCACATTGAAGCCGATTTCGATGCTGTCACCGCTGAAGTCGATGTCAAGTTCGTCCACCGCCTCTTCCTGCTCGGCGTTGTTGGCCGCCACACGCAGGGTGCCGGGGTCGATGTTCAGGCGCACGCCCTTGAACTTTTCACTGGTCAAAATGGCGGTGCGTTGCAGCGTGGCCAGCAAGGCAGCGCGGCCCAGCGTGATGCTGTTTTGGTGGTTGCGGGGAATGACGCGGTTGTAGTCGGGAAACTTGCCTTCGACCAGTTTGCTGACAAATTCCATGCCGTCAAAGCTGAATTTGGCCTGGTTGTTGGCAAATTGCATCTCGATGGCACCTTCGGCATCCGACAGCAGGCGCTGCAGTTCCAACACGGTTTTACGCGGCAGGATCACCTCTTGCTTGGGTACTTCCACGTCAAGCGTGGCACTGGCAAAGGCCAGGCGGTGGCCGTCGGTGGCCACCAGGCTCAGCTGCTGACCTTCGGCCACAAACAAAATACCGTTGAGGTAGTAACGAATGTCGTGCACCGCCATGGCAAACGACACCTGGCCCAGCAAGGCCTTGAGCGTTTTTTGCGGCACGCTGAAGGCCGGGCCAAAGTTGGCCGATTCCTGCACCAGCGGAAAGTCTTCGGCGGGCATGGTTTGCAGCGTGAACTTGCTTTTGCCACCTTTCAAAATGAGTTTGGCGGCACTGGATTCCAGCGAAACCACCTGATCGGTCGGCATGGTGCGCAGGATGTCAATCAATTTGCGCGCGCCTACCGTGGTGGTGAAATCACCCGTATCACCGCCCAGGTTGGCGACTGTGCGGATCTGGATTTCCAGGTCGCTGGTGGTGAGTTGCACAGCATCGCCAGTTTTGCGAATCAGCACATTGGCCAAAATAGGCAAGGTATGGCGCCGCTCCACAATCCCTGAGACCGCCTGCAAAACCGACAAAACCTTGTCCTGGGTGGCTTTTAAAACAATCATGTCATCCTCTTGGGTTCAGTGGCTAATGGACTCGACCCCGATTGGCCCAGCCCGGCTTGCGATAAAAACGCTATTTTCCCACTCATTTGCCTTGGCATTTATTTGCTTCAGCCTTTGAGTGTTTGTTCCAGCACGTGCAATTGCTGGTTGAGTTCGGTGACTTGCTGACGCTCGGTGCCTATTTTTCGCACCGCATGCAACACCGTGGTGTGGTCACGTCCGCCAAACATTTCGCCAATTTCCGGCAGGCTTTTTTGCGTCAGTTCCTTGGCCAGGTACATGGCAATCTGGCGCGGTCGGGCAATGCTGGCTGGCCGTTTTTTGGAATACATGTCGGCAATTTTCATCTTGTAATAGTCAGCCACCGTTTTCTGGATGTTTTCCACCGAGATTTGACGGTTCTGTATGGAAAGCAGGTCGCGCAGCGCATCACGGGCCAACAAAATGGAAATTTCTTTTTGGTTGAAACGCGAATAAGCCAATATTTTACGCAGCGCGCCTTCGAGCTCACGTACGTTGGAGCGCACATTCTTGGCTACAAAAAAAGCCACTTCTTCGGGCATCACAATGCCCTCAGCCTGCGCTTTATTGATCAAAATCGCCACCCGCATTTCCAGTTCAGGGGGCTCAATGGCTACTGTCAAGCCGGAATCAAAACGCGACACCAGACGCTCATGAATGTCGGCTAGGCCCTTGGGATAAGTGTCGCTGGTCATCACAATGTGCGACTTTTTGGCCAACAGCGCCTCAAAAGCGTTAAAAAACTCCTCTTGCGTGCGCTCCTTGTTGGCAAAAAACTGCACGTCGTCAATCAGCAGCAAATCCAGCGAGTGGTAGCGCTCCTTGAATTCATCAAAGGCCTTGCGCTGGTAGGCTTTCACCACATCGGTGACAAACTGTTCGGCATGGATGTAGAGCACTTTGGCGCTGGGGTGATCGGCCACCAACTGGTTGCCCACGGCGTGCATCAAGTGGGTTTTGCCCAGACCCACGCCGCCATAGATGAACAGCGGGTTGTACAGGTGGCCAGGCATGCCAGCCACGTGCATGGCCGCCGCACGCGCCATGCGGTTGGCGCTACCTTCGACCAGAGTGTCAAACGTCAAAGCCGAATTGAGGCGACTTTTAAGTGGTTCGGCCGGACGAAAATTGTCGGCCTCGGCCAGCGTGTCAACCAGGGCGGCAGCCGTCGGGATTTTGGGCTCCGGCTTGCGGGAAACGGCTTCGCGGGCGGCAAGCGCCAGCTCGATCTGGACGGGCTGCCCCGTCAGGCGCTCCATGAGCAGCGCCAGACGGTGGCTGTATTGCGCCCGGATCCAGTCCATTTTGAATCGGTTGGCGACAAAAATGGTGACCTTGGACAAGTCATCTGCGACCTGGGCCGACAAAGGCTTGATCCAGGTCTGAAACTGCTGTTCGGGGAGTTCTTGCGCCAGTTGATCAATGCAGGCTTGCCAAAAATCTGCGCCACTTTGGTCCTGTACGGCAGGCGGTGTGGGGGGTTGTCCCTCGGTCATTTTGCGATTTGTTTCTGTGGATAATTTTGATTTCTGGCCATGGGAATTCTAATTTATCAAATGCTTATCCACACTACGGGTCTTCCCGCGATTTCCCAGTCGGTGAAAAGTTTGCGATAATCTGCGGTTCGCCTGAACTGTTCTGGCGAAAATAACGTTGATGCCGTTGGCATATTCAATCAACCTGGGGCAGGTCGCCTCTGAGCTTCTTAGGATTTCCGAAAATGAAACGCACTTACCAACCCTCCAAAATTCGTCGCGCCCGTACGCATGGCTTTTTGGTGCGCATGAAAACCCGTGGCGGTCGTGCCGTGATCAATGCGCGCCGCGCCAAAGGCCGCAAGCGTCTGGCTGTCTGATGTGACGGTGGGCGCAGTCTGCCAACCTTTGCTGCAACGCTTGTCTGATCTTGCAACGACTCAAAAGTCGGCGCCAGTTTCAAGCCGTGCTGGCGGGTTCAACCCTGTCGCGTACCCCGCACTTTGCTTTGCATTCTGTGGC
>PHCO01000182.1:0-6066 GCA_002842265.1 Betaproteobacteria bacterium HGW-Betaproteobacteria-18 | reverse complement strand
TGCCAAGCCTTTATTCAACGTGCCAGCGGTTTGGCTCGGCGCCATGGTTCCGAAACGTTGGGCCAAACGTGCCGTGACACGCAACACCCTCAAACGCCAGATTTACGCCGTGAGCCAGTTGTACCAAGCTGATTTGCCAGCCGCTGCCTACGTGGTTCGGCTGCGCAGCAGTTTTGATCGAACGCTCTTCATCAGTGCCACCTCTGATGCTTTGAAACTGGCGGCGAGCACCGAGTTGCATCAACTGCTGGAGCGCGCAACGCGCCCGCCTCTCCGTGGTCGCACGGGGGTTGACACATGATGGCCCGCTTGCTGATTGGGCTGGTCAAGGCCTATCGTTTGTTTTTGAGCCCATGGCTGGGTTCGTCGTGCCGCTTCGAGCCAACCTGCTCCGTTTATGCGTTGCAGGCCCTGCAACGTTTTGGTGCCGCCAAGGGGAGTTACCTCATGTTGCGCCGGATTGGGCGCTGTCACCCCTGGTGTGATGGCGGTCTTGATCCGATTCCCGAGGCGTCTTCCAAAGACTCGTCGCGTTTGTTTACCCGGTTGATCCCCTCTTCCATTCAAAAGAAGTCCTCATGAACGATATCCGCCGCACCATTTTGTGGGTGATTTTAGGTTTTTCCCTGGTCATGTTATGGGACCAATGGCAGGTGTACAACGGCCGCAAAGCCACTTTTTTCCCAGGCCCCACGCCTGCCGCCGTGCAGCCGCAAAGCCCAACGGGCGCTGCCAGCGTACCCAGCAGCTTGCCAAATAGCGTACCGGCTACCAGCAGCAGCGTGGCTGGCGCCGAACAAATTGCCGGGGCGGTGCCGGCATTGGCAGCACCGGTGGCGACGTCCGCCGCGGCGCGTGAACTGGTGGCGGTTGAAACCGATGTGTTCAAACTTAGCTTTGACACCGAAGGTGGCTCTCTGGTTAAAGCCGAGATGCTCAAACACGCCGACATGGCGGACAAAACCCGCAACTTTGTTCTTTTTGATGACAGCAAAAACCTTGTTTACCTGGCCCAATCTGGCCTGATTGCGGGTGCTGGTGGCCCGGCGCTGCCGACCCACAAGTCGGTGATGACGCTGGCGCCAGGCGAGCGCACCCTGAAACAGGGCAACCAGACCCTGGAGCTACGTTTTAAATCGGCCGAAGTGGGCGGTATCCAGCTCATCAAAACCTATACCCTGACGCGCGGCAGCTATGTGGTAGCCGTCAAACACGAAGTGGTCAACATGGGTACCGCTGCAGTGGCGCCACAGCTTTATCTGCAACTGGTGCGTGACGGCAACAAGCCACCGGGTGAATCATCGTTCTACTTCACTTTTACCGGTCCGGCCATCTATACGGATGCCAAGAAGTACCAAAAAGTGGACTTTTCCGACATCGAAAAAGGCAAGGTTGACATAGAAAAATCTGCCGAAAACGGTTACGTGGCCATGGTGCAGCACTACTTTGCCAGTGCCTGGTTGCTGGGTGACGGCATCAAGCGCGACCTGTTCATGCGCAAGGTTGATACCAATTTGTATTCCGTGGGCATGATTGCGCCGCTGGAGTCGATTGCCCCGGGCGCGCGTAAAACAGTAGCCACCACACTTTATGCCGGCCCGCAGGAAGAAAAAGTGCTGGAAGCCCTGTCGCCTGGACTGGAACTGGTCAAGGACTATGGCTGGCTGACCATTCTGGCCAAGCCGCTGTACTGGTTGCTCGACAAGCTGCACGGCTTCATCAACAACTGGGGTTGGTCGATCGTGGCCCTGGTGCTGTTGCTCAAGGCGGCATTTTACTGGCTCAATGCCAAGGCCTATTCGAGCATGGCCAAGATGAAGGCGGTGAACCCGCGCATCATGGAAATGCGCGAACGCCTGAAAGACAACCCGCAGCAGATGCAACAGGAAATGATGCGCATCTACCGCGAGGAAAAGGTCAACCCGATGGGTGGCTGCTTCCCGATCATGATCCAGATTCCGGTGTTCATTGCGCTGTACTGGGTGCTGTTGGCCAGCGTCGAGATGCGCAATGCGCCCTGGCTGGGCTGGATTCACGACCTCTCAAGCCCTGACCCGTTTTACATCCTGCCGATTGTCATGACGCTCACCACGGTGCTGCAGACTTCACTCAATCCGGCACCGCCTGACCCGATGCAGGCCAAGATGATGTGGTTCATGCCGCTGGCTTTCAGCGTGATGTTCTTCTTTTTCCCGGCCGGTCTGGTGCTGTACTGGATCACCAACAACGTGCTGTCGATTGCCCAGCAGTGGGTCATCAACACCCGCATGGGCGTGCCGCCGAAGTTTCACCTCCCCAAGTTCTAAACGCAGTCTGCCGGGCCTGACGTGAGCTTGCCACGCCACAGTGACCCGATCGTGGCCATCGCCACGGCGCCGGGTCGTGGCGCCGTGGGCATGGTGCGGGTCAGCGGGCGCGGTTTGCAGGACCTGGTGCTGGCGCTGTGCGGGCGCTCACTCAAACCCCGCGAAGCCACTTACACCGCTTTTCTGGACGATAGCGGCCAAGCCATTGATCATGGCCTGGCCCTCTATTTTGCGGCGCCCCATTCCTTTACCGGTGAAGACATCCTGGAGTTGCAAGCCCATGGCGGGCCGGTGGTGTTGCAATTGCTGCTGGCGCGCTGCCTGCAAGCGGGAGCCGAACTCAAACCCAATGGCACACCGCGCCTGGCGCATTTGCGCGTAGCTTTACCGGGCGAGTTCAGCGAGCGGGCATTTCTCAATGACAAAATCGATCTGGCCCAGGCCGAAGCCATAGCCGACCTGATTGATGCCAGCACCGAAGCTGCCGCGCGCAGCGCCAGCCGTTCATTGGCTGGCGTTTTTTCGCAGGAAATACACAACCTGCGTGATGCGCTGATCCATTTACGCATGCTGGTCGAGGCCACGCTCGATTTTCCTGAAGAAGAAATCGACTTCCTGCGCCAGGCAGACGCGCAGGGCCAACTCACAAAATTGGAACAAGGCTTGGCCAGCGTACAGGCCCGTGCGCAACAGGGTTCACTGTTGCGCGAAGGCATCAAGGTGGTGATTGCCGGCCAACCCAACGCCGGCAAGTCGTCGCTGCTCAACGCGCTGGCGGGGGCCGAATTGGCCATCGTCACGGCGGTGCCTGGCACCACCCGCGACAAGGTGCAGCAAACCATCCAGATTGAAGGCGTGCCGGTGCATGTGGTGGACACCGCCGGGCTGCGTGAGAGTGAGGACGAGATTGAAAAAATTGGCATTGAACACGCCTGGGATGCCATTGCACAAGCCGATGCGGTTTTGTTTTTGCACGACCTGACGCGCTTCCATGCACCTGACTACCGCGCTGATGACGAAACCATAGCCCGTGCCATCGCCCATAAAGTACCCAGGCAGGTGCCTGTGATTGAGGTCTGGAACAAGCTGGATGCCGCGCCAGCGCAGGACTTGCCGGATGGCTTGCACCTGTCAGCCAAAACCGGTGCCGGGTTGGACGTCTTGCGTCAAAAGCTGTTGCAGGTGGCGGGCTGGCAGTCGGGCTCGGAAGGCGTTTTTATGGCCCGTGAGCGCCATGTGCAGGCCTTGCACCTGACCCAGAGCCACTTGCAGCAGGCGCAAATTCACCTGGCAAGCCAGGCGCAGGCCCTCGATCTGCTGGCCGAAGAATTGCGGCTGGCGCAAAACGCCCTGGGTGAAATTACCGGCGAATTCACCTCGGACGATTTGTTGGGTGTGATTTTTTCAAGTTTTTGTATCGGTAAGTAGGCTCGACGGCGCGTAAAGCGGCTCTTGCAACAAAGCGCTGGCGCGGCGGCCGCGCTCACCCAGAAAAAACTCCTTGATGAATGGGTGCGGCTGCGCCATCACCTCGGCGGCGCTGCCATCGGCCACGATGTGGCGATCCGCCACCACGGCGATGCGAGTGGATAGTTCCAGCAGCGTGTCGAGGTCGTGCGTGACCATCACCACGGTCAGACCCAGTTCCTGGTGCAGCGACTGCAACAGCGCACAAAACTCGTCGGCGCTGCCGGGGTCCAGGCCAGCCGTTGGTTCATCGAGCAGCAACAGCGGTGGGTCCATGATCAGGGCGCGCGCCAGTGCCGCCCGTTTGACCATGCCGCCCGACAAATCAGCAGGCATCTTATGCGCTGCAGAGGGCTCCAACCCCACCATGCGCAGCTTGACCATGGCCACATCCGTGATCAAGTCACGGGGCAATGTTTTGAGCTCGCGCAGGGCAAAGGCGATGTTGTCGAGCACGCTAAAGGCCGAAAACAGGGCGCCGTGCTGAAACAGCATGCCGACCCGGCTGGCGGCGCCCTCGCGCCCCATGCTGGCGGCATCTTCTCCCAGCACCTTGACGCTCCCGCGTGCGGGCACTTCCAGCCCCAGCATCTGGCGCAGCAGCACGGTTTTGCCACTGCCGGAGCCACCCACAATCGACAGCAATTCGCCCGTTTCAATGCGCAAACTCAGGTTCTGATGAACCACGGCATCGCGCCCGGCCTCGTGAAACACCGACCACAGCTTGTCAATCTCGACCACCGGTGTGCTCATAGCCCGACATTCTTGAAAATCACGGCAAACACCGCATCCACCAGCAGCACCACCGTGATGGCCGTGACCACCGAGGCAGTGGTGCCCTGCCCCAGACTCTCGGTGTTGGGTTTGACGCGCAGGCCGTAGTGACAACCGATCAACGCAATCAGCAGTCCGAACACCACCGACTTGCCCAGGCCCAGCCACAGGTTGCTGATCTCAACAGCGCGTGGCAGCGTGGCAAAAAAATACGCTGGTGTCACACCCAATACCACGTCGGCGGCCAGCATGCCACCCAGCAGCGCGGCCAGCGTGGTCCAGACGCTGATCAGCGGCATGGCGATGGCCATGGCAATCGCGCGCGGCAGCACCAGCCGGTAACCCTGGGCAATGCCCATGACACGCATGGCATCGAGTTCTTCGGTCACGCGCATCACGCCAATTTGCGCCGTGATGGCCGAGCCCGAGCGCCCGGCAATCAAGATCGCCGCCAGCATCGGCCCGAGCTCACGGATGATGGCAATGCCCAGAATATTGACGATGAAGGTGTCAGCACCAAACTGGCGCAATTGGCGTGACATCAGGTAAGCCAACACCACGCCGATGGTAAAACCCACCAAGGCCGTCACAGGCAGCGCCTTGGCCCCAATGTGAAACAGGTGACCCGAGACATCGCGCCACGGGCCACGTTTGGGAGCACGCAGCAGCGTCAGGCCATCCAGCAACAACTGGCCCAGCAACGCCAACAAGCCCACGGCGTGATCCCACAGCATCCAAAGGAGCTTGCCCAGGTGCAGGAAAGCTTGCCATACCGAGCGGCGTGCCGGTTTGATGGCAGGCGCCGTGAAGTGCGCCACCCGCTCCAGCATGGCACGCTGGCCACGATGCCATAGCAGTTGGGTTGGCCATTGGTGGCCCCATGTGTTCCAGAGCAATTGCGCGCCGGTGTGGTCCAGTCTGGTGATGTTGCGCAAGTCCCAGATGAGGTGCTGTGACAGAACAGCGTTATCAGAACCGTCATTGCGAGGAACGTCAGTGACGCGGCAATCCATATCTACCGGGGCCATGGATGGCCGCGCTTCAGCCTGTCCTGAGCTTAGCCTGTCCTGAACTTGGCGAAGGGTCGAAGGGCTTGCAATGACAGCCGCTTTTATTTCAGCCAGCGCCTGGCTGATGCGGCTCCAGTTGACTGGCTCAGCCAGGCGTGCCGCGCTCCAGCTGCCGCCCAGCACGGCGCAATGACCGCCGCCGGGGGCCTTTTGCAGGGTGAGTGTGGGTGCGGCTTCGGGCATGGTGCAAATGGATGTGTCTCGAATGGTAACGGCAACAGGATGGCGGCTGGTTTTTTCGACTTTGTCCGAGCCATAGGGCAAAATGTTTGCAGAGACAACGCCCAAGCAGCGCCATGACCACGACAAAAGAAAGAGTTTCGCCATGAGCACCCACTTTGACTACATCATCATTGGTGCCGGCACGGCCGGCTGCCTGCTGGCCAACCGCCTGACGCGTGATGCGTCCAAGCGCGTCCTGCTGATCGAAGCAGGCCGCCAGGACAATT
>PHCO01000181.1 GCA_002842265.1 Betaproteobacteria bacterium HGW-Betaproteobacteria-18 | reverse complement strand
CTGGCCTTGCCGGCAAATTGCGTCAAATAGCCCAGCACCTGGCGCGCGATGTTGTCCGGAATCAGGCTCTGAATCAGCCACTGCTGCAGCACCACTTGAAATTTGGCAAACATCGGAAACGCGGTAAACACCGCCAGTACCACCGTGACAAACGGCACCAGCGCAATGGTGGTGGTAAAGGTCAGGCTGCTGGCCGTGAGCCCCAAACGGTCCTCACGAAAGCGCTCGCGCAGCGTATGCGCGGTGTTTTTCCATGGAAAATTGGACAGGTCTTTAAAAAAGGCATCCAGGCTTTGGCGCCAGTCAATGTTTGCAGTGGGTTGTGAACTCATGGCCGCTATGATGCCACTGTCATGAACCCAATCCTTTCCAATTCCCCTATTCCGGCCTCCCGCAGTGTCGCCTTCACCCGAATTCTTGCGGTTGGCAGCCTGCTGGGGCTGATTGCGCTGGGGCTGGCCTGGGAGCTGCTGCTGGCGCCGATTCGTCCCGGTGGCTCGTGGCTGGCGCTCAAGGTCTTGCCGCTGTGCCTGCCGCTGGCGGGCCTGCTCAAAAACCGCATGTACACCTACCGCTGGGTCAGCTTGCTGGTGTGGCTGTACTTTACCGAAGGCGCGGTGCGCGCCTACAGCGACAAACCTCCAGGCAATTTTTTGGCCATGGTGGAAGTCTTCCTGTGCCTGACGCTGTTTACCGCCTGCGCGCTGCATGTGCGGCTGCGGCTCAAAAATGCCGCCAATGCAAGCAAGACACCTCTTGATGCCACTGCAACTCCCTCGTCCAGCCATGCAAACCCTGCTCTCTGATCTGCAAGCCATTGTCGGTGCCGCCCATGTATTGACCGAAGGTGACCTGAGCGCCTGGACGCAGGACTGGCGCAAACGCACGCACGGCAAGGCGCTGGCCGTGGTGCGCCCGGCCTCCACCAACGAGGTGGCGCAAGTGGTGAAAGTCTGCGCTGGCTATTTGACCCGGCAACCGAGCAGCGGCCTGAGCATCGTGCCGCAAGGCGGCAACACCGGGCTGGTGGTGGGTTCCACGCCTGATGAATCTGGCCGACAAATCGTGCTGAACCTGCAGCGCATGAACGCGGTGCGCCACATCGACGGCGCCAACCTGACCATGACGGTGGAAGCCGGCTGCATTTTGCAAACGGTGCAGGAGCGGGCCGAGGCCGCGGGTTTCTGGTTTCCACTGAGCCTGGCGGCTGAAGGCTCGTGCACCATTGGTGGCAATTTGGGCACCAATGCCGGCGGCACGCAGGTGCTGCGCTTCGGCAACGCGCGCGACCTGTGCCTGGGGCTGGAGGTGGTGACGCCACAAGGGGAGATTTGGCAGGGCCTGAGCGGCTTGCGCAAGGACAACACGGGTTATGACCTGAAAAACCTCTACATCGGCGCCGAGGGCACGCTGGGCATCATCACTGCGGCCACGCTCAAGCTCTACCCATTACCCAAGGCGCAGCTCACCGCCTGGGCCGCCGTGCCTTCAGTTGAGGCCGCTGTGCAACTGCTGGGCCTGGCGCACCAGCACCTGGGCGCCAGCCTGACCGGCTTCGAGATGATGGGCCAGTTTGCCCTGAGCCTGGTGGCCAAGCACTTCGATAACTTGCGCGTACCGCTCTTCCAGCAAAGCGCCTTTTGCGTGCTGCTGGAGAACGCCGATGCAGAGTCAGAAGCCCATGCCAGAAGCCAGTTTGAAGGCTTGCTGGAAGCCGCACTGGAAGATGGCTGTGTGACCGACGCCGTGGTGGCCGAGAACCTGACGCAAGCGCAAACCCTGTGGCAGATCCGCGAGAGCATTCCGCTGGCGCAAGCACAGGAAGGGCTCAACATCAAGCACGATATTTCGGTGCCGGTATCTGCCATGATGGCCTTTGTTGCCAGCACGGATGAACAATTGGCACAAGCCATTGCCGGCGTGCGCCTGGTGAATTTTGGCCACCTGGGCGACGGCAACCTGCACTACAACGTGCAGGCCCCCGAGGGGCAGAATGCTGCTGTCTTTTTGCAGAAGCAGGAAGCGCGCGTGAACCAGATCGTGTTCGACGCGGTGCTGGCGCATGGCGGTTCCATTTCGGCCGAACATGGCGTGGGCAGCCTCAAGGTGGACCATTTGACCCATTACAAATCGCCGGTGGCCCTGCACACCATGCGCGCCATCAAGCAGGCGCTCGACCCGCAGAACCTGATGAACCCGGGCCGGGTGGTGCGGCTGTAGCCCGGATGCAATCCGGGGATGACGTGGCCCAAGATCCCGGATTGCGCTTCGCTGTATCCGGGCTACGTTAACGGGGCGGGGCTACCTGATCAAAAACGCCAGCACCCGATCGACCAGCTTGCCATAGGGCGGCCACAGGAATTTGAGCGTGCTGAAGCGCGTTTGGTAAAACACCGGTCGCATTTTGGAAAAGGTCGCAAAACCTTCGTGGCCGTGGTAGTGGCCCATGCCCGAATCGCCCACGCCGCCAAAGGGCAGGTCGTGCTGGCCCACATGAAACAGCGCATCGTTCACCGTGACCCCACCCGACATGACGCGGTCGATGATGCTTTGCACCTTCACCGCATCAAAGCTGAACGGATAGAGCGCCAGCGGTTGCGGCCCGTCGTTGATCTGGTTGATGACCTGGTCCAGCGCGGTATAGCTGCACAGCGGCAGGATCGGGCCGAAGATTTCGCGCTGCATCAGCAGGCAATCCAAGGGCGCGTCCAGCACGATGTGCGGCGCAATTTTGCGGGTGGCCACATCGAATGCGGGGCCGTCGAGCAGCGCCAGCACTTTGGCGCCCCGGTCTTTGGCGTCTTGCAGTGCGTGCAGCAGCCGCTCAAAGGAGCGCTGGTCAATGATGGCGGTGTAGTCAGGCGAATCGAGCCGCGGGTAGCGTTGCCGGGCAATGGTGCGCGCCAGGCGCACAAATTCATCGATTCTGCCCGCCGGCAGCCAGGCATGGTCCACCGTGGTGCAGATCTGGCCCGCATTGAGCAACTTGACGAACATGATGCGCTCGACGGCGGTCTGCAGCGGGAAGTCGTCGCAGACGATGGCCGGGGCCTTGCCGCCCAACTCCAGCGTGACCGGGCACAGGTTCTGCGCGGCTGCCGCCATCACCGCCCTGCCCGTCTGGCCGGAGCCGGTGAACAGCAGATGGTCGAACTTGAGTTGCGAGAAGGCCATGCCCACGCCGCCGGTTTCGTCAAACAATTGCAGCTTTTCTGGCGGAAAGTAGGCGGGCATGTGCCGAATCAGGTAGGCCGCCAGGTGGCGCGAGTTTTCGCTCATCTTGACCATGGCGCGGTTGCCCGCGGCAAAGATGTAGGTCAGCGGCACCAGGCTCAGGTTGAGCGGAAAGTTCCACGGCACGATCACGCCCACCACCCCCAGCGGCTGCGGGATGACGCGGTTGCTGGCGCCCAGAAAATTGCGCCAGTCCACCATGCGGCGCTGCGGCCTCATCCAGCCGCGCAGTTGCTTGATGACATGGTCAATGCCGTCCACCACCGGAAACACCTCGGCCAGCAGGGTCTCGTGGCGCGAACGGTGGCCGTAGTCGGCACTGATGGCATCGCACAGCGCCCCCTTGTGCTCGCGCACGAAGCGCTGCAAGGTGCGCAGATCAGCCTTGCGCTCGGCCAGCGTAGGCACAGGGTGGGCCAAATAGGCTTTGCGCTGCAGCGCAAGCGCAGCCTCCAACGGGCTTGGGCTTGGCTTTGGGTTAAGGGTCTGGTTCATGGTGCCTGACAGTTTATGCCGTAACCCTTGACCCGTGCGCACTGCGGGTTCGGATTGAACTCAGACGCCTAAATTGACACGCCTGCCGGGACGGCTCACCACAAGGCCTCAAGCCGGCCGTCACTCAGGCGCACCGCGCGCGCGGCCATGGTCCGTGCTTCCTGTTCGTCGTGCGTCACCAGCAAGGTGGGCATGCCCGCAGCCTGGATACGGACACGAAATTCATCACGCAGGCTGGCGCGCAGGTCGGCATCCAGCGCAGAAAACGGCTCGTCGAGCAACAGCGCACGCGGCTGGGTGATGAGCGCGCGGGCCAGCGCCACGCGCTGCTGCTCGCCGCCCGACAAATGCCAGACCTTGTGCCGGGCGTGGTCGGCCAGGCCTATGAGTGCCAACAGCTCCAGTGCCTGGGCGCGGGCTGCTGACTTGGCAAGGCGCTGCTCGACCAGGCCAAAGGCCACGTTGTCCACCACGTTCAAATGCGGGAACAAGGCAAAGTCCTGGAACATGAGTGCAAACCGGCGCTGCTCGGGCGGCGTGTGGGTGATGTCCTGGCCGTCAAACCAGACGCTGCCGCTCAAGGGCTGCTGCAAGCCCGCCACGATGGCCAGCAAGGTGCTTTTGCCACTGCCGGACGGTCCCAGCAAAGCGACAATTTCGCCAGCCGCCACAGACAGGTTGATGTCTTGCAGCAAGGCGCGCTCACCATAGTTCTGGCTGATATGGCGCAACTCAAGCATGGCGCAGCCCCCCCACACCGACGGCGCTTGCCAGGGATGGATTGGGCGCATCCTGCTGCGCCACCGGCCACTCAATCAGCAAAAATGCCAGCAGCGCCAGCAACATCAACAGACTCGCCAGCACAAAGGCCTGGTCCAGGCTGGCGGCCCCCGGATGGCCCAGACGCTGGTAGATCAGGGTGGTGAGCGTGCTCCACTCGGGGCGCGACAAAAACAATGTCACGGCAAACTCGCCAAGGGCGGTGGCGGCGGCAAAGGCCATGCCGCGGCGCAAAGCCGGGCGCAACAGCGGCAGCGTCACGCGCCAAAAGGTGCGCTGCGGGCTGGCCCCGAGCGTGCGGGCCGCGTGCAGCACATGCGGCGGCAAGCTGTCCAACCCCGCAGCCATGGATTTGGCGACAAAGGGGTACGCCAGCACCGCGTAAGCCGCCAGCAACAACGGCAAGCTGGCGGTCCAGCCCGGGTACAGCAGCAGCAAGCCAAAAGCCACCGTCACCGGCGACACCACGAACGGCAAAAAGGCGGCCGCGCGCCACGCCACCGAGCGTTGTGCGGCCAGTGCATGCAGCACACCCAGCACCGTGGCCAGCGTCAGGGCCATGGCAGAAAAACGCAGCGTGTTCCACAAGGCCGCGCGCACCTCGGCATCCAGCAGCGTGGCCCAGGTGGCCCAGCCAGCTTCCAGCCCACGCCAGACAATCGCCAGCACCGGCAAGGCGCAAATGAAGAACAACACGCCCAGCGCGGCCAGCACGGCCAGCCATTGCGCCGCACCTTGCGGTGCCCGGCGCAGCACCGGCTCGACACGGCTGGGCGCGGCCAGGCGTTTTTCCAGCAGCGCATACAGCAGCGCCACACCGCCGGTGAGCAACAGCATCCACAGCGCCAGCACGCTGGCCTGGCCCAGTTGCAGCTCGTGCGCGACCAGGGTGTAAATCTCGACTTCGACCGTGGCAAAACGCTGGCCACCCAGCACCAGGGCCAGGCCAAAACCGGCAAAGCAGTACAAAAACACCAGGCACAAGCTCGACATCAGCCACGGCGCAATGGCGGGCCACTCGATGCGCCAGAAGGCGCGCCATGGTGTCGCACCTAGTGACCGTGCCGCCGCCACCTGGCGTGCGTTGACCTGGCCCAGCGCATCAACGCCGGCGCGCACCACCAGGCACAGGTTAAAAAACAAATTGCCATACAGCAGCAGCCAGGGCGTGTCTTGCAGGTTGATGCCGAGCCAGCCGCTGAGCAGCCCGCGCGGCCCCCACAGCGCCAGCACGCCCAAAGCCGCGACCAGCGTCGGCACGACAAAAGGCAGCATCAGCAGGCGCAGCACCAGCGCGTGCCCGGCAAATTCAAAACGCGCCAGCACCCAGGCCAGCGGCAGGCCCAAGGCGAAGGCCAGCACACAGGTGATGCCCGCCTGCGCCAGCGACCACAGCACACGCCAGCGCAGGTAGTCGTCCTGCCACGGCGTCCAGAGCGACCAGCTGCTGCTGGCAGCACCGGGCCAACTGGCCTCGCCGGCAAAGCCGGTCCAGGCCAGACGGCCCAGCGGCGCGATCAGCAACAGCAGCAAAGCGGCAGCGGGCAGCAGGCCCAGCCACAGGCTGGCGTGCGACTGACAACGCCGTCGTACAAAGGACATCAATTGACGTGCCTCAACCTTCATGAATCAACAATTCCTGGCTGTCATTGCGAGCCGCCCGAATCGGCCCGATACCGCACACGGACCTTGAACCCTGTGGGGCGGACTTCAGTCCGCCATGGTCGACTGAAGTCGACCCCACAACAAGCCCAAACG
>PHCO01000180.1 GCA_002842265.1 Betaproteobacteria bacterium HGW-Betaproteobacteria-18 | reverse complement strand
GCCGTAAGCGGCCTTGTGCATGCGGATGGCTTCCTCGGCAATCTCGAACACGCCGATGCCCTCGACCCGGCTCGGCGTGCCGGTGAAGTACTGCTTGATGGTGGCGCCGGACAGGCCGATGGCCTCGAACAACTGCGCGCCGCAATAGCTCATGTAGGTGCTCACCCCCATTTTGGACATGATCTTGGACAGGCCTTTGCCGACCGCCTTGACGTAGTTGTAGATGGCTTTGTCGGCGCTCAGGTCACCCGGCAAGTCTTGGCAGATGCTGGCCAGCGTTTCCATCGCCAGGTACGGGTGCACGGCTTCGGCGCCGTAGCCGGCCAGCACGGCGAAGTGATGCACTTCTCGCGCCGTGCCGGTTTCCACCACCAGACCCGCGGTGGTGCGCAAGCCTTCGCGCACCAGATGCTGGTGGATGGCCGAGAGCGCCAGCAAGGCCGGAATGGCCACCTGGGTGGCGCTGATGCCCCGGTCGCTGATGATCAGGATGTTGTTGCCGTCCTTGATGGCATCGACCGCCTCGGCGCACAGTGAAGCCAACTGGGCTTCAACGCCTTCGTGGCCCCAGACCAGCGGGTAAGTGATGTCCAGCGTGTAGCTGTGAAATTTGCCGCGGGTGTATTTCTCGATGTCACGCAGTTTGGCCATGTCGGCAAAGCTGAGCACCGGCTGACTCACTTCCAGCCGCATCGGCGGGTTGACCTGGTTGATATCGAGCAGGTTGGGCTTGGGGCCGACAAACGACACCAGACTCATCACAATGGCTTCGCGGATCGGGTCAATCGGCGGATTGGTGACCTGGGCAAACAACTGTTTGAAGTAGTTGTACAGCGGCTTGTTCTTGTCTGACAGCACGGCCAGCGGGCTGTCGTTGCCCATCGAACCGAGGGCTTCCTCGCCGTTGGCAGCCATTGGGGCGATCAAAAACTTGATGTCTTCCTGCGTGAAGCCGAAGGCTTGCTGGCGGTCGAGCAGGGTGCCTTCCGACTCGGAAGCGCTGGCGGGCTCGCCACCACCTTGCACGTCATCCAGGCGGATGCGCAGGTTCTCGATCCACTGCTTGTAGGGCTTGCTGTTGGCCAGGCCGCTCTTGAGTTCTTCGTCGTCGATCATGCGGCCCTGTTCCAGGTCGATCAGGAACATTTTGCCGGGCTGCAGGCGCCACTTGCGCACAATTTTGTTCTCGGGGAACGGCAGCACGCCGGACTCGGACGCCATCACCACCAGGTCATCGTCGGTGATGCAGTAGCGCGACGGGCGCAGGCCGTTGCGGTCGAGCGTGGCGCCGATCTGGCGACCATCGGTGAACACGATGCTGGCCGGGCCGTCCCACGGCTCCATCATGGGCGCGTGGTATTCATAAAACGCGCGGCGCCGTTCGCTCATGCCGGTGTTTTGCTCCCACGGCTCGGGAATCATCATCATCATGGCCTGTGCCAGCGAGTAACCGGCCATGGTCAGCAATTCGAGGCAGTTGTCAAAGGTGGCGGTATCGGACTGGTCCGGGAAGCTGATCGGATAGAGCTTTTGCAGGTCAGCGCCCAGCACCGGTGAGCTCATCACGCCTTCGCGCGCCTTCATCCAGTTGTAGTTTCCCTTGACAGTGTTGATTTCACCGTTGTGCGCCACATAGCGGTACGGGTGCGCCAGCGGCCACTCGGGGAAGGTGTTGGTGGAAAAGCGTTGGTGCACCAGGCCCAGCGCCGAGATGCAGCGCGGATCCTGCAAATCCAGGTAGTAGGTATCGACCTGATGGGCCAATAGCAGGCCTTTGTAGATCACGGTGCGGCTCGACATGCTGGGCACGTAATACTCTTTGCTGTGCTTGAGTTTCAATGCCTGGATATGCGCGCTGGCGGTCTTGCGGATCACATACAGCTTGCGCTCCAGAGCGTCCTGCACGATCACATCGTTGCCACGGCCAATGAAGAGCTGGCGCAGGATGGGTTCTTTGGCGCGCACCGTGGGCGACATCGGCATGTCGCGGTTGACCGGCACGTCGCGCCAACCCAGCAACACCTGGCCCTCAATCTTGACGGCGCGCTCCAGCTCCTGCTCGCAAGCCAGGCGGGAGGCGTGTTCCTTGGGCAAAAAGATCATGCCCACGCCATACTCGCCAGGCGGCGGCAGGGTCACACCTTGGGCCGCCATCTCTTCACGGTACAGCGCATCGGGCAACTGGATCAAAATGCCGGCGCCGTCGCCCATCAGCTTGTCAGCGCCGACCGCGCCGCGGTGGTCCAGGTTTTCAAGAATCTTGAGCGCATTCTTGACGATGTCATGTGACTTGACGCCCTTGATATGCGCCACAAAACCCACCCCGCAAGCATCGTGCTCTTGCGCTGCTGAATACAAACCCTTGTCCTGGAGATGCTTGATCTCGGCTGCCGTCGTCATGCGCGCGCTCCTGTAAAAATCGAATGCGTGAACTTTACCGCATTGCAGCATTTATGCCAAACAAAATAATTGGGGTCAGATTCCAATTAATTTTAAAAATTTCATTTATTATTTTAATTGGGGACATATTAAAATGAATAGCAACAAGGCCTTCAAGGCTAATGCCTGAAAGCTATCTTTGAGTTGATTTATTGACTGAAAACGGCCGGCCAGCACCGGCTTTGGCGACACGCCGGTCGGTTCTTTTTTGCAAATCAGTCACAAAATCGGCTTCGCCCAGGGCCCAGCCGCTCAAGGTCGCCTGCGTGATGGCGGCTTGCTGCACCGGGGTAATCCCGTTTTGCACCAATTCGGCATACGCTGCTTCCCGCGCAAAAGGTGTGTTGCCCAACTCCCAATAGAGGGCATGCGGCGTGATCAGCCGGTCCGGGCGCACACCACGGTAGTGCAAATGGCTTGACCACGGGTAGTCCTGCGGTTGCGCCACCAGCCCGGCACGCACCGGGTTCAAGTCGATATAAGCCATGCAGGCCAGCAAATACCGGTCGGTCTGGATCAGGGTCGATTTGTAGCGCCCTTCCCACAAGGTGCCGGTGCGCTTTTGCGTGTCATTGAAATAGCGAACATAACTTCTTCCGACCGCCTGCATCATTTTGGGCAAGCCGTCTGCCGTTTGCGGCGTGGCCAGCAGATGGAAGTGGTTGCTCATCAGCACATAGGCGTGCACCGCCACGTCGAACTTTTTGGCGGTTTCCTCCAGCAGATCGAGCAGCATGCGGTAGTCGGCCAGCGTGGCAAAAATGGCCTGCCGGTTGTTGCCGCGCTGAATCACATGGTGCGGGTAGCCCGGTAAAGTAAGACGAGGAAGACGTGCCATGGCTTGAAATTAATTGGAGTCTGACCCCAATTGTTTGAAGCGGGTGTCAAGCAGGGACGACAAGCCGAACTCGTCGAGAAGCGCGCGCAGGCGCTCGGCGGCAGCCCGCTTTTTCTGGCCCGTGCGGCGGGCGATGATGAGCTCGTTTTTCATGCTGTGCTCCCAGCCCACCAACTCGGTCACCGTGACCTGGTAGCCGCAGGCCTCCAGGTACAGGCAGCGCAACACGTTGGTGATCTGGCTGCCCATTTCACGCGTGTGCAGGGGGTGGCGCCATAGCTCGGACAGCGGCGTGCGCGAGAGCGACAGCGCCTTGTGCTGGCTCAGCACGCGCGCCACTTCGGCCTGGCAGCAGGGCACCAGCACCATGAAGCGCGCCTGCTTTTGCAGGCCGAAGGCAATCGCGTCGTCGGTGGCGGTGTCGCAGGCGTGCAGGGCCGTGACCATGTCGATGCGCGCGGGCAACTGATCTGACTGCGCCGACTCGGCCACCGTCAGGTTCAGGAACGACATGCGTTCAAACCCCAGCCTGTCAGCCAGCTCGCGGGACTTTTGCACCAATTCGGGCCGCGTTTCGATGCCATAAATGTGCCCCTGCGCCTGCTGCTTGAAAAACAGGTCGTACAGGATGAAGCCCAGGTACGACTTGCCGGCGCCGTGGTCGGCCAGGGTGATGCCTGATGGCTGCTCGGCCAGCTCCAGCAGCAGCTTTTCGATGAACTGGTACAGGTGATACACCTGCTTGAGCTTGCGCCGCGAGTCCTGGTTGAGCTTGCCGTCGCGGGTCAGGATGTGCAGTTCCTTGAGCAACTCGATGGACTGGCCAGGGCGAACGTCGTCGGCCAGGGTCGGCGCCGCCTTGGCCACCGGCTTGCCACGCGGGGCGCTCTCAGCTTTTGGGTGTGTCATGGGGTGATGATGCCACGGGTGGCACGGGCGGCTCAATGGGTGCAGTGCGATCCACCTTGAGCGCAGCCCAGCCGTCCAGGCCCAGGCGTTCCATGGTTTGCATGTTGACTTCAAAAATCGACTCGGGGTTGGGAAAAGCCGCCACAGCCCGGTCGATGCTGTCTTCGCGCAGCAGGTGCAGCGTGGGGTAGGGCGAGCGGTTGGTAAAGTTGGTGATGTCGTCATCGCGCGTGCCGGCAAACTGGTAGTGCGGATGCAGCGAGGCAATTTGCAGCACACCGTCGAGCTCCAGGTCTTCCAGCGCCTGGTCCGCCTCAGCCAGAAAGTCGTTGAAGTCCATAAAGTCCTGCAGACACTCAGGCGCGATCAACAGCGTGGTGTCGCGCACCTTGGCGTCGATAGTGGCAAGGTTTTTGAGCTCGGTGATCAGGTCTTGCAGCAAGTCTTGCGGGGTGGTGGCCCGGCTCACCGCGTAATGCACCTGCCCCTTGACGTGCACGCTTTTGGCAAACGGGCACAGGTTCAGACCGATCACGGCGCGCTCCAGCCAGGCCCGGGTGTCGGCAATCACGGTGTCGTCGGGCGTCATGAGGTTCTTTCCATCTGAGTAGGCTGTGTTTGGCGCGATCAGGACAACAACCGCAAGCCGGTCAGGCGTTCATGTTCGCGCAGCGCGAAGCGGTCGGTCATGCCGGCAATGTAGTCGGCCACAATGCGCGGCAAGGCGCGTTCGGGCAACAGTTCGGTTTTGCGTGCCGTTTCTACCCGGCGGCGGTGGCTCTCGGGCATGTTGCCCGGCTGCGCCAGATAGCGATCAAACAAATCTCGCACTACCTGCTGCGCCTGGCCGATGGTTTGCAGCACTTGCGGGTGGCGGTACAGCTTTTGCAGCAAAAAGCTTTTCAGCGCTTGCGACTTGTCGCGCATGGGCGCGCTGAACTGGATCAGGGACGGCAGCTGGCGAACCGCGTCGGCATCAGCCGGCGCAGCCGTTTGCAATGCCGCTTGGGTGGCACTGATCACGTCATAGACCTGCGCGCTCAACATGCGGCGAATCGACTCGTAGAGCAGCCGCCGGCCCTGCGCCTTGTCCTGCAACTGCGGAAAATCAGCCAGCGTTTGCCGCCTGAAATCATCAAACAGCGCCACCTCCTGCAACTGCGCCAGCGTGATCAGGCCCGAGCGCACACCGTCGTCAATGTCATGCGCGTTGTAGGAAATCTCGTCGGCCAGGTTGCACAACTGGGCCTCCAGGCTGGGCTGGGTGCGCGCCAGAAAACGTTGCCCTATCCCACCCGGCTCGGCGCGTTCAAGCTGTTCGGCATGGTGACGCGAGCAATGCTTGAGGATGCCCTCGCGCGTTTCAAACGTCAAATTCAAACCATCAAACTCGGGGTAGCGCTCTTCCAGATGGTCCACCACGCGCAGGCTTTGCAGGTTGTGCTCAAACCCCCCAAAGTCGGCCATGCAGGCGTTGAGCGTGTCCTGGCCGGCGTGGCCAAACGGCGTGTGGCCCAGGTCGTGCGCCAGCGCAATGGCTTCGACCAGGTCTTCGTTGAGCCCGAGTGAGCGCGCCACCGAGCGCCCGAGTTGCGCCACTTCGAGCGAATGCGTCAGCCGGGTGCGAAACAGGTCGCCTTCGTGGTTCAAAAACACCTGGGTTTTATAGACCAGGCGCCGAAACGCCGTGCTGTGCACAATGCGGTCGCGGTCACGCTGGTAGTCGGTGCGGGTGGGTGCCGGTGCTTGCGGGTAGCGCCGCCCGCGCGTTTTAGCCGGGTCGCAGGCGTAAGGAGCCAGGGTCATTTCTTGACCGTTATCCAGCACAACAGGCGTCGATCACCTGGCGCACCACGGCATCGGGGGCAGCGCGCACGGCGGCCCGGCCCGGCTGCTCGATCACGACAAACTTGATCTCACCGGCCTCACTCTTTTTGTCCAGCCGCATCAGTTCCAGATACCGCCCCGCGTTGTCAGCCTCTGACAACAGCGGTGCCTTGACGGGCAGACCGGCCTGTTGAATCAGGGTCTTCAGGCGGTTGACAAAGAAAGCATCGACCAGCCCCAGCCGCTGCGACAAG
>PHCO01000179.1 GCA_002842265.1 Betaproteobacteria bacterium HGW-Betaproteobacteria-18 | reverse complement strand
ACGCGCCAGTGCGGCAGCAATGCCTGCGCCTGGCGCGGGTTGCACACCCAGTTTGATGTCAGCCAGGCGAATCTGGTCGTCCACACGCGACCATTCAGACGGCCATTGGCTGGGTGGCACCTGTTGTTCAATCAGCTCAGCCATGTGGCCGATGCGCTCCGGGGTGAGCCGGGTCAGCACCTGATGGTGGTTGATGAGGGCGGCCGGACCCTGGTCGCACAGCCCGGTGCACGAGGTGGTGGCGATGCTCACCAGGCCATCGGCGCGCGTCTGGTCGGGGGCCACTTTCAGTAATCCGCACAATTGCCGCAACAAGGCGTCGCTGCCGAGCATGCGGTCGGTGATGTTGTCGCTGAACAGCACGCGGTAGGCGCCGACGGGCTGGGTATGGAAAAAGCGGTAAAAACCCGCCACGCCTTCGACGTGGGCCAGCGGCAGACCCAGTGCGTTGGCAATCTGGCTCAAGGCCGGGCGCGGTAGCCAGCCATTGCTGGCCTGCAGTTCGCGCAGGATTTGCACCAAGGCATGCGGGTCGCAGCGGTGGCGCGTCAGCAAGCACTGAAGTTCAGACACCGAATGCGTGGACGCTTGGCGGTTTGAGTTCATGCATGGCAATATAACGTACAAAACTACAATGTGTTTGCGCGAACAGGCCGTGCCGTTCAAGTCGCCGGGAACCCCCCACTTTTCAGAACTGGATTCAGCATGATGGACCGATTTTTAACCACCTTGGATGATGCCTTGCGCACGGTGTTTGCCCAGCACCGCGGCACGCAGGCCTGCCCGACCGTGCCAGGCGATGCCACCGAACTCTCGGAACTTGACAAAAAAGCAGCGGGTGCGCTGATGCGCGTCAACCATGTGGGCGAGGTTTGTGCCCAGGCGCTGTACACGGCGCAGGCGTTTGCGACCAACAACGAAGCGCTGCGCGCCCACTTCCAGAAAGCCAGTGCCGAAGAAACCAACCATCTGGCGTGGACCGAACAGCGCCTCAAAGAGCTGGGCGACCGGCCCTCGCTGCTCAACCCGCTGTGGTACGCCGGCGCCTTTGGCATTGGCCTGCTGGCGGGCAAGCTGGGTGACAGGGTGAGCCTGGGTTTTGTCGTGGAAACCGAAAACCAGGTGGAAGCGCATCTGGACAGCCACCTGAGCCGTTTGCCCGCAGGGGACCATGCCTCACGCGCCATCGTGGCGCAAATGAAGGACGACGAAGCGCGCCATGCGCTCGATGCCCAAGAGCTCGGTGCGATTGATTTGCCGCCGCCTGTCAAAGGCCTGATGGCCGCCGCGGCCAAGGTCATGACCACCGTGGCGCACCGGGTCTGACCACCGGTGTCTTGTTTGTGGGGTCGACTTCAGTCGACCTGGCAGACTGAAGTCTGCCCCACAGGGTTCAAGGTCTGTTTTTCAGGCCTCCAACACCTCAAAGCTGGTCGTGATGGCGGCGGTTTTACCCAGCATGACGCTGGCCGAGCAGTATTTGTCGTGACTCATGGCAATGGCGCGCTCGACCGCGGCGGCTGGGATGCCCTTGCCGGTCACGGTGAAGTGCATGTTGATACGGGTGAACACTTTGGGGTCGGTGTTAGCGCGCTCGGCATCGAGCTTGACGCTGCAGCCGCGCACGTCGTGGCGGCCGCGCTTGAGGATCAGCACCACGTCATAAGCGGTGCAGCCGCCGGTGCCGGCCAGCAAGGTTTCCAGCGGGCGCGGGGCCAGGTTCAGGCCACCGTTTTCGGGCTTGGCGGCATCGGGCGCGCCGTCCATCATCAGCGTGTGGCCGCTGCCGGTTTCGGCCACAAAGCCCATGCCAGAGCGCGTACCAAGTGCGCCGGTCCAACTCACTGTGCATTCCATGTTCAGGTTTCCTTCTGCTGCTGGTTTCAAGAGCCGTGATTGTCGCTTTTTGTGGCCATTTATGGCTCGGGCGGGGCGTTTATCATCAGGACTCTATGAAAACTTCTCCATTGACCCCCGCTGACTACCTCAAAAAGATCCTGACCGCCCGTGTTTACGACGTGGCTGTCGAGTCAGTCCTCGAAATCGCGCCGTCCCTGAGCGCGCGCCTGAACAACACCGTGCTGCTCAAGCGCGAAGACCAGCAACCGGTGCACAGTTTCAAGCTGCGCGGTGCCTACAACAAGATGGCGCACCTGAGCCCGGCGCAACTCAAGAAGGGTGTGATTTGCGCCTCGGCGGGCAACCACGCGCAGGGCGTCGCTTTGAGCGCGCAACGCCTCGGCTGTCGCGCGGTGATCGTCATGCCCACCACCACGCCGATGGTCAAAATTGATGCCGTGCGCGGCTTTGGCGGCGAGGTGGTGCTGTTTGGCGACAGCTACTCGGACGCCCATGGCCATGCGGTGGAACTGGAGAAAAAAGAGGGCCTGACCTTTGTCCATCCGTTTGACGACCCCGACGTGATTGCCGGCCAGGGCACCATTGCCATGGAACTGCTGCGCCAGCACCAGGGCCGACTGGACGCCGTGTTTGTCGCCATTGGCGGCGGCGGGCTGATCTCTGGCGTGGCGAACTACATCAAGGCGCTGCGCCCCGACATCAAGGTGATTGGTGTGCAGATGAATGACTCGGATGCCATGACGCAATCGGTAGCCGCCAAGCAACGCGTCATCCTGTCCGACGTGGGCCTGTTCTCGGACGGCACGGCGGTGAAGCTGGTGGGCGAAGAGACATTCCGTGTGGCCAGCAATCTGGTGGATGACTACATGCTGGTCGATACCGATGCGGTGTGCGCCGCCATCAAGGACGTGTTTGTTGATACCCGCAGCATTGTGGAACCCGCCGGGGCCCTGGCGGTGGCAGCGGTCAAGCAATACGTGGCCACCCACAAGACCAGGGGCCAAACCTACGCCGCCATTTTGTGCGGTGCCAACATGAACTTTGACCGGCTGCGCTTTGTCGCCGAGCGCGCCGAAGTGGGCGAGGAGCGCGAAGCGCTGTTTGCCGTGACCATTCCCGAAGAACGCGGCAGCTTCAGGCGTTTTTGCGAGCTGATTGGCAGCTTGCCCAGCTTTGGCGGCCCCAAAACAGCCAGAAACGTGACCGAATTCAACTACCGCATCAGCGATGCCAACAAGGCCCATGTGTTTGTTGGCCTGACCACGGCCGCCAAAGGCGAGTCCGGCAAGATCGCCGCGCACCTCAGTCGGCACGGCTTTGGCGCGCTGGACCTGACCCACGACGAGCTGGCCAAGGAACACATCCGGCACATGGTGGGAGGGCACTCTTCACTGTCAAAAGATGAGCGTTTGCTGCGCTTTGTGTTCCCCGAACGGCCTGGTGCGCTGCTGAAATTTTTGAGCCTGATGCGTCCGGGCTGGAACATCAGCCTGTTTCACTACCGCAACCAGGGGGCCGATTACGGGCGCATTTTGGTGGGCCTGCAAGTGCCCGAAGCTGACAACGCGGCCTTTGCCGGGTTTCTGGAAACGCTGGGCTACCCCTATGTCGAAGAGACCGCCAACCCGGTGTACCGGATGTTTTTGCAACAATGACCCATCAGCCGATGTCGTCATTGCCAACAAAGTGAAGTAATCCATGACTTCCGGATACATGGATCGCCACGTCGCTGCGCGCCTCGCGATGACAATTGGGAGGAGACGATGGCCATGACACTTGACGGCAAGCTGGTGGTAGCGATTTCCAGTCGCGCACTGTTTGACTTTGAAGAAGAAAACGAGGTCTTTGAGCAGGGCGACGACCGGGCTTACATGGCACTGCAACTGGCGCGGCTGGATGTACCTGCCAAACCCGGCGTGGCGTTTTCGCTGGTGCAGAAACTGCTGGCGTTCAACCAGGCGCCGGCTGATGCTATGGGTGCTGTGGGTGCTGTGGGTTCTGTGGGTGCTGTGGGGCCGACTTCAGTCGGCCATGGCAGGCTGAAGCCCGCCCCACAAGATACCAAGCCGGTCGAGGTGGTGGTGCTGTCGCGCAACGACCCGGTTTCCGGTATGCGGGTGTTTCGCTCGGCGCAGCACTACGGCCTGGCCATTGAGCGCGGCAGCTTCACCCGCGGTCAAACGCCCTGGCGTTACCTGAAGCCATTGCACGCCAACCTGTTTTTAAGTACCCACCTGAGTGACGTGCGCGCCGCGCTCGATGCGGGTGTGCCGGCTGCGCAGGTGTACCCGCACTCTGTCCACGCCAGCGATGCGCATCCGTTTGAGGTGCGTATTGCCTTTGACGGCGATGCGGTGCTGTTCAGCGACGAGGCCGAACGGGTCTATCAAACGCAAGGCCTGCAAGCCTTTCAGCAACATGAAATTGAAAAGGCCGCGCTGCCGCTGCCCGATGGCCCGTTCAAGCCCTTGCTGTTTGCCTTGCAGCGGCTGCAGCAGGCGGGTACCCCGACCATGCGCATTCGCACGGCGCTGGTGACCGCCCGCAGCGCACCGGCGCATGAGCGCGCCATTCGCACCCTGATGAACTGGAACATCGAGGTCGATGAGGCCATGTTTCTGGGCGGCCTGGCCAAGGGCGAGTTTTTGCGCGAGTTCGAGCCCGATTTTTTCTTTGACGACCAGACCGGTCACATTGAATCGGCCGCCCAGCATGTGCCTTCCGGCCACGTGGCCAGCGGCGTGCGCAACGGCTAGAACACCGCGCTTTCAGCGTGCGGCGGTGCTGTCGTTGTAAACGTTCTGCTGGTCGCGGCTGGCGGCGCCACTGCGCACCAGTTCATTCACCATGGCCAGCAACCAGGCCTGGAATGGCTGGTCCGCCGGGCCGCAGGCGTGGTAAACCTGATGGAGCAGTTGGGTGGCCTGGGCCCATTGCAACAAACCGTCGAGCGGGATGCGCTGGACTTCGAGAAGCTTGAATTTGAGCAGCACCCTGGCCGCATGACGCAGGTGTTTATCCGGCGCTTGCACAAAACTGTCAAGCCGCCGGCGCGCCAGGGCCAGGGCGTCTGCCACATCTGAAAATGCTGCGCCATGGCCGGGGATGACGATATGCGGTGCCAGGCCTTCAATCAGATCGAGGGTGTGCGCCACTTCGGTAAAGGCAGCAAGACCATCGAGCTCGGGAAACACCACGCCAAAGCCGTTTTCCCAGAGCGCATCGGCAGAGATCAGCAGGCTGTTCCGGGGTTCGAACAGGATCACCGAATGGGGGTCGTGCCCTGGCGCGGCGTGAATTTGCCAAAGCTGGTCGCCCAAAGCAATTTCGGTGTTGGGCTGCAGCGTGGCGCTGTAGCCAAAAGGCGGGCAGATTTGCCCGGTGGGCGCGTAGGACAAGGCCACCGGATTCCAGGGGTGCACATGGCGGGCGTGGCCAGGCGGTATCCAGGTTTGCAACTGGGGGTAGTGCGCCTGCAATGCGGCATTGCCACCGCAGTGGTCACTGTGCAAGTGGGTGTTGAGCAGCAGGTCAAGCGGGCGGCCTTGCAGGGCATTGGCCACCAGCGTCAAGGTCTGCTGCGCATGGGTGGCATAACCGCTGTCAATCAGCGCGCAGGAATGGCGGCCACGGATCAGGATGTTGTTGGATGACAGCCAGCCGCGCTCGAACAGGGTGATGCCGTGGGGGAGTTGCACAAATTGCCTTTGGTGAAAGAGGGATGGATGGCCGCAACGAAAGTCACGCTGAGAGCGCTGACTTTAGGCGCTGTCAGCTGGAGTCAATGCCAAAGTTTGGGCTAATTCAGTCCCGCAAGCGACAGGCACGGCATCGAACAGACGTGTAATCCAGGTGGATTCGCGTGTTTTGACGGTGTCCAGAAAATTGCTGACCGCACCGTTGTTGCGGGCCAGATCGGCAAAGTGGTTAAAGCCCGACTCCAGGAAATTTTGCAGCGAGCCCAGCCCTGCCAATTGGGCGGGTTTGCGCATCATTTTGAGCATCAGGCGCAGGCCCGGCTTGCGCGTCAGTTGCCCGAGCTCCTGGCCGATGCGCAGCACCGTGTCGAGTTGCCACATTCTGTCTTCGCGGCGACCGACGGCGCGCCAGGCCAGCACGTAGGCTTGCGCGGTGGGCAAGCCAGGTTGCAACTGCCAGTTCAGGGCCATGGCCAGGTCAAGTTCTTCGGTCAGGTGGTGCAACTCGGCCAGTGCCACGGCGGTGGCGACCACCTGCTCGGGAAAGGTGCGCTGCAGGGCGCCCGCAATGCGGGCAAATTGCGCATCGCGCTCGGCGTAGTCTTTGGCGCTGTAAAGCTCCTCCAGAAAGAAAGTGGCAGCAGCAGCGTAGCTCTCAGAGCGCAACAGGTCCTGGTATGTGCCGGCAAAACGTTGTGCCTGCACATGTTTGACAGTGTGCAGCGCCCGCGCCAAGTCAGGTTG
>PHCO01000178.1 GCA_002842265.1 Betaproteobacteria bacterium HGW-Betaproteobacteria-18 | reverse complement strand
GTGGATGGGTGGCACCCACGCCCTTGTTGATGTTCAGGCCGTCCGGCGAACAGCCGATGGCGATCACCTCGGCACCCAGTTCATGAAACACCTTGGGTGCAATTTGATAGGCTGCGCCGTTGGCGGCATCCACCACAATGCGCAAGCCCTTGAGCGTCAGGTTGTTGGCAAAGGTGCTTTTGCAAAACTCGATGTAGCGGCCGGCAGCATCTTCCAGGCGCCGCGATTTACCCAAATGGGCAGAATCAGCCCACACTGGCTCCTGGCGCAGCGTGGTTTCCACGTCACGCTCCCAGGCATCGGGCAGCTTGGTGCCCTGGGCGCTGAAAAACTTGATGCCATTGTCTTCAAACGGGTTGTGGCTGGCGCTGATGACCACGCCCAGGGAGGCGCGTTGTGCCCGGGTCAGGTAAGCCACACCGGGCGTGGGCAGGGGGCCGAGCAGCACCACATCGACACCGGCCGAATTGAAACCGCTCTCCAGTGCGCTTTCCAGCATGTAGCCGGAAATGCGCGTGTCCTTGCCAATCAGCACCGTGGGTTTGGCCTCTGTGCGCTTGAGCACGCGCCCCACGGCATGCGCCAGTTTGAGCACAAAGTCGGCGGTAATGGGCGCTTGCCCAACGGTGCCGCGAATGCCGTCGGTGCCAAAATATTGCCTTGTCATTGTTATACCTTCACCTGAATTCAGATTCAAACAACGGCTATCTTATCGCCGCCAGCACACGCAGCGCCTGCACGGTTTCCTTGACATCGTGCACCCGCAGCACCGAGGCGCCGCGCTCGGCGGCCAAGACCGCCGCCGCCAGGCTGGGCGCCAGCCGCTCTGTGGCTGCCAGGGTGCCACCGGGCTCGCTGGGCGATACCATGCCCGCCAGCGACGACTTGCGCGACCACCCCGCCAACAATGGGTAACCCGCCTGCAGCAACTCGGCCTGGCGCGCCAGCAGGGCAAAGTTTTGTGCCACGGTTTTGCCAAAACCAATGCCGGGGTCCAGCATGATTCTGGCCGGGTCCACGCCCAGCGCCTGCAAATCATGGGCCGCCTGTTCCAGGAAGGCGCGCACCTGCGGCACCACATCACCCTGCATCGGCGCCACTTGCATGGTTTGGGGTTCACGGTGCATGTGCATCAGGCAGACACCGCAGTCGGGGTGCGCCGCCACCACTTCGGTGCCGCGCAGGCGCTGCGCCTCACTGGCCACGTCAGATTGCCAGCGCAAGGCCCAGATGTCGTTGATGATGTCAGCGCCCAGCTCCAGCGCCGCCTGCATGACCTGCGGCTTGTAGCTATCGACCGACACCGGCACACCCATTGCCACCGCCTCGCGCAGCACCGGCAAAACACGCGCCAGTTCATCGGCCAGGCTCAGCGGCGACGCACCGGGGCGGGTGGACTCGCCGCCAATGTCGAGGATGTCGGCACCGTCGCAAATCAGTTGCTCGCAGTGTTTGAGCGCTGCCAGGGTGGCGCCATGCTGGCCACCGTCCGAGAACGAATCCGGCGTGACATTGACGATGCCCATCACTTTGGGGCGTGTCAGATCAATTTGATAGCGACTGGTTTGCCAGTACATCCGGGTGCTGCGTTATCTGACGGATAAAAAAACGGGGCCTGAGCCCCGTCGGATGGTGATCACACCTTAGGCCGCATGGGGCGCGGCATCCGGCTTGACGGCCGGGGGACCACCGCTGCCGGTGTCAGAACTTGAAGCCGGCACGCGTGGTGACCAGTCCTTGGGCGGGCGTGGCGGCTTGCCGGCCATGATGTCATCCAACTGCTCGCTGTCAATGGTTTCCCACTCAAGCAAGGCCTTGGCCATGACATGCATGTTGTCGCTGTGCTCTTCGATCAGGCGGCGCGCCAGGGCGTACTGCTCGTCGATGATGCGACGCACTTCGGCATCGACCTTCTGCATGGTTTCTTCGCTCATGTTGGTGGTCTTGGTGACCGAACGGCCCAGGAACACTTCGCCTTCGTTTTCAGCGTAAACCATCGGCCCCAGCGCGGCGGTCATGCCGTAGCGCATCACCATGTCGCGGGCGATCTGGGTGGCGCGCTCGAAGTCGTTGCTGGCACCGGTGGTCATCTGGTTCATGAATACTTCTTCGGCAATCCGGCCACCGAACAGCATGCTGATCTGGTTCAGCATGTACTCCTTGTCATAACTGTAACGGTCTTGCGCCGGCAGGCTCATGGTGACCCCCAGCGCGCGGCCGCGCGGAATGATGGTGACCTTGTGCACCGGGTCGCACTTGGGCAGCAGTTTGCCGATCAGGGCATGGCCCGACTCGTGGTAGGCCGTGTTGCGGCGCTCACTCTCGGGCATGACCATGCTCTTGCGTTCCGGACCCATCAGAATCTTGTCCTTGGCCTTCTCGAAGTCCTGCATCTCGACGGTGCGGGCGTTGCGACGCGCCGCCATCAGGGCCGCTTCGTTGCACAGGTTGGCCAAATCAGCACCCGACATACCGGGCGTGCCACGGGCAATCACGCCAGCGTTGACATCCGGATTCAATGGAATCTTGCGCATGTGCACGTTCAGAATCTGCTCGCGGCCCCGGATGTCGGGCAGCGTCACATAGACCTGGCGGTCAAAGCGACCCGGACGCAGCAGGGCCGCATCCAGAATGTCCGGGCGGTTGGTGGCGGCCACCACGATCACGCCGACATTGGTCTCGAAGCCGTCCATTTCGACCAGCATCTGGTTGAGGGTTTGCTCGCGCTCATCGTTGCCGCCGCCCAAGCCCGCACCACGTTGACGACCCACGGCATCAATTTCGTCAATGAAGATGATGCAGGGCGCGTTTTTCTTGGCGTTGTCAAACATGTCGCGCACCCGCGAGGCACCGACGCCGACAAACATTTCCACAAAGTCCGAGCCCGAAATGCTGAAGAAAGGCACCTTGGCTTCGCCTGCGATGGATTTGGCCAGCAGGGTTTTGCCGGTGCCCGGCGGGCCCACCAGCAGCAAACCACGCGGAATACGGCCACCGAGCTTCTGGAATTTGGCCGGGTCTTTCAGGAAGTCCACCACTTCCTTGACTTCTTCCTTGGCCTCGTCGCAACCGGCCACATCAGCAAAAGTGACCAGGTTGGTGTTTTCGTCGAGCAGGCGTGCCTTGCTCTTGCCAAAGCTGAAAGCCCCGCCCTTGCCGCCCCCCTGCATCTGGCGCATGAAATAGACCCAGACGCCAATCAGCAGCAGCATCGGACCCCAACTGACCAGCAGCGTCATCAGCAGCGAGCCTTCTTCGCGCGGCTTCACATCAAACTTGACGTCATTGGCGATCAGGTCGCCCACCAGGCCGCGATCGAGGTAAGTGGCCGTGGTGCGAACCTTGCGGTCATCAGTGGTGACGGCAATGATTTCGGTACCACTTTGGCCTTCCTGGATGATGGCGCTTTTGATCCGGTTACCCCGAACTTCTTCCAGAAAGTCGGAATAACCCAGATAGCCCGCACCCGCGGCCGGACGCGTGTCAAATTGCTTGAAGACGGTGAACAACACCATCGCAATGACCATCCAGACCGCAATTTTTGAAAACCATGGATTGTTCAAGCCAAACTCCAGTAGATATGCTTTCGATCAAACACTTACACAATGGCAGTAATTCTAGGCTGTTCAGGGTGCGCTGCGACAAGCCCCAAGAGCAGCAGCCACAGCGACTGCAAGGAATTCAGGGGTTTTTTAGCTGAATGCCTATCAAAAAGGTCTCCGAAGACTTGTCGCGCGAGGCTTTGGGCTTGATGCGCTTGACCGTGACAAAGGTGTCCCGGAAGCGCTGGTAGAGCGCGTCGTAACTGCCACCATGAAACACTTTGGCCACCAGCGCGCCTTCGGGTTTGAGATGGGCCTGCGCAAACTCCAGCGTGAGCTCGATCAAATGCGCGATGCGTGCCGCGTCGGCCGAGCTGATGCCCGACAGGTTGGGTGCCATGTCGGACACCACCACATCGGCCAATTCGCCCTGCATGTGCTCGGCCAGCAGGGCCAGCACCTGATCTTCGCGAAGATCGCCCTGAATGAACAGCACGCCCTCGATCGGCTCCATCGGCAACAGATCGAGCGCAATGATGCGCCCATTGAGCGCACCCGCCGCCGCACCGCCGCCGGTGGCCGATTTGGGTGACAGCTTGCGCCGCACGTACTGGCTCCAGGCACCCGGCGCCGAGCCCAGGTCCACCACCAGCTGGCCCGGCTTGATCAGGTGCAGGGTGTCGTCAATTTCCTGCAGTTTGTAGGCCGCACGCGCCCGGTAGCCGTCTTTTTTGGCCAGCTTGACATAAGTGTCATTGACGTGATCGTTGAGCCAGGCCCGATTGACCCTGCTGCTTTTAACTGCTGATTTCATAGTTCTCACCGATAATAGCGTTATGTCTCAAATTCAACTGACCCCCGCCCAACGCAAAGTTCACCGTGCTGATGCCCACCACCTCGACCCCGTGGTCATGGTCGGTGGCGACGGCTTGACCGTTGCCGTCAAAAAAGAAGCCGACGCCGCGCTGAATGCCCACGGCCTCATCAAAATCCGCGTTTTTTCCGATGACCGCGCGGCTCGCGAAGCCATGTTTCAAACCCTGGCCGATGAACTCAATGCTGCGCCCATCCAGCATATCGGCAAGCTGCTGGTGCTGTGGCGCCCCCAACCCGAGCGCGAAAAAACGGCTGACGAGGAGCGCATGCCCGGCCCGCGCGATGTCAAGGTGCTCAAGTACAGCACCCGTGGCGGCCAGCGTCCCGAGGTCAAAACCCTGCGCGTGCTCGGCAACCAGCGCCTGACCTCAGGCGGCCAGGTCAAACGCTCCAAGCCCAAGCAGATCAGCATCAAGAAACGCAACCAAAGCTGACGCAATCCAAAGCAACACATGTGCCAGTTTTTGTGGGGCAGACTTCAGTCGACCATGGCAGACTGAAGTCTGCCCCACAACATCCCAAGCAGCCATGTTCCTTTAAAGTTAGGTTAAACGATCCTTCCGGGACAACCTCCAGAACGTCACGCCGGCGCACAGCCACTGCAGCACAAACATCACGCTGCCCACGCTGTGCCACAGTCGCAAATTCTCACGACTCACAATTCTGGGCGCGACCGCAAACTCCGATAACAGTGCCAGAAGCACCCCAAGTAGTATGAAAATGAGCGCGGCCTGAGCCCGGCCATTTTGGGTTGGCACCTGAGCTGGCCTGTGAATCAGCAACAGCAGCACACCGCACCCGGTACTGAGCCAGGTTTGTGCTGAAAACAATTTGGCCGCCATGCCGCCAGCCATGGCGGGGGTTGGTAAATTCGCAAACAACATGGGCACCACCAGGGCGCCCAAGGTGGTCAGACTGCCCCACCACAAAGCCGCCAACCAGGGCGACAAGGCTTGACTGCGTGTGGCCATTTAACGGTAGCTGACCGACACCACTTCGTAGTGGCGCAAGCCGCCGGGCGCCTGCACTTCGGCCGTGTCACCTTCCACTTTGCCAATCAGGGCGCGTGCAATCGGGCTGTTGATGTTGATCAGGCCGAGTTTGAGGTCGGCTTCATCTTCACCCACGATCTGATAAGTCACCTTTTGCCCAGATTCCTCGTCTTCAAGTTCCACCGTGGCACCAAACACCACCCGGCCATCGGCATGAAGTTCAGTCGGATCAATGATCTGCGCAGCAGACAATTTGCCCTCGATTTCCTTGATGCGCCCTTCGACAAAACCCTGTTTGTCTTTGGCAGCGTCGTATTCGGCGTTTTCGCTCAAATCACCTTGGGCACGGGCCTCGGCAATGGCGTTGATAACCGCTGGACGTTCAAACGCTTTGAGTTGATGCAACTCGGCCTTGAGTTTGTCAGCACCACGTTTGGTAAGAGGAAGGGTCGCCACATCAAGCTCCGGGAAATAAGAAGAACAAAAATGAAACCGCCGAACGTTGCCGTCCGGCGGTATGGGCTGAATTATGCCGCGAATCCCGCGCCAAAAATGACGGCTAATGTGGGCTTGTCATGCAACTGGCAATTGGGCGTGCATCTCTTGCACCGAAATCACATCCAGAACATCCATGTAACGCATGCCCTCAACTGCCGCTTCAGCACCTTGCCCGCCGGACTGACCGGAATCTCCGCGATGAATTCCAGCTCGCGGATTTTTTTGTAAAAGACGACTTGCTCATTCACAAAATCCATGATGTCCCGTTCCGGGGCTTCTTTTCCCGGCCTCTTCACGACAAAGGCCTTGGGGACTTCCCCGGCCGTTTCGTCCTCTATCCCGATCACCGCGCAATTCGCCACGGCCGGGTGCTGGAAGAGGAGTTCTTCCAGTTCCTTCGGATAAACGTTGTACCC
>PHCO01000177.1 GCA_002842265.1 Betaproteobacteria bacterium HGW-Betaproteobacteria-18 | reverse complement strand
TGGCGCCCGCCAGTACGGCACAACCATTCAGGCAGACATCGAAGACGGCCCCTGGCCACTGCTTGACAACGGGCAGCCCCGGCAGTTCGACGTGGTGCTGGTCACCAACTACCTGTGGCGGGCGCTGTTTCCGGTGCTGTTGCAAAGCCTGGCGCCGGGCGGTTTGTTGCTTTATGAGACTTTTGCGGTGGGTAACGAAACCGTGGGCAAACCGGCCAGTGCTGATTTTTTGTTGCGCACCGGAGAATTGCTGCAACTCTGCCAGGGTCTGCGCATCGTTGCATTTGAGGATGGTTTTCAGTCCAACCCGGAGCGCTTTGTGCAACGCATTGCAGCCATCCAGTTGCCGTCCACTGCCGCAGCTTCATGGCATGCAGACCGTCAACCCACCCGCTACCCACTCTCGCTAAAATGAGCGTTTACACCAATTTAAGGCAAGACAAGATGCCAAACTTAAAGCCCACCCTCACCGGCAGTATCGTTGCCCTGGTCACCCCCATGCTCGCTGACGGCAGTGTGGACTACCCGGCGCTGCGCAAACTGATCGACTGGCACATTGCCGAGGGCACGGATTGCATTGGCGTGGTCGGCACCACCGGCGAATCGCCCACGGTCAGCGTGGAGGAACACTGCGAAATCATCCGGGTGGCGGTGGAGCAGGCCGCAAAGCGCGTGCCCATCATGGCCGGCTGCGGCTCCAACTGCACCGCCGAAGCCATTGAACTGACCAAGTTTGCCAAAAAAGTGGGCGCTGATTACCAGTTGCAAGTGGTCCCCTACTACAACAAACCGACCCAGGAAGGCCAGTACCAGCACTTCAAGGCCATTGCCGAAGCGGTTGAGCTGCCCATGGTGCTGTACAACGTGCCCGGGCGCTCGGTGGCCGACATGGCCGTTGAAACAGCGCTGCGTCTGGCCCAGGTGCCCGGCATTGTGGGCATCAAGGAAGCCACCGGCAACCTTGACCGTGCTCAATGGCTGATTCGTGAAGCGCCCAAAAATTTCGCCATCTATTCAGGCGACGACCCCACTGCGGTGGCGTTGATGCTGTGCGGTGGCCATGGCAACATCAGCGTCACAGCCAATGTGGCGCCGCGCCTGATGCACGAGCTGTGCATGGCCGCTATCGCCGGTGACGCCAAACGCGCGATGGACATTCAATTCAAATTAATGCCACTGCACAAAAACCTGTTTGTGGAAGCCAACCCCATCCCGGTCAAATGGGCCGTAGCACGCATAGGTATGTGTGGTGGCACGCTGCGTTTGCCCATGACAGAACTCACCCCGGCTAACGTGCCGGTGGTAGAAGCTGCATTGCGCGACGTTGGCCTGTTGTAACGCAAGACCAGTACCGTTTTTTATTTGCCGACCCGATCTTTGACCTGAAGGAACCTTTGTGAACCCTATTTCCAGACTTGCACTGCTTGGCCTGACCCTGACCCTGGGTGCCTGCACCGTTTTACAAGGTGACAAGGTGGACTACAAGAGTGCCGGCAAAGCGCCATCGCTTGAAATTCCGCCCGACCTGACCCAGCTTTCACGCGAGACGCGTTATGTGGTGCCAGCCAGCGCCGTCACCGCCTCGAGTTTCCAGATCGGCCAGGCCAGCAGCCAGACCACGCCGACGGCGACAAACTCGTTGGGTGACGTCCGCATCGAACGCGCCGGCACGCAGCGCTGGCTGGTGATCAGCCGGCCCGCCGACAAACTGTGGGAACCAGTGAAAGACTTCTGGCTGGAAAACGGCTTTTTGCTGGTGATGGACCAGGCCAACCTGGGCATCATGGAAACCGATTGGGCCGAAAACCGGGCCAAAATTCCACAGGACATCATTCGCAGCACCATTGGCAAGGTGTTTGATTCGCTGTACTCCACCGGTGAACGTGACAAATTTCGTACCCGCCTGGAGCGCAACGCCAGCGGCGGCACCGAGATTTTCATCAGCCACCGCGGCATGATCGAGGTCTATAACAGCACGTCCAAGGATCAGACCGTGTGGCAACCCCGCGCCGCCGATCCGGAACTCGAAGCCGAGTTTCTGCGCCGCCTGATGGTCAAACTCGGTGTTTCCCAAGAGCAATCCAAAGCCCTGATCGCTGCCGGAACGACCACCAAAAGCGCCCAGATCGACACCGTCAATGGTCAGCCCGTGGTGCGCCTCGATGACGAATTTGACCGTGCCTGGCGCCGGGTGGGCCTGGCCCTGGATCGCACCAACTTCACGGTGGAAGACCGCGACCGCAGCAAAGGCGTTTATTTTGTGCGCTACGTGGCGCCCAATGCCGACAAGGCTGAACCAGGCTTCTTTGGCAAACTATTTGGCGGCTCCAAGACCGAAAGCACGCCGCAAAAATTCAAGGTCTCGGTGGTCAGCCAGGGCAATGCCAGCCTGGTGTCGGTGCAAAACGCCGATGGCAGCCCGGCTGCCGCCGCAGACGCCCAGCGCATCGTGAACGTGCTGGCGCAAGACCTCAAGTAAGGAAAAAGCTAACCGTCATCGCGAGCCGCCCGAATCGGGTCCGATACCGCACACCGACCTTGAACCTGGTTTTTTAGGCTCTGGTTTTGTGGGGCAGACTTTAGTCTGCCATGGCCGACTGAAGTCGGCCCCACAACAAGCCCAAACGCTGTGTTCATGGAAAGCGAAGCGTGGCGATCCATGTATTTGGAAGTCATGGATTGCTTCACTTGCGTATCGCAATGACACTGTTGCGTCACGTCAGCCAGTGGGTGAACTCTGACACCGCCACGCGCGGGGTGCGAAAGCTGTTGACCGGCTGATCCTCATCGGCGTAGCCCAGCGCCATGCCGCACACCAGCATGTCTTCAGGGCCAGCGCCAAGGTGCGGCAGGATCAGGCTGGCAAAGCCGTTCCAGGCCGCCTGCGGGCAGGTGTCCAGGCCACGGGCGCGCGCCGCCACCATGATGTTTTGCAAAAACATGCCGTAGTCGAGCAGCGAGCCGCGACCCATGACCCGGTCGATGGTGAACATCAAACCCACCGGCGCGTCAAAAAATTTGTAGTTGCGCTGGTGCTGCGCGTGCATCTTGTCCTTGTCGCCCTTGCCAATGCCGAGCAAGTTGTACAGGCCCCAGCCGTTCTCGCGGCGCCGGTCAATGTAGGGACTGACCCATTTTCCGGGGTAATAGTCGTATTCTTCGCGGTACTGGTCGGCCAGCGCCGGGTTGGCGCGCAGCGCATCGTGCGCGGCGCAGACCTTGTCCACCAGTACCTGGCGCGACTGCCCTTGCAGTACATAAACCTTCCAGGGCTGGGTGTTGGTGCCCGACGGCGCCCGGCTGGCCACTTGCAGGATGTCTTGCAGGATCTGGTTCGGCACAGGTTGCGGGGTGAAGGCACGGGTGGACGTGCGCGAGGTGATGGCTGCATCAACGGTGGCCACGTGCAGGTCCGCGGTGGGCAATTTTTCTGTCGTCAAACGAGTTTCTCCAAAACGGTTTTGAGTGGTTGAGGCAAGGAAGTGGGCCGGCGTGTGGCACGGTCCACATAAACATGAATAAAGTGACCCTTGGCGGCGCTCAAAGGTGCGCCCTGGGCAAACAGGCCCACTTCGTAGCGCACGCTGGAATGGCCCAGGCGCGCCACGCGAATGCCGACCTCGACGGTTTGCGGAAACGCCAGCGGCTCAAAATAGTTGCACTGGGTTTCGATCACCAGCCCGATGGTGCTGCCGTGCGCCATGTCGAGCACGCCCTGCTCGATCAGATGGGCGTTGACCGCGGTATCGAACCAGCTGTAGTAAACGACGTTGTTGACGTGGCCGTAGGCATCGTTGTCCATCCAGCGCGTGCTGATGGTGCGAAACACCTTGTAGGCGCTGCGGGGTTCAGGTTGTGGTTTGTGCATGGATCAGGATTTTCGGTCCTTTTCCTTGAGCAGATCGCGCAGCCGCTTGGGAGCTGGAATGAGCGGCGTGCGGCTGCGCGTCCAGGCACCCTGGTCAGAAGGCGACAAAGCCCGGCCCCGACTCATGAACCACGACGCCAGCTTGTACAGGCCGGTGCGGCCATAGACCTGCGCCCAGACATTCCAGACCGCCGTGCTGGCCACCGTGCGCCCGGCGCCGCTGCCACGCAGCGTGGCCTCGTCGCTTTCGGGCTTGACCTGCGAGGCGTTGCGCAGGCGCACCAGGATGTCGGTGATCGGGATCTTGACCGGGCATACCTCGACGCAGGCGCCGCACAGTGTCGAGGCAAAGGCCAGCGGGTAGGTGGCATCCAGGCCCAGCATGTGCGGCGAGATGATGGCGCCGATCGGGCCGGGATAGGTGGTGCCGTAGGCGTGGCCGCCGATGCGCGCATAGACCGGGCAATGGTTCATGCAGGCGCCGCAGCGGATGCACTTGAGGGTTTCACGCAGTTCTTCGTCGGCATAGGCCTGGGTGCGACCGTTGTCGAGCAGGATCAGGTGCACTTCTTCGGGGCCGTCCTTTTCACCGGGTTTTCTGGGCCCGCTGATCAGGTTGAAGTAGGTGGTGACCGCCTGACCGGTGGCCGAGCGCGCCAGCAGACTGTACAGCGGCGGCACATGCTCCAGCTTTTCCACCACTTTCTCGATGCCGGTAATGGCAATGTGCACCTTGGGCACGGTGGTGCACATGCGGCCATTGCCTTCGTTTTCGACCAGGCACAGGGTGCCGGTCTCGGCCACGCAAAAGTTCACGCCCGAGAGGCCGATATCGGCATCGGCAAACTTGCGCCGCAGCACCTTGCGGCCAATGCGGATCAGCGCATCAACGTCCTCGGTGTAGGCCACGCCCGGAATTTCGTCGGCGAAGAGCTGGGCAATTTCCTGCTTGGTCTTGTGGATGGCCGGCATGATGATGTGCGACGGCGCCTCGCCCGCGAGCTGCACGATGTACTCGCCCATGTCGGATTCCAAAGCTTCAATGCCCGCCGCCTCCATGGCGTGGTTGAAGCCCACCTCTTCGCTCACCATCGACTTGCCCTTGATGATGCGTTTGGCGTTGACCCGGTGCGCAATGCCCAGGGCGATGGCGTTGGCTTCATCCGGGTTTTGCGCCCAGTGCACCTGGATGCCGTTGGCCGTGAGCCTGGCTTCCAGCTGCTCCAGCAAACGCGGCAGGTTGGCGAGGCTGTAGCGGCGAATCTGCGAACCCAGTTCGCGCAGGCCCTGCAACTCGTCCTGGTCCGGGAACTGGGCGCGGCGCTTGGCCTGCAAAAAGTCCATGGCACCGCGAAAATTCTTGCGCTGAGCCGGGTTGTTGAGCACGCCGCGACTGCGCTCCTTGAAATCCTCCATCGGGTGGATGTTGATGACCTGGCTCATGCGGCTGCTCCTTGTGTGGCTTGACCGGCATGGCGCAACAGCACCACCAGTTCGCGCGGGCCGTGCGCGCCATAGGCCAGCGTCTGCTGGATGTCAGCCGTCTTGGACGGGCCGCAGATCAGCAGCGCATTGGTCGGCAAGCCGCCCTTCCAGCCCTCGGTGGTGATGGCCGAATGCAAATCGGCATGGATGGTGGCCACGTCCAGCAGCACAAAGTGCACCGAGGGCACCAGCGACATCAGGCGTGGCTCTTGTGGCGTGGGCCACAGAATCAGGCTGCCGATCTCGGCAATGGCGCTTTTGGCCAGCGTCAGCGAGGCATCGACCTCGTCGAACAACACATCGCGCCAGGAATCGATGGATTCGGCGTAGCGCTTCAATTCCAGATTGGCTGGCTGGCGCGCCTCCAGTTCGGCACCGTGCGGCGTGTCTGCGCCAATCAGCAGGTTGCGCAAGCCCTTGGCTGCGGCCAGGCGCAATAGCAGTTCGGGCCAGTCGGCTGAGGTAGTGTCATGCACCTCGGTCTTGACGGCTTCCAGCGCGGCGCGCAGACGGGCCACGCGCTGGGCGCTGTCCTCATGGCGCTGGTGCGCGTCGAACCAGGCTTTGACATCGGGCAGCGGCAGCGCCTCTGGCTTGGCCGTGGCGCGCAGACGCGCCAGGATGCTGCTGCGGGCGCTGGCTTCGGCCGCTTGTGTTGGGTGCAGGGTGGCGCTCATGCGGCGCCTCCGCTGCTGCTCTGTTCTGTGGTTCGGCGCCACAAAAATCTCGCCATGTGTTCGCCCGGCAGCGTCGCCTTGGCGCAGCCGGCCAGTTCATCCTGTTTGGCGGCACGGCCGGTGATGTTGAGCAGGCAACCGCAGTCGGCGCTGACCACGCGCTCGGCGCCGGTGTCGCGGATGGCGGCCACCTTGTCGTTGACGATGGCCTCGGAAATGTCGGGGTAGCGCATGGCAAAGGTGCCGCCAAAGCCACAGCATTCCTCGATGCGCGCCTGCGCCACCACCTTGACCTGCGCCAGGCTGTCGAGCAGCGCCACACTGGTCTCGTGCACGCCCATCTCGCGGCGCGCGTGGCAGGAGGTGTGCAGCGCAATGGTGCAGGGTGAGCCCAGGTCGGGCTGGCTGA
>PHCO01000176.1:3431-9891 GCA_002842265.1 Betaproteobacteria bacterium HGW-Betaproteobacteria-18 | reverse complement strand
TTGCGGCGGGTCAGGTCTTCAGACACCTGCCGTCAAGTAATCCGCAAACCAGTTTCATCAAGGTGTTGCCAGTACCCTGGCAAAACGAACTGGATTTCAGACCTAACCTTTGGAGTTTTTTATGGCAGTTACTATGCGCGAAATGCTGGAAGCCGGTGTCCACTTCGGTCACCAAACCCGCTTCTGGAATCCCAAGATGGCCCCCTTCATTTTTGGCCATCGCAACAAAATCCACATCATCAACCTGGAAAAATCGCTCCCGATGTTTCAGGAAGCCGCCAAATTTGCCCGTCAAATTTCAGCCAAGCGCGGCACCGTGTTGATGGTGGGCACCAAACGCCAGGCGCGTGAAACCGTGGCCACCGAAGCGCAGCGCGCCGGTGTTCCCTATGTTGACACGCGTTGGCTGGGCGGCATGTTGACCAACTTCAAAACCGTCAAAACCTCGATCAAGCGTCTCAAGGACATGAAAATCCAGCAAGAAGCCGGGCTCGACAGCATGAGCAAAAAAGAGCAGCTCATGTTTGCCCGTGAACTCGAAAAGCTGGAAAAAGACATTGGTGGTATCCAGGACATGACCACCCTGCCGGATGCCATTTTTGTGATCGACGTGGGTTACCACAAAATTGCCATCGCCGAAGCCCGCAAGCTGGGGATTCCGCTGATTGCTGTGGTGGATACCAACCATTCTCCAGAAGGCATCGACTACGTGATTCCGGGCAATGATGACTCCTCCAAGGCAGTGACCTTGTATGCCCGCGGCATTGCCGATGCCATTCTTGAAGGTCGCGCCAATGCGATGGATGACGTGGTCAAGGCGGTTGTTGAAGACAATGCCGATGAATTTGTAGAGGTGAATGAGGCTGCTGCCTGATCTGTTGGCGACCCCAATCCAAAGGGGGGCTTTGTTGCCCCCTTTTTTTAATTTCAATTGCTAAACTGAACTGATTTCCGGAGAAAAAAAATGGCTGTAATTACCGCAAGCATGGTGGCTGAACTTCGTGGCAAAACCGATGCCCCCATGATGGAATGCAAGCGCGCCCTGACCGAGGCCGAGGGCGACATGGTCAAGGCTGAAGAGTTGTTGCGTGTCAAATTGGGCAGCAAGGCTGGTAAAGCAGCTGGCCGGATCACGGCCGAAGGTGTGGTGGTTTACAGCTTTGATGCTGGTGTGGGCGCACTGCTTGAAGTCAACTGCGAAACTGACTTTGTGACCAAAAACGACAGTTTCCTGGCCTTGGCCAACGCGGCGGCCGCCTTGATCGCCAAACACAACCCGGCAGATGTTGCCGCCCTGGGTGCCCTGCCTTACTCGCAAGACGGCTTTGGCCCGACGCTTGAAGACGTGCGCAAGGGACTCATCGGCAAGATTGGTGAAAACATGAGCTTTCGCCGATTCAAGCGTTTTGCCAGCGGCAATGCATTGGCTTCTTACCTGCACGGCACCCGCATTGGTGTCGTGGTCGAGTTTGAAGGCAATGAAACAGCCGCCAAAGATGTGGCCATGCATGTGGCTGCCATGAAGCCTGTGGCTTTGTCCAGCGACGATGTGCCGGCTGAATTGGTGGCGCGTGAGCGCTCGGTGGCAGCCGCCAAGGCGGCCGAAGATGCTGCCGTGGCCACGGCCGCCGGCAAACCCGTGCAGTCTGCAGAAATTGTGACCAAGCGGGTTGAAGGTGGTGTGCAAAAATACCTGAAAGAGGTTTCCTTGCTGAACCAGGCGTTTGTCAAGAACGACAAGCAAACGGTTGAGCAAATGCTCAAGGCCATGGCCACCACGGTCAAGGCTTTCACGCTCTATGTGGTGGGTGAAGGCATTGAGAAAAAGGTCGATGACTTCGCTGCCGAAGTGGCTGCCCAGGTGGCTGCTGCGCAACAGGCTGCCTGATCGGGTCAGTGCTGTTTTATTGAACCCCCTCAAGACCAAGGAGCCCTCCATGTCCCATGCCAAACCGGCTTACAAGAGAATACTGCTCAAATTGTCGGGTGAGGCGCTGATGGGCGATGACCAGTTTGGCATCAACCGTGACACGATCGTGCGCATGGTCGATGAAATTGTGGGGGTGACGGCGCTGGGCGTGCAGGTGGCCGTGGTCATTGGCGGCGGCAATATTTTCCGGGGTGTGGCGGGCGGCTCTGTCGGTATGGACCGCGCCACCGCTGATTACATGGGCATGCTGGCCACCGTCATGAATTCGCTGGCGCTGGGTGACACCATGAACAAGGCCGGCCTGACGGCGCGCGTGATGTCGGCCATTGCCATTGAGCAGGTGGTGGAGCCTTACGTGCGTCCCAAAGCCTTGCAGTACCTGGAAGAAGGCAAGGTGGTGATTTTTGCGGCGGGTACCGGCAATCCGTTCTTTACCACCGACACCGCTGCCGCCTTGCGCGGGGCCGAGATTGGTGCCGAGATCGTGCTCAAGGCCACCAAGGTCGATGGCGTTTACAGCGCGGACCCTAAAAAGGACCCCAGCGCCACGCGTTACAGCAAGATTTCATTTGACGAAGCCATGTCGCAAAATCTGGGCATCATGGATGCCACGGCTTTTGCCTTGTGCCGCGATCAGAAATTGCCGGTCAAGGTGTTTTCCATTTTCAAACATGGCGCGCTCAAACGCGTGGTGATGGGTGAAGATGAAGGCACCCTGGTTTACGCCTGAGCCGGTCTGAACGCATCATCTTTGAATCGTTTTTTGTTTTGAACCCTGAGTGAGGAAAAACCCATGTCAGTCGCCGAAATTAAAACAAATGCAGAAACCAGGATGGACCAGTCCATCGAAGCGTTTAAACACAACCTGACCAAGATCCGCACCGGTCGCGCCAACCCTGCCATTCTGGACACGGTGCACGTGGATTACTACGGTTCGCTGGTGCCGATCAGCCAGGTGGCCAATGTGTCGCTGCTCGATTCCCGCACCGTGAGCGTGCAGCCCTGGGAAAAGGGCATGGGCGCCAAGATTGAAAAAGCCATTCGCGACAGCGACCTCGGCTTGAACCCTTCGTCCATGGGTGACCTGATTCGGGTGCCGATGCCGCCCATGTCGGAAGAGCGTCGCAAGGAATTGACCAAACTGGTGCGCAACGAGGGTGAGGGCGCCAAAATTGCCGTGCGCAACTTGCGTCGCGATGCCAATGAGGCCGTCAAAAAACTGGTCAAGGACAAGCTGGCGTCCGAAGATGATCAAAAACGCTGTGAGACCGACATTCAAAAAGTGACCGACAAACACATCGGGGTCATTGATCAACTGGTGGCAGCCAAAGAACACGACATCATGGCGGTTTGACCGGGCATGACGAACAAGTCAACGCCCCACCATGTGGCCATTGTCATGGATGGCAATGGGCGCTGGGCCTCCAGGCGGTTTTTGCCTCGCATTGCAGGTCACAAGCAGGGCGTGGATGCGCTCAAACGCTGTGCCCGGGCGTGTGATGCGCGTGGCATCAAGGTGCTTACTGTGTTTGCCTTTTCGTCCGAAAACTGGCAGCGCCCGCAAGAAGAAGTCTCCGGTCTGATGGATCTGTTCGCCCTGGCCCTGGGGCGAGAGGTGCCGCAACTGAAGGCCGATGGCGTGCAATTGCGTTTCATTGGCGAGCGCCAAGGGCTCTCAAGCCGTGTTCTCAAGGGCATTGAGTTGGCTGAGTCCGCCACTGCCGCCAACCAGCAGCTTGTTTTGAATGTCTGCTTCAACTACGGCGGTCGCTGGGACATTGTGCAGGCCGCTGCGCGCGTGGCAGCCCAGGGACTGGCCATGACTGAGCAGAGTTTGAGTCAGATGATGGCGCTGGCGCATGTGCCCGACCCCGACCTGGTGATTCGTACCGGCGGCGAGCAGCGCATCAGCAACTTTTTGCTGTGGCAGTCGGCCTATTCTGAATTTTTCTTCTCCGACAAATTGTGGCCGGATTTTGATGAGGCTGAGCTTGATCTGGCCATTCAAACCTATGGTCAACGCGATCGTCGCTTTGGCAAGGTTTCTGGTCAGAGAGATGCAGTTTCTTTGCCCACTGGTTCCAACTGAGGACATGCCATGCTCAAGCAACGCGTGATCACGGCTGTTTTGTTGCTTTTGGTGCTGCTGCCAGCGCTTTTTTACCATGATCCGGCACCCTTCAGTTTGCTGGCGCTCCTGTTTATGGCCGCTGCTGCCTGGGAATGGGCCCGTTTGAATGCTTGGGCCATGTCGGCGAGTTACCTGGCTGCTATTTTGACGGCTGCGATGTGCGCGCTGTTGTGGTGGTCTGGCTCGCTGGCGCAGCCCTTGCCGCAACTCTGGCTTTTTACAGGGGCTGTTTGGGTGCTGCTGGGCAGCTGGATTTTGCGCGCAGGCGTGCCAGCCTGGGGGCAACTCAATCGCAGTTTTCGTATGGGGGTTGGCCTGCTGGCGCTGGTCCTGACATGGCTGGCGGTCGCGCAGGCCAAGCTGATGGGTACCAATTTTTTGCTCTCGGTCTTTGCGCTGGTGTGGGTCGCCGATATTGGCGCCTATTTTGCCGGGCGCACCTGGGGAGGGCGCATTTACCCACGCAAATTGGCGGCTTCCATCAGCCCCGGCAAAAGCTGGGAAGGGGTCTGGGGCGGCATGGTGGCGGTGTTGCTATTGGCCTGGGCTTGGACCCGGTTTGATCTATGGGCGCAACCTGCGGTGCCCAGTTTTTACAGTCACCTGGCCGAGCGTGGCGTGCTGTTTGCAGCGATCGCCTGTTTATTCCTGGCGGGCATGAGTGTGGTCGGCGACCTGATTGAGTCCCTGGTCAAGCGCAGCGCCGGGGTCAAGGACAGCAGCAAGCTGTTGCCCGGCCATGGCGGGGTGCTGGATCGGGTGGATGCGATGCTGCCAACTTTGCCGCTGGCCATGATGCTTTACTCATTTTGAAAGTCACTATGTCTGAGCCCAGCGGCGTGCAAAAACAACGGATCGCGATTTTGGGCTCCACCGGTTCCATTGGTGTCAGCACGCTGGAAGTGTTGTCTCTGCATCAGGCCCGGTTTGAAGTTTTTGCTTTGACCGCCTCGACCCAGGTGGACAAAATGTTGCAGCAATGTGTGCAGTTTCGCCCTGCTTTTGCAGTGATGGCAAGCAGCGCGCATGGCCAGGAACTGGCGCGCCAATGCCGTGCGCTGGGCTTGCCGACCCGGGTGCTGTGCGGTTCGGCCGCGATCACGGAAATGGCTCAACACGAACAGGTTGATGTGGTCATGGCAGCCATTGTGGGCGCTGCCGGGCTGGCCTCGTGTTTGGGCGCGGCGCGGGCTGGCAAACGCTTGTTGCTGGCCAACAAGGAAGCCCTGGTGGTCGGGGGCGACTATTTTTTGCAAGCCGTGACCTCAGGTGGTGCCAAGCTGTTGCCGATCGACAGCGAACATTCCGCTGTTTTTCAGTCGTTGCCCGATGATCAAACGACGTGGGCAGCGCAGATCGACAAAATCATCTTGACGGCCTCTGGCGGGCCGTTCCGGCAACGGGATCCTGCCAGCTTTGCCGACATCACGCCGGACCAGGCCTGCGCCCATCCCAATTGGGTCATGGGGCGCAAAATCTCGGTCGATTCGGCCACCATGATGAACAAGGCCCTGGAAGTGATTGAGGCCCGCTATCTGTTTGGCGTGGCCCCCAGTCAAATCGAGGTGGTGATCCATCCGCAAAGTGTCATCCACTCCATGGTGCAGTACCTGGATCATTCAGTCATCGCGCAGCTTGGCACACCTGACATGAAAGTGCCGATCGCCTACGGTTTGTCCTGGCCCCAGCGCATGACCTCGGGTGCCAGCGCACTTGATTTTCGGGCCATGGCGAACCTGACGTTTGAGTCCCTCGATGCCAACGGGCATGCGCAACGTTTTCCCGGGCTGGCTTTGGCCTGGTCGGTACTGGCGGCACCTGCGGGCACCACGGCCGTGCTCAATGCCGCCAACGAGATCGCCGTGGCGGCTTTCTTGGCAAAACAGATCCGCTTTGATCAGATGCACGCCGTTAATCTGGAAACGCTGAGCCGCGTGCAGCCTTCAGCGCCAGGGTCCCTGGAAGATTTGCTGGCACTTGATGCGCAGAGCCGTGACGTGGCTTCCCGCGTCGTGACCCGTCTGGCTGTCTGACGGCCCCAGTCCATGTTGACCTTCATTGCTTTCATCGTTGCGATTTCCCTGTTGATTGCCGTCCACGAGTACGGCCACTACCGGGTGGCGGTCGCCTGTGGGGTCAAGGTGTTGCGTTTCTCCATTGGCTTTGGCAAACCTTTGCTGCGTTGGCAGTCCAAAGCCAGTGGCACGGAATTTGTGCTCGCGCTGTTTCCGCTGGGCGGTTTTGTCAAGATGCTCGATGAACGTGAAGCCCCGGTGGCGCCCGCCGAGCGCCATCTTGCCTTTAACACCCAAAGCCTGGGGCGGCGAACTGCCATTGTTGCGGCCGGTCCTTTGGCCAATTTGCTGCTGGCGGTGCTGTTGTACAGCGTGGTCAACTGG
>PHCO01000176.1:0-3258 GCA_002842265.1 Betaproteobacteria bacterium HGW-Betaproteobacteria-18 | reverse complement strand
CTCTGGAAGGCGAAGCGGATGCTGATGTGCTGTCCTTTGAGGACTTGCGCTGGCAATTGACCCGCGGCGCCCTGGAGGGGCAGGATGTTCGGCTCTGGGTGCAAGGTGATAAAGCCGATACCGAGCGCGAGTTCCTGCTCAAGCTCTCCGGGCTGGGCAGCAACAATGTCGATGCCCAAATGTTTCAAAAAATCGGCTTGATCGGCCCCATGACGCGCCCCGTGATCGGTGACATCCTGCCCGATTCAGCCGCAGCGCAGGCGGGCTTGTTGGCCGGAGACGAAGTGACCCAGATCGATGGCAAGTCGATCGTGGATGGTCAACAGTTGCGGCTGTTGATTCGTCAATCGGCGGTGAATCAAAGGGCGCTGACCCAGGTTTGGAGCATTTTGCGTGCTGGTCAACGCATGCAATTGAATGTGACGCCGCTGGTGGTGCTGGAGCAGGATCAACCCATTGGCCGAATTGGTGCCTATGTGGGTGCCCCACCCGAGCAGGTGCTGGTGAGTTACGGCGCGTTCGATGGCAGCTGGCAGGCGCTGGTCAAAACCTGGGATGTTTCGACTTTGACGCTCAAGATGATGGGCAAGATGCTGATCGGTGAAGCTTCCATTAAAAACATCAGCGGTCCTCTGACGATTGCGGACTATGCAGGCAAATCGGCTGGCTTGGGGCTCACACAGTATCTGATCTTCCTGGCGCTCATCAGTGTCAGCCTGGGTGTATTGAATTTGCTGCCCTTGCCGGTTCTGGATGGTGGACACCTGATGTATTATCTTTGGGAGGGTGTGACAGGTCGGCCTGTTTCAGATTGGTGGATGGAACGGCTGCAACAAGGCGGTGTTGCCATCCTGATGCTCATGATGTCGGTTGCTATTTTTAACGACATTTCCCGCTTGTTTGGCTGATCTCTGGCAACTTTGCCGACATCTATCATTTATTTGAATTTAAATATGCAACTCAATTGTTTTCGCCTCAAGACCCTCTCTGCTTTGGCGGCGCTGGTTATCGCCGCCCAGTCGTCTTGGGCCGTCAGTCCTTTCACGGTGCGCGACATCCGGATTGAAGGCTTGCAACGGGTCGAACCAGGTACCATTTTTGTTTCTTTGCCGGTACGGGTGGGTGATACCTACAGTGACGACAAGGGCGCAGCCGCCATCCAGAGCCTGTTTGCGCTGGGTCTGTTCAAGGACGTGCGCATCGAAGTGATCGGTGATGTGCTGGTGGTGGTGGTCGAGGAGCGTCCCACCGTGGCAAGTGTGGAGTTTGTCGGCACCAAGGAATTTGACAAGGACGTGCTGGTCAAGTCCTTGCGCGATGTGGGCTTGGCAGACGGCCGCCCTTTTGACAAAGCCCAGCTGGATCGTGCCGAGCAGGAACTCAAGCGCCAGTACATCAACCGCAGCTTGTATGCGGCCCAGGTGGTGACCACGGTCACGCCGATCGAGCGCAACCGGGTCAACCTGACCTTTACCGTGGTCGAAGGCGAGCCGGCCAAAATCAGCGAAATCCGCATCGTGGGCAACAAGGCGTTTGACGAGTCCACCTTGCGCGGCCTGTTTGATCTGGACACGGGTGGCTGGCTGAGCTGGTACACCAAGTCCAACCGCTACTCGCGCGCCAAGCTCAATGCCGACCTTGAGACGCTGCGCTCCTACTACCTGACCCGCGGTTACCTGGAGTTCAAAATCGATTCGACCCAGGTGGCCATTCTGCCCAACAAGACCGACATTGGCATCAACATCAACATCACCGAGGGGGAGCGCTATGTGGTCAGCAGCGTCAAGCTGGCCGGTGAATACCTGGGCAAGGAGGAAGAATTCAAGTCGCTGGTGGTGATCCGCCCAGGGCAGGCTTTCAACGCCGATGACGTCGCCAAGACCACCAAGGCATTCACCGACTATTTTGGCAACTTTGGTTACGCCTTTGCGCGGGTCGAGGCCCGGCCCGAGATCGACCGCGCCAACAACCGCGTGGCCCTGGTGCTGCAAGCCAGCCCGTCGCGGCGCGCCTATGTGCGCAAGATCAACGACTGCACCGGTGATACCATCCGGGCGGAGCGGCTGATGGATGACGGCTACGATCTGCTGGAGGTGGGGCTGCCTGCGCTGTTCACCGTGGTCAAGGAGATCAATGAGCCCAGGATTCCTTCCCTCAAGGGGAAAATGAAGGCGAAAAAAATCGATATCGCCAAGATGACCGCAGCGGATATCGAGGCGGATCCGGAGCAGTTGGGGCTCAAGGGCTCCACCACCCAGGTGGTCAGGGTCTTCTCCCCGGAGCTGAAAGGGGAGCGGGCCATGCTTGGTGGCACACCCGATGAGCAGGTTGCTCAGTTGTATGAAAAATTGTCGCCTCTGCTGTAGACTTAGGAGCCGTTACGAAAGAATGAGTAGATTTTAACTACTTCGTTACGGCCTTTTATGCCGGGATTACGGCATTTTTAAGGTTACGGCTATCGTAAATGACGGCCTCAGACGAACGGAATTCTTCATGTTACAGATTGATGTAGAAGCATGTATTGGTTGCGGTGTCTGCGAAAGCACCTGTACCTTCGGGGCCATCAAGGTTGAAGGCGGTGTCGCCGTGGTCGGTGAAACCTGCACCCTGTGCGGCAGTTGCGTGGATGTCTGCGAGGTCGGCGCGCTTTCCATCAAGAGAGAGGAAAAGGCAACCCAGGGCAACCTGGCCGACTGGTCCGGGGTTTGGGTCTATGCGGAATGTCGCCATGGCAGGCTCGCCCCTGTCGCCCTGGAACTGCTCGGAGCCGGGCGCAAGCTGGCTGAAAAAAGGGGGGTTCCTCTTTCCGCGGTTCTCTTGGGCTCGAAAATAAAGAGCCTGGCCGACGAACTCATCGCCTATGGCGCAGACACGGTGTTTGTCGTCGACGATCCGGCTCTGGCTTCTTTCACCGATGACGCCTATGGCAACGCCTTGAGTGCGCTGGCCAAAAAGCACAAGCCCGAGATTATCCTCGCCGGCGCCACGGCCATCGGCAGATCCTTTATCCCACGGGTTGCCACCACCCTGGCCACCGGCCTTACCGCCGATTGCACGGATCTGGCGATCCGCGATGAGGATGGGGTGCTGCTCCAGACCAGGCCAGCCTTTGGCGGCAACATCATGGCCACTATCGTTTGCCCGCACACCCGCCCGCAGATCTCCACGGTGCGGCCGCTGGTGATGAAGCCCCTTGTCAGGGATGGAGGGCGAAAAGGGGAGGTTGTCGATGGCAATCTGGACCCGGCCCTGCTCAAG
>PHCO01000006.1 GCA_002842265.1 Betaproteobacteria bacterium HGW-Betaproteobacteria-18 | reverse complement strand
ACGAAGCCTGAACCTTTTTGAGAGTCGCAGATGAACAAGCAAAAAAATGTGTTGATTCAAGGTGGCCGGGTCATCGACCCTGCCAGTGGTCTGGATGAAAACGCCGACATCGCCCTGGCCAATGGGGCCGTCGTCGCGATTAAAAACATTCCTGCAGATTTTCAGCCTGAGATCACGATCCAGGCTGATGGCTGTCTGGTGCTGCCGGGCTTGGTCGATCTGGCGGTGCGCCTGCGTGAGCCTGGCAACGAGCACGCCCGCATGTTGCAGTCTGAAATGGCTGCCGCCATGGCCGGTGGCGTGACCAGCCTGGTCTGTCAGCCCGACACGGATCCGGTGCTGGACGAGCCCGGCCTGGTCGAAATGCTGCGCTTTCGGGCCGAAAAACTGCAACAGGCACGGGTCTATCCGCTGGGCGCGCTGACGCGCAACCTTAAGGGCGAAACCCTCACCGAAATGGTGATGTTGACCGATGCCGGTTGCGTGGCCTTCAGTCAGGCCGAGGTGATGCTGGGCAATACCCAGGTGCTGCAGCGCGCTTTCCAGTACGCCACCACCTTTGGCTACGCGGTGTGGCTGCGCCCGCAAGACTATTTTCTGGGTCAGGGCGTGGCGGCCAGCGGCCCGCTGGCGACCCGCATGGGCTTGAGCGGGGTGCCGGTGATGGCCGAGACCATTGCCATGCACACCATTTTCGAGCTCATGCGCGCCACCGGTGCGCGCGTGCACCTGTGCCGCATCAGCAGCGCCGCCGGCGTGGCGCTGGTGCGCCAGGCGAAGCTGGACGGCTTGAAGGTGACGTGCGACGTCAGCATCAACTCGCTGCATTTAACGGACACTGACATCGGTTACTTTGACAGCCGTGCCCGGCTCGACCCGCCGCTGCGCCAGCAGCGCGACCGCGACGCATTGCGCGCTGGCCTGGCTGACGGCACCATCGACGCGCTGGTGTCGGACCACACGCCGGTGGACGAGGATGCCAAGAACCTGCCGTTTGCCGAAAGCGAGCCCGGCGCCACCGGGCTGGAGCTGCTGCTGAGCCTGGCCTACAAGTGGCATCAGGACAGTGGCGTGGATTTGATGCGCACGTTGGCGGCAGTCACCACCGGCCCGGCCCAGGTGCTGGGCGCAGCCCTGGGCACACGTCTGGGGCGCACCGGGCGCTTGCAAGTAGGAGGTCTGGCGGATGTCTGCGTGTTTGATACGCAACGGTCCTGGACCGTGCAAAACGACACCCTGGTCAGCCAGGGCAAACATACGCCGTTCTCAGGCTACGAGTTGCCCGGGCGCGTGCGCTGCACGCTGGTGGGCGGGCGCGTGGCGTATCAGACGTCTTGAGTTTGCCAAGGTCAGGTGCCTGACCTTGGTGAAGCTTGTCTTGGGCAGCGAGGGGACTTTTCACTTGAGTGCGCCAAATCTGAACACTTATCGAGGGCGTGTGAAGTTAGCCATTTGCGGTGCATCTGAAAATTATTGGCAACGCCAAGAAAATGGCAGTTGGTCATGAACAGTCAGTTGAACAGTGTCGCAATGGTCGCCATAGGCAAGAACAGTCTGCTCGCCGACAGGTTCAAGGGTATGAAACCGAAGTGCTGATAAAAAGCAGCAGCCAGGGCATCTTTTGCATCAACAACAACCGCCATGGCGGCGATTCCGGCGGCGGCTTGCAGGCTGCGATGCAGGGCATCCATCAGCAGGAACTGCCCCATCCCTTGACCTTTGAGTTGCTGATCGACTGCCAGACGGCCAAGCAAAGTTACAGGCAGTTGCGGGTAGCGAGGTAGTTTGCGGACCAACTCTGGCGGCACCTCCTTGGCATTGAGGGTGGACGCTGACAAAGTGTAGTAGCCCAGCACTTGGCAGGCTGGTGGCTGCACCAGCACAAATACGGCAGCAACCCGTTTCTCGCCATCCTGGCGGGCTTGCTGCTGGAGGTAACGATCAAGCGCGGGGTGGTCGCAACTAAAGGTCTGGCGGTTGTGATTTTTTTGCAGCGCCTCGATACGCCAATAGGTGAGTTGCACAGTTCTCAAACGCCCGTCATGGCGCGGTACTGCTCGCCAGCTTGACGCAAGCGATCACTCGGTTCTGGTGGATTGAGCAGGATCGAGACAAAGCGAATCTGATCTTCGCGCGAGAGCCGAATAGTTTCATGCTCTTCAATGATTCGGGTGGCAGCTTCTTGGGCACTGGCAACGACAAACTCACTCAAGGTCCGGGTGGAGAGCATAGCTGCCTGCTGAAACAGCACTTTTTGCTCACTGCTAATGCGTGCTTCAAGACGTGAGCCTCTGGTCTTTGTGGGTGTGTTGATATTGGCTTGCATGCTTTCGATCCTTTAAGTTGTGAAACACAAGATGTTTAAACAAATCAGATTCACACATTGTACGCCAATCGTCCGTACATAAATAATTCAAAGCATCGATCCCTTTCGCCTGTCCAATGGCAGACCTGGACGCAGTCAACTTGGAATTTGGTTGACTCCACTGGGCACCAAGCAGTAGCTGAACCATCACAGAAATGGGGTCGGACGGCCGGATGGCGCGTCGCGCACGGCGTTATCAAAAGGCGGTTTTCCAACATACCACTGCACCGGCTGCGCCAGGTTGGCCGGTCGCGTGGTGTGCTCGCAGGGCATGCGGCACATGCGGCCGTCGTGTTGAGGTCAGTCGCGGTTGAAGGTCACCACATGATCCACTTCGGCGCGGATGCCGATCCACTCGCCCAGTGAATGGTCGTGGTGGCTGGGCACCAGCGTCATCACGGTTTCACCCGTTGCCAGACGCAGCGTGTATAAAAATTCGGCACCGCGAAACGCCTTGCGCATGATCTGCGCCTTGACCGGTGCATCGTCGTCGTGCACGATGTCATCGGCGCGCAGCAGTACATCACAGGCACCGCCCGAATAGGCGCATGGCAACGGGCACTCGCTCATGTCGGTCAGGTCGCCCAGCGGGGTTTGCACCACCACCTGGCCCGCCACGTCGCGGATCACGGCCGGGGCAAAAACCCCGTGGCCAATGAACTCGGCGACAAAGCGCGACGCCGGGCGGTGGTAAAGCGTGTAGGCGTTGTCCCACTGGTGCAATTCGCCCTCGTTCATGACGCCAATGGTGTCGCCCACGGCAAAAGCTTCCAGCTGGTCGTGGGTGACAAAGAGTGCGGTGGCGTTGGCCGCTTTCAGGATGCCGCGCACCTCGTAGGCCAGGCGTTCGCGCAAGTCCACATCGAGGTTCGAAAAAGGCTCGTCAAGCAGCAGCAGCCGTGGTTTGGGTGCCAGCGCTCGCGCCAGGGCCACGCGCTGTTGCTGACCGCCCGAGAGTTCATGGGGAAAACGTTCTTCTTCGCCCTGCAAACCGACCAGTTCAAGTACCTCGGCTACGCGCGCTTGACGCTCGGCGCGCGGCAAATGGTCGATGCCAAAGGCCACGTTGCGGCCAATGCTCAGGTGGGGGAACAGCGCGTAGTCCTGAAACACCATGCCGACCTGGCGCGACTCCGGCGGCAGCGACACACCGGCCTGGCTCACCACCTCGCCGCCCAGGCGGATGACGCCCGCACTGGCGCGCTCCAGCCCGGCCACGGCGCGCAACAGCGTGGTCTTGCCACAGCCCGACGGCCCGATCAACACGCCAATATCGCCGGCATGCAGCCCGAAAGACACATCGTGCACGGCGGGGGTGCTTTGACCGGCATAGGTGACGCTGAGTTGAGAGACTTCTAAAAACATGGGAAATATTCTAAATGATTACAATTCGCATTTACTTTTTAAACCCTCTTGCCCTTACATGCTCTTGCTCAGGCTGCGTCAGTTTTTGTTTTTGTTTTTGACAGCGGTCTTCATGCTCCCGGTGCTGGCGGTGATGGCTTCCTGGCTGTCCATGGGCGATGCCGACGGTGCCGCCTGGCAAATTTTGCGCGAGATGACGCAAACGGTGCTGCCAGATTACCTGGGCACCACGCTCATCCTGAGCGCTCTGGTGGGTGTGGGGGTGGTGGCGGTGGGCTTGTCTTGCGCGGCAGCGGTCACGCTGTTTGACTTCGCCGGGCGGCGGTTTTTGGAGTGGGCCCTGTTGTTGCCATTGGCCATGCCGGCCTACGTGGTGGCCTACGCTTATACCGATTTTTTGCAGTTCAGCGGGCCGTTGCAGACCCTGCTGCGCGAGCTCACGGACTGGGAAGGGCGGGTGTTTCCTGAGGTGCGCAATGTGGGCGGGGCGGCCTGGGTCTTCATCTTTTCGCTCTACCCCTATGTCTATTTGCTGGCACGCACGGCCCTGAGCGAACGGGCCGCGCACCTCATGGAGGCGGCCCGTCTGCTGGGAGCGCCCATGCGCCGGCGCATGTTCGAGATCGCCCTGCCGCTGGCGCGCCCGGCGGTGGCCGCTGGCACGGCGCTGGCGCTGATGGAAACGCTGGCCGACTTTGGCGTGTCGAGCTATTTTGGCATTCAAACTTTTACTGCAGGCATCTACAAGGCATGGCTCTCGATGGACAACCGCCTGGCGGCGGCCCAATTGGCCACCGTGTTGCTGGCGCTGGTGGCCTTGCTTTTGTTCCTGGAACGCCGCTCACGGCAAAAACTGCGCTTTGCTGCCACGCGTGGCGCCCGTGCCGGGTCCATGGAGGCACGTCCGCTGCGCCTGACGGGCGGCCAGCAGTGGGGGGCCTGGTTGCTGTGCGGTGTGCCGGTGTTGGCTGGTTTTGTGTTGCCGGTGCTGTTCATGCTGCGCCCGCTGATTGCCGACTGGTCGGTGCTGTCCTGGGGCTCGTTTTTAGGCTGGACCTTGAACAGTGTGCGCTTGGGGCTGATCAGCGCGGTGCTGGCGGTTGCCTTGGCGTTGGCCCTGGCGTTCAGTGTGCGTCGGCGCCCTGACGCGCCAACCCGCTGGGCGGTGCAATTGGCCGGCTTGGGCTATGCCGTGCCGGGCGCGGTGATCGTGGTCGGCCTGCTGTTGCCGGTGGGTTGGCTGCAGGCCAAGTGGCCCGAGAGTGGTGCCGGTTACATCATGACCGCAACTGTCTTTGGCTTGGTGTGGGCTTACCTGGTGCGCTTTTGTGCGGTGGCGCTGCAATCGGTGCAAAGCGGTTATGCCCGCATCCCCGCCAGTTTTGACGATTCGGCGCGCATGCTGGGCAGTGGCGACTGGGGGCTGCTGAAACGTGTGCACTGGCCGCTGCTCAGACGCTCCACCGCCGTCGCCTTGTTGCTGGTGTTTGTCGATGTGATGAAAGAGTTGCCCGCCACTTTGGTGCTGCGCCCGTTCAACAGCGACACGCTGGCGGTGGTGGCCTACCAGTTGGCGCGTGATGAGCGGCTGGGCGAGGCGGCGCTGCCGTCGCTGGCGCTGGTGCTGGTGGGGCTGATTCCGGTGATCATGCTCAGTCGCACGCTCAGGTCCGGCACGGGTTAAACGTAGAATTGCAGATGTAAGTTTTTTGCAAGCCGTGAGGCTACGGTTTGATAAAGTGTTGAACTGATTTCACCCCAGCGACAGGAACGATAAGGAAACACCGTCATGCCACTTCAGCCGATTACCACTGACACGCCAAAAATGGTCAAAACCGATCAGACATTTGAGTCGGCCGCTGACTTGTTTCGTGTCATGTCGGCACCGATGCGGCTCAAGATCATCAATTGCCTGTGCGATGGCGAAAAAAATGTGAGCTACCTGCTGACGCAGGTCAAGACTACCCAGCCCAACATGTCGCAGCACCTCAACACACTGTACCAGGCCGGCATTCTGGGCAAGCGCCGCGAGGGGGTGCAAATTTTTTACCACATTCGCGACCAGCGCATTGTGTCGATTTGCGAGGCGGTATGTCACGAAATCGACCGCAAGACGACCAGCCCGTCAGACTGACAGATTCTAAAGATGATTTGGTAATTAAGAAGTAAAAATTCAGTAGTTCCAGTTTTGTCACCTGTCCCCCAGAATTCGTTCCATTGCACTTTGGCAATGAATTTTGAGGACTTCTACATGACACCAACGACTACCATTTCTCGCCGCGTTTTCAACGTCACCGCAGCCGCCGTGCTGGCTGGTGCCGCTTTTGCTGCCAGCGCCCAACCCGCCCCGGTCACACTGCTCAACGTGTCTTACGACCCAACCCGCGAGCTTTACACCGAGTTCAATGCGGCCTTTATCAAACACTGGAAAGCCAAGACTGGTCAGGACGTGACCATCAAACAAAGCCACGGCGGTTCGGGCAAGCAAGCGCGCGCCATCATCGACGGCCTCGATGCCGATGTCGCCACGCTGGCGCTGGCCGGCGACACCGATGCGCTGCACAACAATGGCGGCTGGATACCTAAAGACTGGCAAAAGCGCCTGCCGCACAACAGCTCGCCCTATACCTCGACCATCGTGCTGGTGGTGCGCAAGGGCAACCCAAAAGGTATCAAGGACTGGGATGACTTGGTCAAACCCGGTGTGGCGGTGATCACCCCCAACCCCAAAACTTCTGGCGGTGCACGCTGGAACTACCTGGCCGCGTGGGAATTTGCCAAGCGTAAATTCGGTGGTGAGGCGCAAGCCAAAGAATTTGTCGGCAAACTGTTTGCCAACGTGCCGGTGCTTGACAGCGGTGCGCGGGGTTCCTCCATCACCTTTGCCCAGCGCGGCCAGGGCGACGTGTTCATCAGCTGGGAAAACGAAGCCTACTTGCTGGAAAAAGAGTTCGGCGGCAAGGTGGACATCATTTACCCGTCTTTGAGCATCCTGGCTGAACCCGCTGTGACCGTGGTGGACAAAAACGTGGACAAAAAGGGCACCCGCGCCGTGGCCACCGCTTACCTGGAATACCTCTACACCGACGAAGGCCAGGACATTGCGGGCAAAAACTTCTACCGTCCGATTTCGCCCAAGTTCCAGGACAAGTATGTGAAGCAATTGCCCAATATTCCGCGCTTCACCATTGACCAAGCCTTTGGTGGTTGGGCCAAGGCCGCCAAAGACCACTTTGCAGATGGCGCGTACTTTGACCAGATTTACACCAAGAAATAAGGTCTGGCTGCCTGAATGCTGTCACATACACAAGGTACAGGGAAAAATAATGATCCATGTTCAGCATTTGTTTTCTACAACGCCCTTTGCACTATGGCGTGTCTCGGGTCTTGAGAACTACAGCCGGCGCATGGGGCAGCCTGATCACCCCCCTTTGCAGCGCATTCAAGCGCATAGCCACGTCAAAACCGCCACCTGGCAAGCCCACGACTTGCTTTGGGAGCCTCATGTCCATTCAAGCCATCAACGTACGCAACCAATTCCGCGGCAAGGTCAAGGATTTGGAACTGACCGAGCTGTAGGCGCGATGATGGCCTGGCCCAGTGCCTGGCCAATGTCCCACAAAATATCGTCGAGCGTTTCCAGCCCGACTGACAAGCGAATCAGGTCCGGCGGCACACCAGCAGCAATTTGTTGCGCCTCGTCCATCTGCCGGTGCGTGGTGGAGGCCGGGTGAATCACCAGCGTTTTGGCGTCACCAATATTGGCCAGGTGCGATAGAAACTGCACACTGTTGATGAATTTTTGCCCCGCTGCAGCGCCGCCCTTGATGCCAAACGACAGCACCGCGCCGGCACCGCGTGGCAGGTATTTTTGCGCCAATGTGTGGTACTTGCTGGACGGCAAGCCGGGGTAGTTGACCCACGCCACGCTGGGGTGTGCTTCAAGAAACCTGGCCACGGCCAGCGCATTGGCGCAGTGCCGATCCATGCGCAGGGACAGCGTTTCAACGCCTTGCAGCAGCAAAAAGGCGTTGAAAGGTGACAACGCCGGGCCAAAGGTGCGCAGGCCTTCCATGCGGCACTTGGCGGTGAAGCCGAAGTCGCCAAAAGTCTCGAAAAAGCGCACACCGTGGTAGCCGGCCGAGGGCTCGGTCATGCCGGGAAAATGCCCATTGCCCCAGGGGAATTTGCCAGATTCGACAATCACGCCGCCCATGGTGGTGCCGTGCCCGCCCAAAAACTTGGTGGCCGAATGCGTGACGATGGCAGCGCCATGTTCAAACGGCCGACACAGGTAGGGCGAGGCAAAGGTGTTGTCCACAAACAGCGGCAGTCCGGCAGCGTTGGCAATCTTCGCGACCGCCTCAATGTCGAGCACATTGAGCGACGGGTTGCCCAGGGTTTCGGCGTACAGCGCCTTGGTTTTTGGCGTGATGGCGCAAGCAAAGTTTTCTGGCTCATCAGAATCAACAAACACCGCGTTGATGCCGAGCTTGCGAAAGTTCACGTCGAGCTGCGTGTGCGTGCCGCCATACAGCGTGCGCGCCGCCACGATCTCGTCACCGGCCTCGACGATGTTCAGTAGCGCAATCATTTGCGCCGCCATGCCGCTGGCGGTGGCCAGCGCGGCGCGGCCGCCTTCAAGTGCCGCCATGCGCTCCTCGAACACCGCCACCGTCGGGTTGGACAGGCGCGAATAGACGTTGCCAAAGGTTTGCAGGTTGAACAGGCTGGCGGCGTGCTCGGGGCTGTCAAACACATACGCGGCGGTTTGGTAGATCGGCACCGCGCGGCTGCCGGTGGCGGCATCGGGAATTTGCCCGGCGTGCAGGCTCAGCGTGTCAAATCCAAAAGTGTGATCGACCATAGAAATCTTTGTTAAACGGGGCGGCGCGCGCTGATGACACCGGTGTTCACCCCCATCCAGTTCAGGCCGCCAAACAGGCGGGCGTATTCGATCTTGACGCAGCGGTCCATCACTACCGTCAGGTCGGCTTGTTCGGCCAGAGCGCGCGCTTCTTCGTTGATCACGCCAATTTGCAGCCACAGTACTTTTGCACCGATGGCCACGGCCTGTTGTGCAATGGGAACGCAGTCTTGCGGCTTGCGAAACACATCGATCATGTCCACTGGGAATGGAATCGATGCCAGATCGGGGTAGCTTTTCTCGCCGAGAATTTCCGGATACTTGGGGTTGACCGGAACAATTTTGTAGCCATGCGCCTGCATGTACTTGGCCGCAAAATAGCTGGGGCGGTGCCATTCGGCTGACAGGCCAACCACGGCGATGGTGTGGCAGTCGCGCAGCACGCGGCGCAGGGTGGCGATGTCGTTCATGGCTGTGCCTTACGCGTTGCACCACACGGGTGGACGCTTGTCGATGAAAGCGCCGATGCCCTCTTGTGCATCACGCGCCTGCAGGTTGGCCACCATCACCTCACCGGTGTAGGCGTAGGCCTGCGCCAGCGGAAGCTCGGCTTGCTGGTAAAACGCCGCCTTGCCAATGGTCAGCGTGTGGCGCGACTTGGCGGCGATTTTGCTGGCCAGCGCGCTCACGGCGGTGTCCAGCTCGGCCTCAGGCACGATCTGGTTAACCAGGCCAAAGCGCAAGGCCTCCGCCGCATCAATCAGATCGCCCGTGAGCAGCATCTGCATGGCGTGTTTGTGGCTGATATTGCGCGTCAGCGCCACCATCGGGGTAGAGCAAAACAGACCAATGTTCACGCCCGGTGTGGCAAAGCGCGTGTTGTCTGTGCAGATGGCCAGATCGCAACTCGCCACCAGTTGTGCACCCGCTGCGGTAGCAATGCCGTGCACCCGGGCAATGACGGGTTGTGGCAGCGAGACGATGCGTTGCATCAGTTGCCCGCAGGCATCGAATAACGCCTTCGCGTAAGCCTCGCCAAAGCCCGCCGCGCGGATTTCTTTCAGGTCATGCCCGGCGCAAAAAGCCGGGCCGGAACCGGCAAGCACGACCACGTGCACGCCATCATCTTGTGCAATGGCACCGAGCTCGGTTTGCAGCGCGGCGATCAAATCTTTGGACAGCGCGTTGCGGGCCTGCGGGCGGTTCAGGGTGAGGGTGGTGACGTGGTTCGCATCACTGCGCAGGATCAGCGGAGACGGGGTGGTGTCGGTTGGGTTCATGGTGGTGTTTGGGTGAATGGGACGGCAGGGTGTATTTTTGTCATTGTCACGCAGACTTGCGCAACATGCCCGTCTCGTCCACCCGGCGCAAGGCGGCCAGTTCGTCCGCGCTGGGCTCGGGCAACACTTGTGCGTCCGCCGCGACTTTTAATGGCCAGCCGGTGCTGGCGCGAATCTCATCGACGTTGGTAAAAGCAAACCAGCCGCTCAGCTCAAACTCCTTGGTGTGCGGGTGCGGCCGCAAGATGCCCAGCGTGGTGACGATGGCGCTGGGGCCGCCGCCGACAAAACCGTAGCGTGCCCGCGCCTCGCCGCCGTCCAGGTAGCCAGGCGACGAGATGTAATCCACCTTGTCAACGAAGCGTTTCTTGTCGTGAGCGACCATGATGACAAAGCGCTTGGCACCGCTGGCAATGTCATTGGCACCGCCAGCACCGGTGAGTCGCGTCCTGGGCGGCGTGTAGCGCTCGCCAATGGCATGGCCCCAGATGCCGGTGGTGTTGACATTGCCATACTTGTCCACCTGCGCGGCGCCAATCAGCCCCACGTCACAGCGGCCCGAGGCCACCATGCAGCCCAGTGCATCGAGCGCGCTGGTAAAGCTCACGGCGTTGGCCGAGATGCGGTTGCACTCGATGCCCCAGGGCAGCCCGCCGATGGGCGTGGCACCGTAAACACCGCCTTCGGTCATGGCGCGCACGTTGGGGGCGTGATGCGCTTGCGCAAAGTAACCCGCCAGCATCGACAGGCCGACGCCAAAAATGGCCAGTTCACCGTCACGGATTTCACGCCCGGCGGCAATCGCCATCATCTCCTGGCGGGTGTAGGGCAGGGTTTGACGGTGTTGTGCTGGCTGCGCTTGCTGTGACTGCGGTTCGGGTTGAGTTTTCATGCGGCGCTCCGGTTTTGCGCGGGCTGGGCCAGCAGCGCTTCAATGGCGTCGCGGGGTTGGATCCACTGGCGATAGGGGTCCAGCAGAAAACCCGTTGGGCCGTGGCTCAGGATTTCAATGGTGTCGCGGCCAATCAAATCCTGGTACTCGTCAAGGTCGGTGTAGCTGTGCACAAATTGCGCCAGATAGCGTGCCGTGCCTTCTTCGCTGGCCAGGCACTGGTTCATCAGCTTCATGTGTGCCTCGTCAATGTCATGCACGCCGGGCGAGGCCTGCGGCCAGGCGGCATAGGGCCACCACACCACGGCATCAACAATGATGCCGGGTATGCGCACCAGGTTGGGGTACTGGCGCATGCAGTCGGTATCGACAATGTGGTCGGCAATCAGCACCACTTTTTTTGCTGCGCGCGACAACTCGAAACGGCTCCATTCGGTGCCGATCATGATGGCGTTGCCCTGCACGTCAGACAGCGTGACGTGGATGGCGGCCAGGTCGGGTTTGAGCGGCGACAAGGCTCCCAGCGTGCGGCCAGAAAATGGGTCGGTAATGGCCGGAATTTTGTCGGTGGCCGGATAAGTGTGGGAGGCAAACGCGCTGCGATGTGCAATGTCCGAGCCAATGTTCACTGTGGCGGGCATGAACGGCAGATTCAGCGCACCGCCCAAAAACCGCAGTGCCATCGACAGATTGGAATAGTCTTCGAGCGCCAGCTGGCCGCCCTCGACCGCGCGGCGCAGGCCGTTGGCAAAGCCAAAACCTTCCAGGCCGGTAAAGCCGCATTCAACTTTGGTCACAGCCCGTGCTGCGGCGAGCAAGTTGAGCTGCTGGCTATTGCAGTGAAAGATGCCGTGCAAATTCTGACGGCGCTGGCGCAGCAGCTCGCGGCCAAAGCAAATAGCATCGGCACCCACGGGCAAGCTGGCACCGCTGGCGTATTGCATGCCGTCAGAGGTGAATCGGCGCACCGCCTCGGGCAGTGTGATGAGTTTGTGGTTGGGCATGGTGGTGGTTCGGCAGATTCAATCGGGGTTTATGAAAGATGCCTGGCAGTGCTCGATGCAAGCGATCCGGTCGATGAATTCTATAGATGCGGTCCGATGATGTTTAAAGTTCCGTTCGGGCTGAGCCCGTCGAAGCCCTTCGACAAGCTCAGGGCGAACGGTTCATACTTCATCGGGCCGGAGCAATAGGTTCGGAGATGGTCTTACCCCGTCCCGGGCTGCGTGGATGGTCACGTCGTACCTTCTCGCGACGAGGATATCCGGTTCAAGGCCAGTGAATCCATAGAACATTTAGTTGTTAATAGCTGACTTTAAAGTAGTTTGACATCGAACCATGTTCCTTTAAAGTTCAATCGAGTTCGCCAACGTTGCGCCCAGGCTGGTCCAGGATCAGTGGCCCAATGTTGCGAACATGCTTCACCTGTAACCCTTGTTAATAAAACGCAAGCAGCGCTATTCAAATAGCCATTCATTCACTCAAAAGGAGCCCGTCATGGCCCAGTCCTGGAAATTTGAAACCAAATCCGTTCACGCCGGTTACAGCCCCGACCCCACCACCAAAGCCGTGGCCGTGCCGATCTACCAGACCGCCGCCTATGCCTTTGACAGCGCCCAGCACGGTGCCGATCTGTTTGACCTGAAGGTGCCGGGCAACATTTACACCCGCATCATGAACCCGACCAACGACGTGCTGGAGCAGCGCGTGGCCGCCCTGGAAGGCGGCCTTGCCGCGCTGGCACTGGCCTCCGGCCAGGCGGCGGTGACGTATTCGATCCAGACCATTGCCGAGGCCGGCGACAACATCGTGGCCAGCACCGCGCTGTATGGCGGCACCTACAACCTGCTGGCCCACACGCTGCCGCTCTCGGGCATCACCACCCGTTTTGCCGACCCGCATAACCTGGCCAGTTTTGAGGCGCTGTTTGACGACAAGACCAAGGCGGTTTTCATTGAATCCCTCAGCAACCCGCAAGGCACGGTGGCCGACATTGCCGCCATCGCCGCCATCGCCCACCGCCACGGCGTGCCACTGATTGTCGATAACACCGTGGCCACGCCTTATTTGCTGCGCCCGTTCGAGCACGGCGCAGACATCGTGGTGCATTCGCTCACCAAATACCTGGGTGGCCACGGCAACAGCATTGGCGGTGCCATTGTCGATTCGGGCAAGTTTCCGTGGGCTGAGCACAAGGCTCGCTTCAAGCGCCTCAATGAGCCTGATGCCAGCTACCACGGCGTGATCTACACCGAAGCCCTGGGCCCGGCCGCCTACATTGGCCGTGCCCGCGTGGTGCCGCTGCGCAACACTGGCGCGGCCTTGTCACCGTTCAATGCGTTTTTGATTCTGCAAGGCATTGAAACGCTTGGCCTGCGCATGGACCGCATCAACGACAACACGCTCAAGGTGGCGCAGTTTTTGCAGGCCCACGCCAAGGTCTCGTGGGTCAAATACGCCGCGCTGCCAAGTCACCCGGATCACGCCCTGGCGCAAAAATACCTGGGCGGCAAAGGCTCGGGCTTGCTGACGTTTGGGGTCAAGTCCGAAGCCGGTGACGGTCGCAAAGCGGGTGCAGCCTTCCTGGATGGGCTCAAGCTGTTCACCCGTCTGGTCAACATTGGCGATGCCAAGTCGCTGGCCACGCACCCGGCTTCCACCACACACCGCCAGTTGTCACCTGAGGAGCTGGCCAAGGCCGGCATCTCGGAAGACGCCGTGCGCCTGTCGGTGGGCATTGAGCACATTGACGATTTGCTGGCTGACCTGGCGCAGGCGTTGGCACAGGTTTAAACGCATATTTCACGTCTGCAATCGTGCACGCAGTCCGACCAGTCCGCGGTCAAAAACCTGTCCCGCTCGCAGCGTCATTTCTTCGACGTGCCCGGTTTCAAAATCGGCCCGCCATTCAACAGTGCAAGCGTTTTCGGTGGTTGTTGGTGCACTGCCCTTGCCCGGGATCACACGCAGTTCGGCGCGGTAGTTCCAAACCGGGATGCGCATTGGCTGGGGGCTGCCGACGATGCTGTACTGCAGTTTCATGTCGGCATCAGACAGGCCCGTCAACTGGTGGGTCCAGATACCGCCATCATCAAACACCAGCACGCGACGACAGCCCACCCGGTCTGCTGGCCCGTCTTCAATGCGTGATTCGCGTACCGTATCGTTCCAGGCAGGCATGGCGTTGAAATCGCGAATCAGTGCCCAGGCTTGCGAGGGTTTGATGTCTATATGCGCAGATCGAATAATGGTCACCATTTTTTGTGTCAGAGAATAAATTCTTTGACGATAGCATGCAGCTGTCAAAATGACACGCCATGCATTTTTCAATTTCACCCTACAAGGAAAAAGCCATATGAAGAAATTTATTCAACGTGTTGTCGTAGGGCTGATCGGCTCGGGCGCTTTGGCAGTGGCCGCCAGTGCGGCGGAACTGCGCTTTAACAACCCGCTACCGGAAACCCGGCCTGAGACCAAGGAACTGGCGAAGTTCGCCGAAGACGTGGCCAAAAACAGCGGTGGTGTTGTCACCATCAAGTTGCACAACGGTGGTTCTCTGGGCATCAAGGATGCCGACGTGTTGCAGGTGCTGCCCAAGGGTGCCGTGGACATGAGCCTGATCTGGGCCAACTATGTGTCGCGTGACGCACCCGCACTCGGCATCGTGCTGGTGCAAGGCTCGATCGGCACGGTCGAAGAACTCAAGCGGGCGTTGCCCGTGGTGCGCCAGATTTATGACGATGAACTCAAAGACTGGGGCATTACCGCCACTGGCTACCTCGCCATTCCCATGCTGGAAGCCTCCATTTTTTGCCGTGATCAGCCGATCAAGTCACTGGCCGAGTTGAAGTCCAAAAAGTTGCGCGTCTGGTCCAAAGAGCAGGTTGCATCTTTCAAGCGCCTGGGCATCGCTGCCCAGATCATTGGCCAGGCTGACATGTATGTGGCGATGAAAACCGGCGTGGTGGACTGCGCTGTGTACCCGGCGTTGTATGCCCACACGGTGAACATGCATGAAGTCGCCAAGTACGGTGCTTTCCTGTACCCGATGCCGTCCGGCCCTTACGCACTGGGCATCGCCACCACCAAATGGAATGCGTTGCCGCAGGAGCAGCGCAGTGCCATCACCAAGGCCGCAGAAGACACCTGGAATCGCACCAATGAATACTCGGCTGACCACCAGCGTGAGCTGGCAGCCCGTGAAGAGCTGAAGAAAAAGGGTGTGAACTGGCTGGGTGATTTCCCTGAGGCTGATCGCAAACAGTTTCTGGATGCTGTATCGGCGACCTGGGCCGAGCTGGCTACCGAAGCCGGCGGCAAGGCCCCCGGCTACCGTGAACGCGTCCTCAAGGCCATGGGTCGCTAGGCGATTTGCCAGCTGAACAGCTGCTTGATGGATGTTTGATTTCGTCAAAAAGGTGGAGACCGGGCTGCGTCAGTTGGCCCGGTTTTTCGCTGCACTGGCTGCGCTGGCGCTGTTCGTGATTGTGGGCATCATCCTGGCCAGCGTGGTGATGCGCAGGGTGGCAGATTCACCCCTGTACTACACCGAAGAGCTGGTGGGCTTGCTGCTGGGGGCCTCGTTGTTCCTGGCGCTCCCGATGGTGACCCAGCAAGGCACTCATGTGAGGGTTACATTTCTGGCCCATTTTTTGTCACAACGGGGGCGGGCCGTTCTGGCGGTGCTGGCCGCCATCGTGACTGTGGCGTTTTGCGTCTGGTTCACCATCGAGGCCATTCCGTGGCTTGAATTTGCTTTCAGGCGCAACATCAAGACCGATGCCGCCAGCCTGCGCTTGGCCCCCTGGATGGCGGTGTTGCCCATTTCCCTCACGCTGTGCGCGTTGATCGTCATCGTCCAGGTCATTGTGGGCGACGAAAATACGTCGTTCCATCAGACCAGACCGGGCGATTAACCTCGCCATGGACAGCACTTCATAGGGCATCGGACATGTTCCTGACGGTATTTTCTTCCTTGTTGATCGCCACGGCGGCGAGCGGTGCAGCACTGGGTGCTGCGCTGGGTCTGACCGGCTTTTTCCTGTTGCACTACTTTGCCAATGGGGCGACATCGCTGGCAGTCAATGCGATATGGAACGTCTTCAATTCGTTCACCTTAAGCGCCATTCCCTTGTTCATTTTGCTGGGTGAGATATTGCTGCACAGCGGCATCAGCCAGCGTGCCTACACCGCGTTCAGACCTGTCTTTGCCCGCGTTCCTGGGGGCTTGCTGCACACCAATATTGCCGTGTGCGCGATGTTTGGCGCAGTCAGTGGCTCCAGCATGTCAACCGCTGCCGCTGTAGGCTCGGTGGCTTACCCCGAAATGGTCAAGCGGGGTTACAACAAGGAAGCCGTGGTGGGCAGTCTTGCGGGTGGCGGCACATTGGGCCTGTTAATTCCGCCCAGCCTGTCGTTCCTGATTTATGGCGCACTGACTGAGACCTCCATCGGCAGGCTCTTTATCTCGGGCATCGTCCCGGGCCTGATGGTGGTGGTGATGTTCATGGCCTACATTCTCTTTGCCTGCCTGCGCAACCCGGCGCTGTACCCCAAAGACAACGAGCGGATGCCACTGCTTGCCATCATTGTTGGCACCTTGCGCATCTGGCCGGTGATCGCGTTGATCATTGCCATCATGGGCAGCATTGTTTTCGGGTTTGCCACGCCCACCGAGTCGGCGGGGGTGGGGGTGGTGGTGGCCGCGGTGATTGCCTTCATCTGGGGCGACCTGACCCCGCGCAAGCTGGTGGACGGCATTTTTCGGTCGGTGCTGCTGTTTTCGTCCATTGGCTTTGTGGTGCTGGGCGCTACCGTGCTGTCCCAGTCGGTGAGTGTGCTGGGTTTGCCCCAGGCCATTCTGGAGTCGGCGCTGGCAGGTGGGCTGGGCAAGTACGCCGTTTTGCTGATCATCGTGATCGTCTATCTGGTGCTGGGCTGCTTTTTTGACGGACTTTCGCTGATGGTGATGACACTGCCCATCGTCTTTCCCTTGATGATGAAGCTCGGGTTCGACCCGATCTGGCTGGGTGTGGTGATCACGATCCTGATCGAGGTGGGCCAACTCACGCCGCCGGTGGGCTTGAACCTCTCGGTGTTGACGGTGCTCACCCATGGCGAAGTGAGCTTGGGCAGGGCCGCCATCGCGGCGATGCCGTATTGGATCATTCTGCTATTCGCTGTGGCCGCGCTGACGATTTTTCCGGCCATCGCCACCTTTTTGCCGGATTTGGTGGTGTAGATGCTGGCTTCAGTTGCCTGAGGCATCTCGACGAATTTTCAAGTTCAATTCACAAGGTACATGTGCCATGCAAGTCAAAGTAACGCAGAAGTCCTATGGCCCGCTGCTGGTTCAGTCGGGAGCTGACGAAGCCGTGTTTTTTGAGACGGACCAGGGCGTTCGTGCCAAGGCGGGTCAGGCGCCGGACGCGCTTTCACCGTCTGATTTGATACTGGCTTCGCTGGCCACCTGCGTTGCCATCTCCATGCGCAAGGCCGCCCAAGCCATGGCGCTGGAGCCGGGTGTGCTGAGTGTCTCTGCCAAGGCTTTCAAGGCCGCTGACCTGACGAATCGGTTTGGCCGTTTTGAAGTGGAAGTGCGCGCTCTACCGGCCATTGACCCTGACAAGGCTGCTGAACTGTTGACCAGGACCAGGGCATCCTGTACGGTGAGCAACACCCTGGCGGCCGAGGTGGTTTTGCAGATGATCCAGTAAAGATGTTTTAGCTCTTGGGAATGTACTTAAAAGTAGTTTGAATTTCTGTTCGTGCCGATTAAGATTCTCGCCATGAATACGCAATCGACCCTGCCGATACCGGTGTACCCCGCCGCAGTCAGTGCGACGTTTGACAACGCCCCAAACCCCCACAAGCTGGAGGCGGTTTGAATTTTCAGCAACTCAAGTCCGTCAGGGAAACGGTTCGCAGCAACTTCAACCTGACCGAAGTAGCTACCAGCCTGCACACCTCGCAGCCCGGGTGAGTCGGCAGATTCGCGAGCTCGGCCAGCGCCAGGCCCATGCGCGCAGATGCTGCAAGCTTGAATTCGGCGCGGAAAAGTTGCGCTACCCCCCGTTCTGTTGTTGGCGCACTTCCTCTGATTTTTTGATTTTATATGCCGAATATTGAATAAACAAATAGGAAAAGAGTAGTTTGCGTTTTAAGCACAGCACCACACAATGCGCTTTCTTGTCATTTCAGAGTCTGACCCAAGCACTTCACCATGGTCTCCATCGTCATCATTCCTGGCTGGCGCGATTCGCCACCCGGCCACTGGCAAAGCCTGTGGGCAGACCAGCTGCCGGGCGCAGTGCGGGTGCAGCAAGATGACTGGGTGAGCCCGTCGCGCAAAGCCTGGCTGGCCTCCATCACGCAAACCATTCTGGCGCAACCCCACCCGGTGGTGATTGCCGCGCACAGCCTGGGTTGCATCGCCACCGCCCATCTGCCACCTGTTGCGACTGCGCACATTGCAGGCGCCTTGCTGGTGGCCCCGGCCGACCCGGAGCGCCGCAGTGTGCTGGCTGACTTTGCCCCGGTGCCGTACCAGTGTCTGCCATTCAGCAGCATCATCGTGGCCAGCAACACCGACCCCTATTGCCCGGTGCGCACCGCCGGTGCTTATGCGCGGGCATGGGGCAGCGAATTTGTGCGGCTGCAAAACGCCGGTCATATCAATCTGGAAGCCGGTTTTGGCCCCTGGCCGATGGGACTGGCGCTATTGCAGTCACTCATCAGCGAGGCCACCAGCCGGCAACAACACGATCTGGCTGCCGTCTGAAAAGCATGGCCCGCAGAACACATGACTGACTTCATCAATTTTTATCTGACTCACAAGGAAACACCATGAAATTCAAGCAAAAAATAACCCTGGCCCTGGCCAGCCTTGCGCTGACAACAACCCAATTCGTATCGGCACAAACCCTGCTCAATGCGTCTTACGACGTATCGCGCGAGTTCTACAAAGACTACAACGCGGCCTTTGTGGCCCATTACAAAAAGACCACGGGCAAAGAGGTCAAGGTGGACCAGGCCCATGGCGGCTCCAGCGCCCAGGCACGCGCCGTGAACGACGGGCTGGACGCCGATGTGGTCACCATGAACACCACCACCGACGTGGAATTTCTGGCCAAAAGCAGTATCGTGGCCGCGGACTGGGCCACGCGCTTTCCCAACAACGCTGCGCCCACCACCTCGACCATGCTGTTTCTCACCCGCAACGGCAACCCCAAAGGCATCAAGGACTGGAACGACCTGATCAAGCCCGACGTGAAAGTGATCGTGGTCAACCCCAAAACCGGTGGCAATGGCCGCATGGCCTATCTGGCCGCCTGGGGCTATGTGCGAAAAACGGGGGGCACCGATGCCCAAGCGGCAGAATTTGTCAGCAAACTGTTCAAGAACGTGCCGGTGCTGGCCAAAGGTGGGCGCGATGCCACCACCATCTTTTTGCAGCGCAATATTGGCGATGTGTTGATCACGTTTGAGTCTGAAGTGGTGTCGGTGGATCGCGAATTTGGCGCCGGCAAGGTCGATGCCATTCACCCGTCGGTCAGCATCATTGCCGAAAACCCGGTGGCTGTGGTGGAACGCACCGTGGCCAAGAAGGGCACAGGCGACTTGGCCCGCGCCTATCTGAACTACCTGTATTCCGACGAAGCGCAGGAAATTGCCGCCAAGCACGGCATTCGCCCCCGCAGCGAAAAAGTGCTGGCCAAATACGCCAGCACCTTCAAACCGTTGACCTTGTTCCCGGTGAGCGAGTACTTTGGTTCCCTGTCTGAAGCGCAAAAAGTGCACTTCAATGACGGCGGCCAGTTCGACAAGATTTACACCGTCAAGTAATGACTCTGGCGTTCTGAACCCACTGTGGGGCCGACTTCAGTCGACCTGGCCGAATGAATTCGGCCCCACAAAGGCCTCAAGCCTGTCACGACGAGTCACCAGAAAACACTTCTCCCCAATGACCACTGCCGCTCTCTCCATCTCGCTCAGCGCCATGGGTTCGCAGCCCAAGCGCCCAACCCGACGCGTGTTGCCGGGCTTCAACCTGACGCTGGGCTACACGCTGTTTTACCTCAGCCTGATTGTGCTGATTCCCCTGTCAGCCTTGCTGTTCAAAACCTTCACCCTGACCTGGGTGGAGTTTTGGGCGGCTGTAGCCAGCCCGCGCGTGGTGGCCTCATACCGGCTGACCTTTGGCGCCGCGTTTTTGGCGGCGCTGGTTAACGTGTTCTTTGGCCTGCTGCTGGCCTGGGTGCTGGTGCGCTATCAATTTCCTGGCAAAAAAATCATCGACGCGTTGGTCGATTTGCCGTTTGCCTTGCCCACGGCGGTGGCTGGCATTTCGCTCACCGCGCTGCTGGCGGGCAACGGCTGGATTGGCCAGTATCTGGAGCCGCTGGGTATTCAACTGGCCTTCAACCGCAACGGCATCGTGATTGCGCTGATCTTCATCAGCCTGCCGTTTGTGGTGCGCACGGTCCAGCCGGTGTTGGAAGACGCAGAGAAAGAGCTGGAAGAAGCCGCCACTTGCCTGGGTGCTTCGCGCTTTCAAACCTTTCGTTATGTGATTTTTCCAAGCATTGCGCCCGCGCTGCTGACCGGTTTTGCCATGGCTTTTGCCCGCGCAGTGGGCGAATACGGCTCGGTGATTTTTATTGCCGGCAACATGCCCATGATTTCAGAAATTACCCCGCTCATCATCATCGGCAAGCTGGAGCAATACGACTACGCCGGCGCCACGGCGGTGGCTACGGTGATGCTGGCCATCTCGTTTGTGCTGCTGCTGGTCATCAACGGTCTGCAAAGCTGGCAGCGCCGCCGCGCCGGGGGTAAGTCATGAGCGCGCACACCATTCGTCAAACACAGGCCGGTACCACCGAGCCCACCTGGGTGCGCTGGTCGCTGATCGGCCTGGCGCTGGGTTTTGTGCTGTTGTTTTTGCTGTTGCCGCTGGCAGCAGTATTTACCGAAGCGCTGCGCAAAGGTCTGCCCGCGGCCCTGGAAGCCTTGCGTGAACCCGATGCCTGGAGCGCGATTCGCCTGACGCTCATCACTGCGGCGGTAGCAGTGCCACTGAACCTGGTATTCGGTGTGGCGGCGGCCTGGGCGGTCGCCAAGTACGAGTTCAAGGGCAAGGCGTTCCTGACCACACTGATTGACCTGCCGTTCTCGGTGTCACCCGTGGTGGCTGGTCTGATTTACGTGCTGATGTTTGGCGCGCAGGGCTGGATTGGGCCCTGGCTGATGGCGCACGACATCAAAATCGTGTTTGCCGTGCCCGGCATCATTTTGGCGACCATCTTCGTCACCTTTCCGTTCATAGCGCGCGAGCTGATTCCGCTGATGCAGGCGCAAGGCACCGAAGAAGAGCAGGCGGCCATCGTGCTGGGCGCCACCGGATGGCAAACCTTCTGGCATGTGACGCTGCCCAACATCAAGTGGGGTTTGGTCTATGGCGTGATTTTGTGCAACGCCCGCGCCATGGGCGAGTTTGGCGCGGTGTCGGTGGTCTCGGGCCATATTCGCGGCCAGACCAACACGCTGCCGCTGCACGTCGAGATTTTGTACAACGAATACCAGTCGGTGGCGGCCTTTACCGTGGCTTCGCTGCTGGCCTTGCTGGCACTGCTGACTTTGTTGATCAAGTCGGCGGTGGAGTGGCAGTTTGAGCGCGACCAAAAGGCCGCTGCCGCGCTGCCATCGGAGCGGCCCATAGCCGCTAGCTAACTTGGTCCCCTAAGCACAGAACTTCACTCCGTTCGCCTTGAGCCTGTCGAAAGGCTTCGACAAGCTCAGTCCGAACGGTCAAGCAAGAAAGAAACAAAATGAGCATAGAAATCCGCAACGTCAGCAAAGACTTTGGCACTTTCCACGCCCTGCGCAGCGTCAACCTGGACATCGAATCCGGTGAACTGGTGGCGCTCCTCGGCCCCTCGGGCTGCGGCAAAACCACGCTGTTGCGCATCATCGCCGGGCTCGAAACCGCCGACCAGGGCCACATTTTGTTCAACGGCACAGACACCACCGACAAGCATGTGCGTGAGCGCAACGTGGGTTTTGTGTTTCAGCACTATGCGCTGTTTCGTCACATGAGCGTGTTTGACAACGTGGCCTTTGGCCTGCGCATGAAACCCAAGGCGACGCGCCCGAGTGAAGTCGTGATCAAACAAAAAGTGCATGACCTGCTGGGTCTGGTGCAACTCGACTGGCTGGCAGACCGTTACCCGTCGCAGCTCTCGGGCGGCCAGCGCCAGCGCATTGCCCTGGCCCGGGCCTTGGCGGTGGAGCCGCAGGTGCTGTTGCTCGATGAGCCCTTTGGTGCACTCGATGCCAAGGTGCGCAAAGAGTTGCGCCGCTGGCTGCGTCGCCTGCACGACGACCTGCATGTGACCAGCATTTTTGTCACCCACGACCAGGAAGAAGCGCTCGAAGTGGCCGACCGCGTGGTGCTGATGAACGCCGGCATCGTCGAGCAGGTGGGCTCACCGCAACAGGTGTGGGACCACCCGGCCAGTCCCTTCGTCTATGGTTTTTTGGGCGACGTGAACCTGTTCCATGGCCGCGCGCACGAAGGTGAAATGCTCATCGGTGAAGACCAGCAAGGCCTGCGCCTGCTCACGCCCGAGCACCACGACGTGCAAGACAGCAAGGCTTTTGCCTATGTGCGCCCGCACGATCTGGACGTGCAGCGCTATGTGGTGGGCGACAGCACCACCGAGCAGCCGCGCGGCATTGTGGCCAAGCTCACCCGCGCCATGGTGATCGGGCCGATTGCGCGGCTCGAGCTGTTGCCGCTTGATGCTTCTGCTGCTGGCAGTGGCGACATCATCGAGGCCCAAATCCCGGCCCAGCATTACCGTGAACTTGATTTCAAGGAAGGCGATACGCTGGTGCTGACACCCCGGCGCGCGCACGTTTTTGTAGCCTGAAACAGAGGGCTTCTCACGCTGAACTATGTCAGTCGGTCACGTCCTCGCCTTTCACACGTGAACGTCACAGCCATCGGCGCACATCCAGTGCAAGTCAATCGGGTTGATGCTTCGGCGGCTTGAATTTATTTGAAGCGGGCTGTGTTGCCCATGATTGACGTGCCGTTGGTGGTAGGTATGATGCCGGGTGCGCGCATTTGGGGACGCGCTTGTTGCGCATACGCAAGGGCTCTGCTTAAAGCTTCGGGTATCTGAATCTAAGGACTTATCGATGTCTCATGAAAATATTTCTGCCGCTCGGCAACTGCACGCGCAACAGCAACAGGCTGCGGCCTTGCTGTCGGGCAGCTCGCGGGGGGGACGTTGACCATGGCACAGTTTTTTACACGCCTGCTGCTGGCGACTGAACATAGCGAATTTGACAGTGGTGCCGAGGTCATGGCGTTTGCCTTGGCGCAGCGTTGCCAGTTGCCGCTGGCCACGGTGCTGCCACTGGTCAGCAACCCGGAATATAAAGACATTGCATCAAAAGTTGCGGCACGGGCCGAGCAGGAGGCCGCCGCAAAAATTGCGCAGTTGCGTGAACAAGCGCAGGCAGCAGGGGTCAGCATTGACGTGCACCTGCGCCGTGGCGAAGAGTCATACCGGGTCATTGTGGATGAGGCCACTGCCCAGGGCAGCGACGTGATCATCATTCGCCGCCGTGGCAAGCGCAGCTTTTTGGCCAATCTGATGGTTGGCGAGCTGGCCAGCAAAGTGGTGGCGCATGCGCCCTGTCACGTGCTGATTGTGTCGCGCGAGGCGCGCATGTGGCAGCAGCGCGTGCTGGTGGCGGCCGAGGCCACAGCACAGGGCAGACAAGTTGTTGTCACTGCCATTGCAGTGGCTGCCCAGTGTGGCTTGCCATTGCATTTGGTGACGGTTGTCGCTACCGAAGCACTGCGGGCGCAGGCGGATGCCTTTGTCATTGAGAAGATCAAGCAGGCACAAGCGCAAGGTGTGGTGGCCAGGGGCGAGGTCAGAGTTGGCAAGCCTTACAAAGAAATCCTTGCTGCCAGAGTGGCGAGTCAGGCGGACCTGATTGTGATGGGCAGTCGCGGTGAGGCAAGGCTTGGCCGCGCCCTGGTGGGTGGCGTGGCACAAAAGGTGATGGGGCTTTCCGAACACCCCGTTTTGGTTTTGAATTTATTGAAGTTTCAAGGCCTTTTGTCATGAGAGGCGCATCGAATCCAAAGTCGTCAAAGACCGCTTGCCGGCTTTTTAGGTAAGCCCATCAGCCATTGATGACCCAGTCGTGGCCCGGCTGCGCCAGCCCAGGCCCAGCAGCAAGAGCGCCAGGGTGGCGGTCATCCAGAGGGCGATGGGAAAGTAAACCATCAAAACGTGATAGGGGGCCATGGTCAAACTCCTTGTTTGCGACTGAGCAACTGGTTGAGGGCGATGCCAAAGGCGGCAATCAGGGCGATACCGGCAGCCAAAGTCCATAACCACTGGCGTTGCGGTGGATGGCAAAGGCCACGGCATAAGCGCCCTGATCATGCAATATCTTGTCGTCCAGCGGATGGCAGGTGTCGAGCTTGCGGGTCAGGGTCACGTCCCAGAAACCATCAGCCCAGCGCCGGTGCATTGAACATCAGCTTGGGCTGCTTGCGCTCGCCGTCCCAGTTGCTGGCAGCGGCACTCTTGCCACCATCACCCGCGCGGGTTTCGGCGATCAACTGGCCGTCTTCAAATTTCAGCATGTCATGAAAGATGCCCGGCTTGTCGGCCGGCCAGCGGTAGCGGAAAAACATGTCTGTGCCGTTGTAGGCCGCCTGCACTTGCAGCAGCACGGTCAGTTGCGTGGGAATGCTGATGTTGCGCTTGGGGTCATCGTGCACCACACCGGTGCTGTGGGTCAGCCACGACGGCAGCAAACCGCCACCAAACAAGACCAGGGCAGCGGGCAGCCCGTAACACCGGAAGAAACCATTCATGAAGACACTCCTGAGGATGAATGGGTCAACTTAGCGGGCGTGAGTCAAATCGTCTGTGCGCCAACATACCTGGCCATGGGGCGGCAACGTTGTCCAGCGCACAGACTGCATTGGAAGCCATCATTACATTGGTGCCCAACCGATGCGCAAAGTGCGCACCTCTACTGGAGCCTGACCATGAATACCCATTGTCAAACGATCAAGTTTCCAAATCACGATCTGGATCACCATGACGCGTCGCAACTTGTCTCGCTGCAGGGGGTGATCCGCTTCAAGGCCTTGTTGCGCTCGCAGACCATGCTCGGGGCGCTGACGATCCTGGTCATCCTGGGCCTGATGTTGGCGTTTCACCAGGTCGTGCTTGGCGCCGTCGCGCAGGGGGAATCCCTGCAGCAGGCCAGAAACCTGCAAAGCGAGGCGTTCTGGCGCTGCAATCGTTTGCTGATCCCCGCTGAACGCGACAACTGTCGGTTCCGGATCAATGCCGAAGTCAGCGCGTCAGCGCCATGAAGAGCCTGGGCAACTGCTCGGGTAACCGTGCAATGTTGTCAATCACCGTGTACTGGCCACCAAAGATGTCGCTCACATAAGCGTCGGCGGCGGCATCGAGGTTGATGCAATAGGTGAAGATGCCCTGGTGATCAAGTTCGCGCACCGCCTGGTGCGCGTCTTCGATCAGCAGGCGCTCATCATGCACATCGATGTCAGAGGGCTGGCCGTCGGTCAGCACCAACAACAATTTTTTATCAGCGGGCTGCGTGCGCAAGGTATGGGCCGCGTGGCGCATGGCCGCGCCCATGCGGGTGCTGTAACCGGCCTGCATGGCGGCCAGCCGGGCCTTGACCTCGTCACCCCAGCGTTCGCCAAAGCCTTTCAGGTGCAGGTAGCGCACGTCGTGGCGGGTGTTGGAATGAAAGCCGGCAATTGCCAACGGGTCGCCGAGTTGCTCAATGGCCCAGGCCAGCAGTGACACCGCTTCCTGGCTGAGTTGCAGCACGGTTTGTTCTGAGCCGCGTGCCTTTTCGTTGAGCGATTGCGACAAGTCCAGCAGCAGCGTCACCGCAATGCTGCGGCCGTTGGTGGTGTGGCTCATGTTGATGCGCGGATCGGGCTGGCTGCCGGCACGCAGGTCAATCAGCGAGCGAATGGCCACGTCCAGGTCCAGCTCGCTGCCGTCTTCCTGGTAGCGCACACGCACCTTGTCTTGCGGTTTGAGCAAGTCCAGCAGGCGCTTGAGCTGTTTGGCCAGTGCGCTGTGTTTGGCCAGCAGCGCATCAATGTCGGCGGCGTTACCGGATGGGTGCAGTCGCTCGTACAGACTGACCCAGTCGGGCCGGAAGGTCTGGCTGGCGTAATCCCACTCCGGGTAGTGGCGCGGGGGCAGACTCTGAATCTCGTCTGTGGGCGGCGTCTGGCGCGGTTCGTCAAAGCTTTCTTCGTCATCACTGAGTTCATGAAAACGCCACAGATGGCGGTTGTCATCGCGGTAGTCCACCACCGTGTCGGTGAACCAGGTGTCGGGCAACTGGTCGCTTTGCAGCCGGGTTTTGCCCAGGTAACTCAGCGCCAGGCTGGCGACCTCGGACGTGCTGGACTCACCTTGCGCCAGCAGGGCGTGAAAGCGTTGCACCCAGTCACTGATCTGCACATTCTGAAAGCGCAGCGGCGGGTTGAACAGGGCGCGCGACAGCACCGTGAGGCGATGGCGCAGGCAGGAATGGGTGGCCGGGTTGCAGGCGCCCTCCACCGGATTCGGGTGCAGCGACGTGAAGATGCGGCGCAAGCCGGGGTACTCGCGCATGGCCAGGGCATCGACCCGCGCATCCTCAAAACACTCGATCGCCAGACGCTGCGCCGGGCTGAAGTTGTCGGCAAAGATGGGCGTGCTCCAGCGCCGGTGCGCCGCCATGTGCGCCAGTGCGGCGCGGTAGCGATCCATGCCGCTGATGTTTTCGCGCTCGTCATACACGTCGGGCAGCCGGATGCCCATGGCATCAAAGTAGGGCATGGGCTGGCGCTGCACATCAAATACGGTGGAGTAGGGCACCAGCACATCGCTGTCCTGCCACAGCGCTTGCAGATACAAATCCAGCGCGCGGGTGTGATCCATCATCAGCGTGCCGTGGCGCTCGCGCTGCAGCACGGCGCGGCTGTCGGCGCTGCTCAGGCTGAAATAGTCACGCTGTTGCTCTGGGTGGTGGCTGGTGTTGCGGATGCCGTAGTCCATCCACTGGCTTAAACCCTGCAGACTCAACAGCTCCAGGAGTTGGGGCGACTTTTCAAAAAAGATCGCCAAACTCGGGCTGGGGTAGGTTTTGTGAATGCCGTGGATCGAGCTGCTGGTGCGCTCCATCAGCAGCAGGCTGATGTCCAGATAGTGCTGCAGTTGTGCTTGGGTCGGCAGCCTTCGTGCCACGGCGGCCAGGGTTTGCAACAAAGGCGCAATGGCTTTGCTGTTGGGGGATTTGTTGATCAGTTTGACCGCCGCCATCACCGGGTTTAACGCGTCTTCGCCCACCAGCTGCGCCACGCGCGGCCATTCCTGCAAAAAGATCAATACCGGCTCTGCGCCGCGCCCCATCTTGCCCAGAAAGCGGGCTTGTGCCAGGTAGTCATCCAGCCCGCCGGGCGTGAGCTGGGTGCTGGCCTCGGCCATGCAGTCTTCAAACACGTCGGCCACCTGGGGGAAACCGCTGTCGAGTTGCGTGCGCCAGGCTTGCAACTGATCAGGGCTGACTGTCATGGCAATCCATGCCCATCAACCAAACACCGCCTCGATGGCGTGGTCGAGCGTGGCGCGGATGTCAGCATCGTCGGTGATGGGCCGCACCAGCGCCATGCGGCAGGCGTCCACAGCCTCCACGCCGCCCAGCATCAGGGTGGCGGCATACACCAGCAGCCGGGTGGAAGTGCCTTCGTCGAGCCCGTGGCCCTTGAGAGCACGCGCAGCAGCGCCAATCTTGACCAGCCGCACCGCATCGGCCAGGGCAATGCCGGTCTCGGTGGCCACAATGGAAGCTTCCAGCTCGGGCGCGGGGTAGTCAAAGTCAAAACCGACAAAGCGCTGTTTGGTGCTTTGCTTCAGGTCTTTCATCAGGCTCTGGTAACCGGGGTTGTAGGAGATGACCAGTTGAAAGTCCGGGTGCGCCTGGATCAGCTCGCCCTTTTTGTCCAGCGGCAACTGGCGGCGGTGGTCGGTCAGCGGGTGAATCACCACCGTGGTGTCCTGGCGCGCTTCGACAATTTCGTCAAGGTAGCAAATGGCACCGATGCGTGCCGCCGTGGTCAGTGGCCCGTCGAGCCAGCGGGTGCCATTGGCTTCCAGCAGGTAGCGACCCACCAGGTCGGAGGCGGTCATGTCTTCGTTGCAGGCCACGGTGATCAGCGGTTTGCCGAGTTTGAAGGCCATGTACTCGACAAAGCGCGACTTGCCGCAACCGGTGGGGCCCTTGACCATGACCGGCAGTTTGGCGTTGTAGGCGGCTTCATACAGCGCGACTTCGTTGGTCTGCTGTTGATAGAACGGCTCTTGGTGGATGCGGTACTGCTGTGTGGCGTCGGTCATTTGCAGCTCACTTTGTATTGATTTGAAAACAAGAGGCATTGCAGAAGGCATTGTGCCGGGGTGGCCCGCAGCGCGCATTGGGTATCCGACGCCGCTCATGTCCCCCGGTTCGGGCTGTGCCCGAACCTCCTCCTTTACTTCGCTGCGTCAGACACCCAACGCACTCAGCTTTCAGTGTGGTGTGCTTCTGCATATAACCAGACAGACTCACTTACTTGTGCACGCCCAGCTTCTCGCGCCAGCCCGGGAACAGCAAGTCCGCATCTTTCGGGAACGACTCAAACGCACGGGCAAACTCCTTGTGCTCTTTGGCGTACTCGATCGGGTCAGAGCCCGACTTCCAGCACTCGTACGACTGGCGCAGCGACACCGCACCGGCAGCGGGCGAGTCGATGTGGCCGTAAGCGCCGCCACCGGCGGTGTTGATGACGTTGCCGTGGCCCAGGTTCTTGAAGAAACCCGGCAGGCGCAGCGCGTTCATGCCGCCCGAGATGATAGGGGTGGTGGGCTTGATGCCATACCATTTTTGAAAGTAAACCGGGCCCTGGCACTCGTCGCGCTCGATCATGTAGGCGATATTGCGGTCATCGCCTTCGCCTTCCATCTTGCCGTAGCCCATGGTGCCCACGTGGATGCCGGAGGCACCTTGCAGGCGGCTCATTTTGGCCAGCACAAAAGCCGTGTAGCCGCGCTTGGCGCTGGGTGAGGTAACCATGCCGTGACCGGCGCGGTGGTAGTGCAGGTATTGGCTGGGGTACTGGCGGCGTGCCGTGGTGACCATGCCGGGGCCGCCGACAAAACCGTCCACCAAAAACGCCAGCTTATCGGCATCAGGACCAAAGGTTTCCAGCGCAAAGTCAGCTCGGGCGCACATCTCGTAGTGGTCGTCGGCGGTGATGTTCATCGAGAACAGCTTGGCCTGGCCGGTTTCGTCCTGGGCGCGTTTCATGGCGTCATAGACCAACGGAATGGTCTTTTTGATGGGTGCAAACACCTGGTTGCCTTGCGGCTCGTCGTTCTTGATGAAGTCGCCACCCAGCCAGAACTGGTAAGCGGCTTGGGCAAAAGGCTCGGGGCGCAGGCCGAGTTTGGGTTTGATGATGGTGCCGGCAATGTAGCCGCCGTCTTTCACCGGGCGGCCCAGAATGCGCCACAGGTCGGTGATGTCTTTGGCCGGGCCGTCAAACATCTGGATCACGCGCTCAGGCATATAAAAGTCGATCATCTTGGCATGTTTGATGTCGCCCATGCCCTGGTTGTTGCCAATGACCAGCGTCAGGAAAGACACCAGCATGAAGCGGCCGTCGGTCACATTGCGGTCGAACAGGTCGATCGGGTAAGCAATGCGCATGTCCTCGGTGGCCTCGTCAATGTGATACACCAGCGCATCGACGCCGCGGGTGAAGTCGTCGGTGGTGGAGACTTCAACATTGGTTCCGGTGGACGATTCTGCGGCAAAGTGAGCCGCTGCTTCGAGGTAGCCCGTACCCGCTTTGGGAGCCATCTTGTAGGCCACCAGAATGTGTTTGCCCCCGGCAATGAGGTCTTCTTCCTTGAGGCTCAGGTCAGCGTAACGGTTGGATTGATCCATGTTTGTCTCCAGTTGTGGGTCATGTGAAGCGATGGGTTGAACTATAGGCAGGCTTATTCATCATGAAAATTCAAATAAATTGATTTTTTAATCAGTTTTTATTGATGAATACTGGGCTGTCCAGGTTGTGAGACAGGCGGGCAAAGTCACGCACAATGGAGACTATTCACGCTTATTGTTCAGTTGCCTCAAAGGAGTCGATTCATGCCTATCGTTGTGTTCAATCAAAAAGGCGGGGTGGGCAAGTCCACCATTACCTGCAATCTGGCGGCCATCAGTGCCAGCCAGGGTCTGCGCACTTTGGTCATTGACCTGGACCCGCAGGGCAACTCCACCAGCTACTTGCTGGGCGACACGGCCAGCGACGGGCAGCCCAGCGTGGCGGGATTTTTTGAGCAAACCTTGAGCTACAGTTTTCGCACCGTGCCACCCACAGACTACGTGGTGGAAACGCCGTTTGAAAACCTCGACCTGATGCCGTCAAGCCCGGCGCTCAACGAGCTGCTGGTCAAGCTGGAATCGCGCCAGAAAATCTACAAGTTGCGCGAGGCACTGGTGCAACTGGCAGAAACCTATGACCGCATCTACATCGACACGCCACCGGCGCTGAACTTCTTTACCCGGGCCGCGCTGATTGGTGCCACCGGTTGCCTGATACCGTTTGATTGCGACAGCTTTTCGCGCCAGGCGCTCTATGCGCTGATGGACAACGTGCAGGAAATTCGCGCCGACCACAACCCCGAGCTCCAGATTGACGGCATTGTGGTGAATCAGTTCCAGTCCCGCGCCAACCTGCCCCAGCGCATGGTGGCCGAGTTGATTGAAGAGGGCCTGCCGGTGCTGCAGCCCTACCTGCCGTCATCCGTGCGCATTCGCGAGTCGCACGAGCAGTCCCTGCCCATGATCCATCTGGACCCGAATCACAAAATTACGCTGGCACTGGTGGAGTTGCATGACGGGTTGCGGGCGTAGAGCTTTTCAGAGCATCTTGAGGCCGATGGCTTTTAAATATTCAAAAGTTGGGTCGTAAAACGACTGTGTCCTTGTCGGGTCATTTGCGTCACCTTCCGGTACAACCAACACCATGCCTTGACGGGCACGGGTCAGCAGTACCCGGTACGCATTTTTCAAATAGCCTTGACGTTCTGGTACATGAATGTGCTGCCACTTGCTGCCGACAAAAGAATAGTGTTGCCAGCCTGATTCGGCGAACCTGAAATCTGCATCCCAAACCACGCAGGCCCAGTCCACTTCAAGACCCTGTACATGAAATTCAGTGGCAACATCTTCAAGGTAGTAGGACGACCGAACATCGTCTTTGCCGTCGAGAAACCAATGGATGGGGTCCATTGGCGACTTGATATCAATCGCGTGAGGTTTGAGCCGTTGCGCCTGTGAGGAAACCACCATGCCATAGCGCTCTGTGCCTCGTGCTTGCGCTTTGAGCCAAGCTTTTGCTTTTGCCAGATGACGCGTCAGGACGATTGGGTAGCGATCTGCCAATTCAGCCAGGATTTCTTTGGTGCCATCAATGTTGATATCCAGCATATTTTTGACCAGTGCGGAAACATGTTCGGCTCGAAAGGATCGCATCGACACATCCAAGTGCAAGTCCGTATTGAAATGCACATTCGGCTTGGACTTCAGTTGCGCCAGGACACGTCCTGCGCCGTATTCTGCCTCGTGCAGGCGTGGGGAAATGTGGATATGCCAGTCCGTAAATGAACGCTGCAATGCATCAATCCATTCTTCAATGCCAGCCTCGCCCGTGTTGATTTCCTGTCCGCCGCCCACCAGACAAACCACCACCGCCCAATCCTGATGCCTGTTCAGACAGGAAATTAAAAACTCTGGCTCTGATTGGTTGAAGTCGGCTTTCTGTTTCTTGCGCAACATGAAAGAGGCGGTTTGCTCAAGGTTCCAGGCTCTCTGCGCCTCGTCGAATATGGCAACGTGCTCAACGGGTGGTCGTTCGGAGTCAATCAGACACTCGTCGCGGTAATGGTGGACATTCTGGATGAACAGCTTGACCTCGCTCATGGCCTCGCCTTTTTTCATGCGCCGGCCGGCTTCTGCTTCGCTCCTCACCTTGTCTCTGGCGAGTGCCTCACGCAGGATGGCCACGAGTGGACCGTTGCCAGAAAGAAAAACGGCGTGATCCTCGGCCTCCTTGTTGACGTGTTGCGTCGCAACGTTCAACCCGACAAGCGTTTTGCCTGCCCCGGGCACACCCGTCACCAGGCAAATGGATTTTGTTGACTCAGCTTGTGAGGCGCGAATGACCTCTGAAATAGCGTTCGTCGTTCGGCCCAGATTGATGGCCGTGGCGTCGTTGCGGGATATGTCCATGACCGAATGGCCGCCATAAAGCGCCATGGCGGCTTCAACGATGGTCGGCGTGGGGTGATACCCACCAGCATCCCATACCAATGGATTGATGGCGGGGCCGTCACAAAACTGCAAAACCTGAGCCATCACGCTGCGAATCTGATCGGAAGAAGCATGTAGGGGTTGGAGTACCCCATCGTTTCTTGCGCTGGTGGCAATCACCGAGAAACCATTTTCTGCGCCTGTCGCGATCAGGATGGGCGCAATCGCCTTGTCGTGGCTTGTCTCGTGGAAGTTTTTCAAATCAACCGCGTAGTCCCACACCTGATCTTTGGCGGCAGAAAGAAACTTGGTTTCGCCGACTTTGAATTCCAGTACGAAAACGACTTGATCGAGCAAGACCAAAACGTCTATGCGTTTACCCAGTCGCGGCACGGCATATTCAAAATAGACCTTGCCCCTGCCAGCGTCCTGCTGCAGTGTGTTCTGGAGGACAACCACTTGTTCCATCCAGGCGTTGCGCTGGGTGGTTTCAACGGCGAACGGGCTGTTGCGACTCAGTGCGCCCAGAATTTCGTCGGGGCCGCGGGCGAGGAAGTCATTGATCAAATCAGAATAATAGGCACGGCTCATGAAATGCTTTCCTTTTTTAACAGAGGCCAAATTGCTTCTGTTAGTTTTCGTGCCTCAACCATTAGCAAGGTAGTGACCATCAACTCCACGCATCCATTAACGCCCCGCCTTGCTCAATCAAAAAATCCTTGAACGCCAGCGCGGCGGGGGAGAGTTTTTTTTCGCTCAGGTGGGTCACAAACCAGTTGTTCATTTGCGGTAGGCCTTGTATATCCAGCAGCGCCAGATGACCGCTGGCGAGTTCGTGGCGCACCGTGCGCATTGACAAAAAACTCAAGCCCATGCCCGCCATCACCGCCTGTTTGATGGTTTCGTTGCTGGGCATGGCCATCACCACCTGGAGCGGTGTTTTGTTTTCCTCAAACAGCCGCTGCATGGCGGCGCGGGTGCCGGAGCCTTCTTCGCGCACCACAAATTTGTAATCAGCCAGGGCGCTGAAAGGCAGGTTTTTACGCCGCACCAGCGGGTGGTTGGGGGCGGCCACCATGGCCAGCGGGTTGGTGGCGAAAGCCGTGGCCTGGCAGTTCAGGTGGCTGGGTGTACGACCCATGATGACCAGGTCGGCTTCGCTGCGCGCCAGCAGGCCCAATATGTTTTCACGGTTGTCAATGCTGAGCTGTATATGAATGCCGGGGTTGAGTTGACCAAAGCGCACCAGCAGCATGGGCACAAAATACTTGGCGGTGCTGACCACCGCCAGGTCGATGCGACCTTGTTTCAAGCCCACATGTTCGGCCATTTGGGCTTCCAGGTCTTTGAACTGACTCATGGCAGCGGTGGCGTGGGTCAAAAAGATTTCACCCGCATGGGTGAGTTGAATGTTGCGCCCCATGGGTTCAATCAACGCCAGACCAAAGGCGTCTTCAAGCTGGCGGATTTGCATGGACACCGCTGGCTGGGTCACAAACAGGCGCTCGGCAGCTTTGGACACCGAACGCTGGCGCGCCACTTCCAGAAAGGTTTGAATCTGCTTGAAGGTGTAGGGCCGCATAAATAAGTTTAATCTGATGTTTATTTAATAAAACGTGATTAGAGTTTATGGGTTGGGGCGATTAAAGTAAATCCATGCCGCAAAAAGTGGCCCATGCAACCGAATCTTTTCACGAAAGTCGCCCATGTCCCCGTCTTCGACCGCCGCCACGCTGCAAGCCCTGATTTTCGATGTGGATGGCACGCTGGCTGACACCGAGCGCGTGCACATGGCGGCCTTCAACCATGCCTTTAAGGAAATGGGCATGGACTGGGTGTGGGACGAAGCGCTTTACACCGAGTTGCTCAACATTTCGGGTGGCAAAGAGCGCATCCTGCACTACTGGAAACAGGTCAATCCTGACATCAAAGTGATTGATGCTCAGGCACTGAATGACAGAATCGGACGCATCCATGAGCTCAAAACGGCGGCCTACGAGAACGCTGTCAACAACGGTGAAGTGAGCCTGCGCCCCGGTGTGCTCAAACTGATGGACGAAGCGCTTAAAGCCGGTTTGCAGTTGGCCATTGCCACCACCACCTCGCCGGTGAACATTGCCGCGCTGCTGCGCCACGCCATCGGCAGTGACTGGCGTTTGAACTTCTCAGCCATTGGCGATGCCTCCACGGCACCCATCAAAAAGCCGCATCCGCAGGTGTATTTGCAGATGCTCGAAGCCATGCAATTGCCTGCCAGAAACTGCCTGGCGTTTGAAGATTCCAGCAACGGTTTGCGTTCGGCCACGGCAGCGGGGCTGGCCACCATCGTGACGCCCAACCCTTTCACTGCGCACCATGACTTTACCGGTGCGCTCAAGGTGGTGCCGGATTTGAGTCAGGTGAATCTGGTGCAATTGCGCCAGTGGCACGGCGCAAATTCGCGCTGAACTGCATTACCCTCAAGAATTTCAAACTTTACAGAAAGCCACCCCATGAGCACCTCCCCCATTTTGCGTTTGGCCCCCAGTATCTTGTCGGCTGACTTTGCCCGTCTGGGCGAAGAAGTGCGCGCCATTGAGGCCGCCGGTTGCGACCTGGTGCACTTTGACGTGATGGACAACCACTACGTGCCCAACCTGACCATCGGCCCGCTGGTGTGCGAGGCGATTCGCCCGCATGTGAGCATCCCGATTGACGTGCATTTGATGGTCGAACCCGTTGATTCGATCATCCCTTTGTTTGCCAAGGCCGGTGCCAACATCATCACCTTTCACCCCGAAGCCTCCAAACATGTGGACCGCAGCCTGTCAATGATTCGCGAGCTGGGCTGCAAGGCCGGGCTGGTGCTGAACCCGGCCACGCCCGTGGATTGGCTGGATCATGTGATGGACAAGCTCGACATGATTTTGCTGATGAGCGTCAACCCCGGTTTTGGCGGTCAAAAATTCATTCCCAGCACGTTGGCCAAATTGCGCCTGGTGCGCGCCAAGATTGATGCCCATGTGGCCGCAGGAGGCCAACCGATCTGGCTCGAAGTCGATGGCGGTGTCAAGACCGACAACATTGGCGAGATTGTGGCCGCCGGTGCCGACACCTGCGTGGCGGGCAGTGCCGTGTTTGGCGCGCCCGATGCTGGCGGTGGCTACAAAACGGTGATGCAAGCACTGCGAAGCGCTGCGCACCCGGCCTGACGCTGCACGCATTCGGTTAAAAAATTCAAACCATCTGGAGACACCCATGCCTTTGACCATCCGTTCCAACCGCTCGACCCTGACGCAGTTCCTCATTGAAGAGCGCCGCCGTTTTCCCAGTGCCAGCGGCGACTTCAATGCCCTGATTCTGGACGTGGCGCTGGCTTGCAAGGGCATTGCCAAGGCGGTGGCGTATGGCGAGCTGGCTGGCATGACAGGCAACCATGCGGCCGATGCCGGGGGTTCGGTCAATGTGCAGGGCGAGACGCAGAAAAAGCTCGATGTGCTCTCCAACGATGTCTTCATGCAGCGCACCGAGTGGTCGGGCAACCTGGCAGGCATGGCCTCTGAAGAGATGGACTTGCCCTATCAAATTCCGGCGCAATACCCGCGTGGCAACTACCTGATTGTGTTTGACCCGCTGGATGGCTCCAGCAACATCGACGTGAATGTGTCGGTGGGCAGCATCTTCAGCATCCTGCGTGCGCCGCAAGAAGTGATCGACTCGGGTCGTGACGTGGTCGATGCCGACTTCTTCCAGCCGGGCTCCCAACAGGTCGCCGCCGGTTACGCCCTGTATGGCCCCACCACCATGCTGGTGCTGACCGTGGGCAACGGCGTCAACGCTTTCACCCTGGACCCCACGCTGGGCGAATTCATGTTGACGCACTCCAAAATGCGCATCCCCGAAGACACCCAGGAATTTGCCATCAACGCCTCCAACGCCCGCTTCTGGGAAGCGCCGGTCAAGCGCTATGTCGATGAATGCCTGGCTGGCAAAACCGGTGCCCGCGGCAAAGACTTCAACATGCGCTGGATCGCCTCCATGGTGGCCGAGGCCCACCGCATCCTGATGCGCGGTGGCGTCTTCATGTACCCTCGCGACACCAAAGACCCGTCCAAACCCGGTCGCCTGCGCCTGCTGTACGAGGCCAACCCCGTGGGCATGATCATGGAACAGGCCGGTGGCCGAGCTTCCACTGGCGAGTTGCCGATGCTGGACGTGCAACCCACCAGCCTGCACCAGCGCATTGGTTTTGTCTTTGGCTCCAAAAACGAAGTGGATCGCATTGAGCGCTACCACCGTGAGCCCGTGCAGGTGGAGCTGACCAACCCGCTGTTTGCCGAGCGCAGCCTGTTCAGGGACTGATTTTTAACTTCAGGAGACAACAACCATGTCCATTCGCCACCCCATCATTGCCATCACCGGCTCCAGCGGTGCCGGCACCACCTCGGTGACACGCACCTTCGAGAACATTTTTCGGCGCGAGAATGTCACCGCTGCGGTGATTGAAGGCGACAGCTTTCATCGCTATGACCGCAAGGCCATGAAGCTCAAGGCCGCCGAGGCCGAGGCCGCAGGCAACAAGAACTTCAGCCACTTCGGCCCTGAAAACAACCTGTTTACCGAACTCGAAGCGCTGTTTCGTGACTACGCCGAAACCGGCACAGGCAAGCGCCGAAAATATTTGCACGATCCCGAAGAAGCGGCCCCCTACAAGCAAGACCCCGGCACCTTCACCCCCTGGGAAGACGTGCCCGCCAAGACCGACCTGCTGTTTTACGAAGGTCTGCACGGCGCCGTGGTCACGCCTGAAGTCAACATCGCCCGGCACCCGGATCTGCTGATCGGCGTGGTGCCGGTGATCAATCTGGAGTGGATTCAAAAGCTCTACCGCGACAAAAAGCAGCGCGGCTACAGCACCGAGGCCGTCACCGACACCATCTTGCGCCGCATGCCGGACTATGTGAACTACATCTGTCCGCAGTTCATGCACACCCATGTCAACTTCCAGCGCGTGCCGATGGTCGATACCAGCAACCCATTCATTGCGCGTGAAGTGCCCAGCCCTGACGAGAGCATGGTGGTGATTCGCTTCAGCAACCCCAAGGGCATCGACTTCCAGTACCTGCGCAGCATGATTGACGACAGCTTCATGAGCCGTGCCAACACCATCGTGGTGCCTGGCGGCAAAATGGAGCTGGCCATGCAACTCATCTTTACGCCATTTGTCTGGCGCATGATGGAGCGGCAGAAGAAGGCCTCCTGATAACCCCCCTCGAAGGCCTCCTGATAACGCCCGTTGAAGGCTTCCTGATAACGCCCGTTGAAGGCTTCCTGATAACCGCCCGTTCGCCCTGAGCTTGTCGAAGGGTTGATAGGCTTCGACAAGCTCAGCCCGAACGGTACCTTAAATGACAGTCCAGGATCAAAACATGAACACACCTACCCCTGAATTCGCCAAACAAATGGCCAACGCCATCCGCATGCTCGCGGTCGATGCGGTCGAAAAAGCCAAGTCCGGCCATCCCGGCGCGCCCATGGGCATGGCCGACATGGCCGAAGTGCTGTGGAACCGCCACTTGCGCCACAACCCGGCCAACCCGCATTGGGCCAACCGCGACCGCTTTGTGCTCTCCAACGGCCACGGCTCGATGCTGATCTATGCTTTGCTGCACCTCACCGGTTACGACCTGCCGATGAGCGAGCTGCAAAACTTCCGCCGGTTGCACAGCAAAACCGCCGGCCACCCCGAAGTCGGCGTGACGCCGGGCGTGGAAACCACCACTGGCCCGCTGGGCCAGGGCATCAGCAACGCGGTGGGCATGGCGCTGGCCGAGAAGCTGCTGGCGGCTGAATTCAACAAGGCTGACGCAAGCATCGTGGACCACTTCACTTATTGCTTCCTGGGCGACGGTTGCCTGATGGAAGGCATCAGCCACGAGGTCTGCTCGCTGGCCGGCACGCTGCGTCTGTCCAAGCTGGTGGCGTTTTACGACGACAACGGTATCTCGATTGATGGCCATGTGTCGGGCTGGTTCACCGACGACACGCCCAAGCGCTTTGAGGCCTATGGCTGGAACGTGATTCCTGCCGTGGACGGCCACAACCCGGCGGCGCTGGATGCTGCCGTGCGCGCCGCCAAGGCGCAGGCGGTGCTGCCTGATGGCAAGCCGACGCTGATCTGCTGCAAAACCGTGATCGGCCTGGGGTCACCCAACAAGGCGGGCACCCATGATGTGCACGGTGCTGCACTCGGTGCCGCCGAAGTGCAGGCCACGCGCGAAGCACTGGGCTGGACATCGGCACCGTTCGAGATTCCTGTTGATATTGCAACAGCCTGGAATGCGGTGGCACGTGGTGCTGCTGTGGAGCGCACCTGGCGCGTCAGTTTTGAGGCCTATCGCTCGAAGTACCCAGAACAGGCCGCCGAGTTCGAGCGCCGCATGACCGGTGAGCTGTTGCCCGGCTACGCTGAAAAATTGCCGGAAGTGCTGGCAGCCATTGCCGCCAATGCCACCGCCTTTGCCACCCGCAAAGCCAGCCAGAACGCACTCGATGTCATCGCGCCGCTGGTGCCCGAGTTCTTTGGCGGCAGCGCTGACTTGACCGGCTCCAACCTGACCAACTTCAAGGGTTGTGTGCGCGCCGGTCGCGACACCTGGGGCAACCACCTGAGCTACGGCGTTCGCGAATTCGGCATGGCGGCCATCATGAACGGCATGGCGCTGCACGGCGGCTACATCCCCTATGGTGGCACCTTCCTGACCTTCAGCGACTACAGCCGCAACGCCATCCGCATGGCCGCGCTGATGAAGATCCGCGTCATTCACGTCTTCACCCACGACAGCATTGGCCTGGGCGAAGACGGCCCGACGCACCAGAGCGTCGAGCACATCCCCAGCTTGCGCATCATCCCGGGGCTGGATGTATGGCGTCCGGCCGATGGCCTGGAAACCGCGCTGGCCTGGGCTTGCGCGGTGGAACGCAAGGACGGCCCGAGCGCGCTGTGCCTGTCACGCCAAAACCTGCCGCGCCTGACGGATGTTGGCATGGTTGAAAAAATCCGCAAGGGTGGCTACATCCTGTCCGACATGGAAGGCGCCCAAGCGGCCATTTTGTCCACCGGTTCCGAGCTCGAACTGGCCATGAAGGCACAAGCGGCGCTGGCGCTTGAGGGTGTGCCCACCCGCGTGGTGTCCATGCCGTGCAGCAATGTGTTTGACCGCCAGAGCGAGGCTTATCAGGAAATGGTGTTGCCTTTAAATATGCCCACGGTGGCCATCGAAGCCGCACACCCGGATTTCTGGCGCAAATACGTGGGCCGCACCGGTGTGGTGATTGGTATGCCCACCTTTGGCGAATCGGCGCCGGCACCCAAGCTCTATGCGCACTTTGGCATCACGGCAGAGCGCGTGGTGTCTGCTGTGAAAACGCTGGCCCACCGTGCTGCCCATCGCAATGCCAAACCGCTGCCCGACACCGTGGTGCCGTCCAGCAATTGAGGACTGTGCAAGATGTCTGTGCGCGCTTTTGACCTGATCCTGTTTGACCTGGACGGCACGCTGGTGGAGACCGCGCCTGAAATCATGGACGCGGTCAATGACACCTTGGGCTGGTTTGACCTGCCACTGGTGTCGCAGCAGCAGGTGAACGACTGGATCGGTCACGGTACCCTGGAACTGCTGGTGCAGGCTTTGGCCGACCGCAGTGCCATGCCGGTCGAGCAAGTTCGCACCAGTGAGCTGCTGCGCCAGATGGTGCCGGTCTATGATGGTTTTTACAAGCAACGCTGCGGCACCCGCAGCCATCTCTATCCACATGTGCGAGAGACCTTGCACGCCTTGCGTGCCCGGGGCGTCAAGCTGGCAGTGGTCACCAACAAGGAAAGCCGCTACACCCAGGTGGTGCTGGAGGTGCATCAGCTTGACCCCCTGTTTGATGCCGTGGTCAGTGGCGATACCCTGGCCACCAAAAAGCCCAATCCGTCAGGTGTGGCACAGTGTCTGGCGCAATTTGGCGTACCGCCAGAGCGCACCTTGTTTGTCGGCGACTCCAGCATTGATGCGGCCACCGCGCGTAACGCCGGTGTGCTTGTGTGGCTGCTGCCCTATGGCTACAACATGGGTCAACCCATTGAGGCCTGCGCCCCGGACCGTGTGATTGCAGACTTTTCGATACTACTGAATTAATCCTTAAGGAGTAAAAAACCATGAAAGTATTACGTTTTGCTGATGTGATTGCCAGTGGCTTTGCCAAGGGCAAGCGGGTGTTTATCCGCGCCGACCTGAATGTGCCGCAGGACGATGCGGGCAACATCACCGAGGACACCCGCATCCGCGCCAGTGTGCCGTGCATCCAGATGGCGCTGGCGGCCGGCGCTGCCGTGATGGTCACCAGCCACCTGGGCCGCCCCACTGAGGGCGCGTTCAAGCCCGAAGATTCTCTGGCACCAGTGGCCAAACGCCTGGGCGAACTGCTCGGTCGCGAAGTACCGCTGGTGGCCAACTGGGTCGATGGCGTGGATGTGCAGCCCGGCCAGATCGTGCTGCTGGAAAACTGCCGCGTCAATGTGGGCGAGAAAAAGAATGCACCAGAGCTTGCCAAAAAGCTCGCCGCCCTGTGTGATGTGTTTGTGCACGATGCCTTTGGCACAGCGCACCGCGCCGAAGGAACCACTTACGGCATCGCCCAATATGCACCCATTGCCTGCGCCGGCCCCCTGCTGGCGGCCGAGATCGATGCCATCAACAAGGCGCTGGCCAACCCCAAGCGCCCGCTTGTGGCGATCGTGGCGGGCTCCAAGGTGTCGAGCAAGCTGACCATTTTGCAGGCGCTGGCCAAAAATGTGGACCAGCTTATTGTGGGTGGCGGCATTGCCAACACCTTCATGCTGGCCTCAGGTTTGAAGATTGGCAAAAGCCTGGCCGAGCCTGGTTTGCTGGACGATGCCAAAGCGGTGATTGCGGCCATGAAAGCACGCGGCGCTGAAGTGCCGATCCCGACCGATGTGGTCACCGCCAAAACCTTTGCCGCCGATGCCGTGGCCACCGTCAAGGCTGCCACTGACGTGGCTGACGATGACCTGATCCTGGACATTGGCCCGGTGACGGCCGCCAAACTCGCTGAACAGCTCAAGGCGGCTGGCACGATTGTCTGGAACGGCCCGGTGGGTGTGTTCGAGTTTGCCGCTTTTGAGAATGGCACCAAGGTGATCGCGCAAGCCATTGCCGAATCTGCTGCCTTCAGCATTGCCGGTGGCGGCGACACGCTGGCTGCCATTGCCAAGTACGGCATCGAAAAACAGGTGGGCTACATCTCGACCGGTGGTGGTGCCTTTCTGGAAGTGCTGGAAGGCAAAACCCTGCCCGCCTTCGAGATTCTGCAAAAGCGCGCAGCAGGCTAATTTTTTAAAACTATCAGGAGACTCTCATGGCTTTCGTATCCCTTCGTCAAATGCTCGACCACGCCGCTGAAAACGGCTACGGCGTGCCCGCGTTTAACGTCAACAACCTGGAGCAAATCCAGGCCATCATGGAAGCCGCTGCCGCCACTGACAGCCCGGTGATTTTGCAAGCCAGCGCGGGTGCACGCAAATACGCCGGTGAAGCCTACCTGCGCCACATGGTGCTGGCAGCGGTAGAGTCCTACCCGGATCTTCCGGTGGTGATGCACCAGGACCACGGCACCTCGGCTGCGGTATGCCAGCAATCCATCCGCTCGGGTTTCACCAGCGTGATGATGGACGGCTCGCTCATGGGCGACGGTAAAACACCCTCCAGCTACGAGTACAACGTTGACGTGACACGTCGCGTGTGCGAGATGTCACACGCCGTGGGCGTGTCGGTCGAAGGCGAACTGGGCTGCCTGGGCTCTCTGGAAACGGGCGATGCCGGTGAAGAAGACGGCGTGGGTGCTGAAGGCAAACTCAGCCACGATCAAATGCTGACCGACCCGGTGCAGGCCAAAGATTTTGTGGCGCAAACCGGTGTCGATGCCCTGGCCATTGCCATTGGCACCAGCCACGGCGCCTACAAATTCACCCGCAAGCCCACTGGCGACATCCTGGCGATTGACCGCATCGCGCAAATCCACGCGCAAATTCCCAACACCCATCTGGTGATGCACGGCTCCAGCAGCGTGCCACAAGAGT
>PHCO01000175.1 GCA_002842265.1 Betaproteobacteria bacterium HGW-Betaproteobacteria-18 | reverse complement strand
TGGGCTATTTGACGCAATTTGCCGGCAAGGCCAGCAAGCTCGGCGGTGTTGGCCTGGCGGTGTTGCTGATCACCGCGCTGGCCTTGATTTTGACGATCGACCGCACTTTGAACGCCATCTGGCGGGTGCGAAAAGCGCGCCCCCTGGGACAGCGGGTGCTGGTTTATTGGGCGGTGATGACGCTCGGCCCCATTTTGCTGGCGCTGAGTTTGAGCCTGACCTCTTACGCTGTGTCGGCCTCCGCCGGGCTGGTGGGTGGGCTGACGGGCGGTGTTGAGCTGCTGTTGGACAGCCTGCAATTCGTGCTGCTGGCCTTGGGGCTGGCCGCGTTGTACCGCTATGTGCCCAACACCCGGGTGCACTGGGGCCATGCCTGGGCGGGCGGCCTGTTTGTGTCGGTGGGTTTCGAACTGGCCAAAAAACTGCTGGTGATCTACCTCGGCAAGGTGCCCACCTATTCGGTGCTGTATGGCGCCTTTGCCACGCTGCCCATCCTGCTGATCTGGATTTACGTGGGCTGGGTGATCGTGCTGCTGGGCGCGGTGATTGCCGCCTATTTACCCAGCCTGCTCAGCGGCGTACCGCGCCGCGCCAGCGCCCAGGGTTGGCAGTTTTTGCTGGCCATCGAGGTGCTGCAGCAGTTGGAACCCCTGCGGACCAGCCCGGACAAGGGCCTGACCATGACCGCGTTGACGCAGTTGCTCAAAGTGGATGCCCTGCAGCTTGAGCCGGTACTTGAGACTTTGGTGGAACTCGATTGGGTCGGCCAATTGCAGGAAGAGCGCGATGACGGCGAGGCGCGTTACGTGCTGCTGGCCAACCCCGACAGCACGCCGCTGGAGCCGCTGTTGCATACCCTGCTGCTGCAGCACGAGCCCAGCACCCGAAATCTTTGGCAAACCGGCCGCTGGCATTTGATGACGATGCGGGAGGCGCTCTGAACGATCCAGGCCAAGTCAGGCCCAAATGCTGGAAAATCGACGCCTGTTCACCTCCATTCACCCAAAGAGTCCCATGACCGATACCCCACAAAAACCAGAGCTCCCCGACCACCTGTCCAGCGACGCGCGCAGCCCGCACCACGTGGCCGCGGTGTTTGAACACGACATTGGCATCCGGCTTAACGACAAGGAAATGTTTAACGTCGAGGAATACTGCGTCAGCGAAGGCTGGGTCAAGGTGCCCGCCGGCAAAACCCGCGACCGCAAGGGCAACCCGCTGCTGATCAAGCTCAAGGGCAAGGTGGAAGCGTTTTACAAGTGAAAAATAAGTAGCTGAATCACGCGAGGCAATGATCGGCTATGCCAGCAGAATTGCTGTTTCAAATTGCGCGCTGCCGGGTGTTGTTTCTGGCATCTTGAGGTAGCTGTTTTTTGAACACGGTTTTCGGATTGTCTGGCTGGTCTGGTTGGTCTGCAGCGGGGGGTCATACAGATCATGCCGACGGATGGCTCTTCCCGACCACTACCTGTCGGTCAAGAAGGGCGTGTGTATCGAGCTTTGTATGATCTCCTGGGACTCTCCGCAAACCGACTACCAAGATAAGCGAGCATTACTTGATTGCAAAAATCGCCGAAATCACTCTCCCCATCTTTGTCATCGCATTGATTGGATTTTTTTACAGTCGCGCTGTTAGGCCCGATTTTTCGTCGGCTAACAAATTGGTCGTGGACATTGCGCTCCCAACATTGATCTTTACCTCCCTCTCTACCAAAGACTTCAACCCGCAAACGGCAGCGCTCTTTACCGGTGCTTCTGTGATGCTCATCGTGTTCAGCGGCTTGCTGGCTTACCCTCTGAGCAAGCTGTCTGGAGTCTCATGGCGGGCTTTGCTGCCAATCGTGATGTTTACCAACGTGGGCCCGGTCGGGATTCCCTTAATCGTATTGGCTTACGGACCACAGGGCTTGGCGCCAGCCATTGTGCTCCTGGTGCTTTCTAACATCCTTCACTTCACACTGGGCTCAGGCATCATGAGCGGCCGCATTGACTGGCGCATGGTCTATGCCAACCCCTTGGTGTGGGCCACCATTTTGGGAATCGGCTTTTCTCAAATGCACTGGACACTGTCTGCCTGGATAGCTACGCCCCTGGGCATGATCGGCAACATATTGGTGCCCATGATGCTTCTGTCGTTGGGCGGGAGGTTGTCCACGAGCAAAATTGATGATGCAAGAGTCGGGGTGACGGGTTCAGTGTGTGCCGTTGGCGTGAGGCTGATTGCGGCTTTTCTCATACTCCAACTCTTACCCTTGCGTGAAATCGAGCGGGGAGCTTTCATTCTCTTTGCTTGCCTGCCGCCAGCGGTTTTTAACTTCCTGCTGGCAGACAGGTATCAATGCGAGCCTGACAAGGTGGCGTCTATAGTCATTGTTGGACACGTGGCCAGTCTCGCCTTTCTGCCATTAGGCATCTGGCTTGCGTTTCTGTAGCCGAGCGCAGCGGTTGGCTGCAAATGACCGCTTTGAGCAACTGTGACGGGCCGCTTCGAGCACATACTTGCCCAACGAGCCATTTCTGTGAGAACCCGCTTTGGGTCTTCAAGAGTCACCGGGTGATCCCGCATCACCCCATTTTGTTCATCGCCAAAAACCCGCTCAACGCCGCCAGCATCTCCTCGGGTGTTTCATTCATCTGCTGGTGTCCACCAGGCAAATAAACCACCTGGGCATTTGACGCCAGTTTGATCAGTTCCTGCGCGGCTTTGGGCGGCGTCATCTGGTCCACTTTACCCAGCACAAACAGCACCGGGCAGGTGACTTTGGCCATGGCTTGCAGGCCATTGGCATAGCTGTCGCACGCTTTGAAGCCGGTGTGAAACACGTTCACGTTTTTATTGCTGGCCAGTACCCGGCGCCCCAGCGCCATGGACGCGCCATAAACCCAGGTGCCCGGCCCCAAGGCGGAGGGCGGCGGAGCCAGCGTTGCGCGCGAAAACACGTTGACCATTGCGAGTGCTTTCATTGGATCGCTGCTTGATGCTTCCAACAGGGCAGGGGAGACGCGCATGGGGAACGCGATGCCGACCAACACCAGTTGGCTGATGCGTTCTGGCGCGCGGGCAGCGGCTTCCAGCGCAATCAGCGAGCCAAAGCTGTGGCCGATCAAGGCGGCTTGCTTCAGTCCGGCCGCGTCCATCAGGGCCAGCACAAAGTCAGCGGCGTCTTCGACGCTGGCAGGCGGCTCGCCGGCGCTGCGGCAGTGGCCGGGCAAATCAACGGCCAGCACGTTCCAGCCGTGGTGCGCCAGGTAGCGCGTTTGCAAAATCCAGACGCTGTGGTCGTTGAGCACGCCGTGGATGAAGATGGCGGTGGGCTTGGCTGCATCAAAGGGTTTGCCGCCGGTGTAGCAGTAGGTGGGATGACCGTTGACAGTGAGGTTCATACTGCTTTCTCCGCGGCTTTCAAGGCCCGTTTCAGGTCATCCAGCAAATCATCCGGGTCTTCCAGCCCGATACTCAGGCGGATCGTGCCTTGGGTGATGCCACCTGCGGCCAGGGCTGCGTCGTCCATGCGGAAGTGGGTGGTGCTGGCCGGGTGGATCACCAGGCTGCGGCAGTCGCCCACATTGGCCAGGTGGCTGAAGAGCTTGAGGCTCTCGACAAATGCCTTGCCTTGCGCGCGGTTGCCTTTCAGGTCGAAACTGAAGACCGAGCCGGCACCGCGTGGCAGCAGCTTTTGCGCCAGCGCGTGGCTGGGGTGGCTGTCCAGCATGGGGTGGCCGACACGCGCGACGAAGGGCTGGCTGGCCAGGAATCCGACCACTTTTTGAGTATTGCTCATGTGTCGCGCCATGCGCAGTGGCAGGGTTTCCATGCCCTGCAAAATGAGCCAGGCCGAGTGCGGACTCAAGCAGGCGCCAAAGTCGCGTAGGCCTTCACGGCGAGCCCGCAGCAAAAACGCGCCGACGGTGGATTCTTCAGAGAAAACCATGTTGTGAAAGCCGTCGTAGGGCTGGCACAGCTCGGGGAAATGCCCCGAGGCATCCCAGTCAAAACTGCCGCCATCCACCACCAGCCCGCCGATCACCGTGCCGTGGCCGCTGAGGAACTTGGTGGCCGAGTGGTAGACCAGGTCGCCACCGTGCTCAAACGGTTTCATGAGCCACGGCGTGGTCAGGGTCGAATCGACCAGCAACGGCACGCCGGTCTCATGGGCGATGGCTGAAACCGTGGGAAGGTCGAGCACGTCGAGACCCGGGTTGCCCACGGTTTCGCCAAAAAACAGTTTGGTATTGGGGCGCACCGCTGCGCGCCAGCCGTCGATGTCGCCCGGCTTGACAAAGGTGGTGTCGATGCCTAAGCGGCGCAGCGTGTAGTGCAGCAGGTTCTGGCTGCCGCCATAGAGCGCCGTGCTGGCCACGATGTGGCTGCCGGCTCCCATCAGCGTGGCAATGCTCAGGTGCAGCGCGGCTTGGCCGCTGGCCACGGCAATGGCGCCAATGCCCCCTTCCAGCGCGCTGATGCGCTGCTCCAGCACCGCGTTGGTCGGGTTGCTGATGCGGCTGTAGACATGGCCGGCGCGCTCCAGGTTGAACAACGACTGGGCGTGGTCGCTGGACTCAAACACGAACGAGGTGGTGAGGTAAATGGGCAGCGCACGGGCGCCGGTGGCGGGGTCGGGCGCAGCGCCCGCGTGCAGGGCAAGGGTGTCAAAACCAGGGTCGGAGTAGCCGGGCATAAGGGGCTTTCGGGGTAAATAGGGTGTGTGAGGGCATTATTTTTATCCAATTAGCCACAAGCTGATGGAAATCACTGATGGCGCGGGGCGGATTGTGGGCTATATTTACTCTATAAGCATTGATTAGCGTCGTTCAACAATTCATTACGAGGAGCATCATGAAAGTCTGTGATATTTTGCGCATCAAAGGCAGCAAACTTTATACGGCATCCCCCGATGAACTACTGATGAATGCCCTCAAACACATGGCTGAGCACGATATTGGCTCGGTGTTGGTGATGGAGCATGGCGAGCTGGTGGGGATGGTGACGGTGCGTGAACTCACTAGGGTGGTACTCAAAATGGGGGACAACATCAGCACCACCATTGTGCGCACTGCCATGGACGATTCGCCACTGACCTGCACCATGGAGACCGATATGGACGAAGTGCGTCGCATGATGCTGGACCGCCATGCGCGCTACATGCCGGTCATGAACAAGAAAATGCTGATGGGCGTGATCAGCTTTCACGACGTGGCCCGCGCCGTGGTGGACAGCCAGAACTTTGAGAACAAGATGCTCAAGGCCTACATCCACGACTGGCCCGTAGGCCAGGAACCCGCCGACGCGCCCAAGCTGTAATTCTTGAGCCGAGGCGCCCACGTTTGGGCCCGCTCTGGGATAATCGCGCCCCATGAGCGGCAATACCTTTGGAAATTTATTCGCAGTCACCAACTTTGGTGAATCCCACGGCCCGGCCATTGGCTGCGTGATCGACGGCTGCCCGCCAGGGCTGGCGCTGTCCGAGGCTGACATTCAGCCCGACCTGGACCGGCGCCGCCCGGGCACCAGCAAATTTGTCACCCAGCGCAACGAGCCCGATGCAGTCGAGATTTTGTCGGGCGTGTTTGATGGCAAAACCACTGGCACACCGATTTGCCTGCTCATCAAGAACACCGACCAGCGCAGCAAGGATTACGGCAACATCGTTCAGACCTTCCGCCCCGGCCATGCTGATTACGCTTATTTCCAGAAATACGGCATTCGCGACCCGCGCGGTGGCGGCCGCTCCAGCGCGCGCCTGACCGCGCCCATGGTGGCCGCTGGTGCGGTGGCCAAGAAGTGGCTGTTTGAAAAGTACGGCACGGTGTTTCGCGGCTGCATGACGCAAGTGGGCGAGTTGCCAATTGCTTTTGAGTCGTGGGATTTCGTCGCCAACAACCCGTTTTTTGCGCCGATCGCCGATGTTTCCAAACTGGAAGACTACATGCAGGCGCTGCGCAAAGACGGCGATTCGTGCGGTGCGCGACTGCGCGTGTCGGCATCCAACGTGCCGGTGGGTCTGGGTGAACCGCTGTTTGACAAGATGGACGCCGACATTGCCTACGCCATGATGGGCATCAACGCCGTCAAGGGTGTGGAAATTGGCGCCGGCTTTGCCTGCGTGGCGCAGCGCGGCAGTAGCCACGGTGATTCGCTCACGCCACAAGGTTTCATGGGCAACAACGCCGGTGGCACACTGGGCGGCATCACATCCGGGCAAGACCTGGAGGTGTCGGTCGCCATCAAGCCGACCAGCTCCATTTTGACCCCGCGCGCTTCCATCGACATGGCGGGCCAGCCCACCGAGGTCGTCACCAAAGGCCGTCACGACCCCTGCGTCGGCATTCGCGCCACCCCCATTCTGGAAGCCATGCTGGCGCTGGTGGTGATGGAGCACGCGCTTCGCCAGCGCGCCCAGTGCGGTGATGTGCAGCCTGTGCTGGCGCCTATTGCGGCGCACTACACGCCATGAACGGTATCGTGTCATCGCGAGGCGCGCAGCGACGTGGCGATCCATGCATTTTTCAGTCATGGATTGCCGCGCTACGCTTTCCATGAACACAGCGTTTGGGCTTGTTGTGGGGTCGACTTCAGTCGACCATGGCGGACTGAAGTCCGCCCCACAGGG
>PHCO01000174.1 GCA_002842265.1 Betaproteobacteria bacterium HGW-Betaproteobacteria-18 | reverse complement strand
AAACATCCAGATGATGAAGGGCATCAGGAAAAACAGAATGGCGCCGCTGACCCGGTGCATGCCAGAAGCGATCGAAGCCAGCGGCCATCGGTAGCTGACGAGCGATGCACCATCAATGTTGTAGAACTCGGGACGTTTTTTTGCTGTGCTAGCCGCTGTTTCAGACATAGGATGCTTTCATTGTTAGTTAACGACTGGATAACCGCGTGCGAAATAAGAACTCATAAATTCTATTGCAATGCAGCAAGTGCCAGACCCATCGGTCGTTTGATGTCAATCAAACATTTTCTTTTAATATACAAGAATGACACTCCAAACGGACTCAAAGCTGACATCCTGAAAAAAACCATTTAACCGAGCGTGTTTTGGTAGTAATGGGTGTCGGTCCGGTAGTAGCCGCGGCGCAGTTCCATGGGTTCATCACGGTAGGTGTATGCAACACGTTCCACACTCAACAAGGGTGTGCCTTGCGCTACCTTCAAAAGCTGCTCATGCACCGCCGATGCAGGAATCGCCCGTATTTTTTCTTCGGCACGCACCATGCGGACATTGAATTCCGTTTCAAACAAGGCGTACATGGGGCCATGGTAGTTAGCCAGTTGCTCAGCCGTCAGGCCCTTGAACGGCGCTGCGGGCAACCAGATATCTTCCAAAATGATGGGGGCACCCCCAAAGCTGAGAACGCGCCTGGCCTGCAACACCGTGTCTCCGGTACGCAACGCCAGCGCCCGCGCCACTTCGGCGGTGGCGCGGCTGCGCTTGCATTCGATAATGTCGCGCTGCGCCGGGCCTTCACTGCCCCGGGTGCCGCTATCAGGCACCAATTTAAGGAAACGGAACTGCACCTGTTGCTCTGCATGGGTGGCCACAAAGGTGCCTTTGCCCTGACGGCGCAAAAGCAGATTCTCGGCAGCCAACTCGTCAATCGCCTTGCGCACCGTGCCTTGGCTCACATGAAAACGCACCGCAAGATCCATTTCGCTCGGGATCATTTCACCAGGCTTCCATTCGCCTGCGCGCAGGCTGTTGAGGATCAAACCCTTGATCTGTTGGTACAAAGGACTGAACGCCGGTGTTGCAGAAGAGGCCAGCGAAATGATGGGCTCTGGAGGCAACAAAGTGCTCTCAATGACAGGATCGGGAAAGGTCTGCATGGTTGTTTTGTCTCGATTTACGGTGTTGTCGTTTTTTCCGAATCATATCTTATATAAGACATAAGACAAATTGACGAATCAGGTTTTTCCAGAGTACACTTGACGCGCTGGAGGGTTGGCGCAACTGCTGCTCGCCCTGCGCCCGCTGAATTTTTTCTTAACCCTTCTGGAGATTTCACCATGAGCAAAAAACCCGTCCGTGTTGCCGTTACCGGTGCAGCAGGTCAAATTGGTTACGCCATCCTGTTTCGTATCGCTTCGGGCGAAATGCTGGGCAAAGATCAGCCTATCGTTTTGAGTCTGCTGGAAGTTCCCGTCGAAAAAGCCCAGCAAGCCCTGCAAGGCGTGATGATGGAATTGCAGGACTGTGCATTCCCGTTGCTCGTCGGCATGGAAGCCCATAGTGACCCGATGACCGCCTTCAAGGACGTGGATTACGCCCTGCTGATTGGTTCACGCCCGCGTGGTCCGGGCATGGAACGTGCCGAACTGCTGGCGGTCAATGCCGAAATTTTCACCGCACAAGGCAAGGCCCTCAATGCCGTGGCCAGCCGCGATGTGCGCGTGCTGGTGGTGGGCAACCCGGCCAATACCAATGCCTACATTGCGATGAAGAGCGCGCCCGATCTGCCACGCAAAAACTTCACCTCCATGATGCGACTGGACCACAACCGCGCCTTGAGCCAACTGGCTTCCAAAACCGGCAAGGCTGTGGCTGAAATTGAAAAAATGGCGGTCTGGGGCAACCACTCGCCGAGCATGTACGCCGACTACCGTTTTGCCACCATCAACGGCGAAAGCGTCAAGGACATGATCAACGACCATGACTGGAATGCCAATACCTTCCTGCCAACCGTGGGCAAGCGCGGCGCAGCCATCATTGCGGCCCGCGGTGTGTCTTCTGCCGCATCGGCTGCCAATGCAGCCATCGACCACATGCACGACTGGGTCTTGGGAACAAACGGCAAGTGGGTCACCATGGGAATTCCATCGGATGGCCAATATGGCATTCCAAAGGACACCCTGTTTGGTTTCGCGGTCACCTGCGAAGGCGGCGAGTACAAACTGGTCGAAGGTTTGACCATTGACGCATTCAGCCAGGAATGCATCAACAAGACGCTCAAAGAACTGCAAGACGAGCAAGCCGGCGTCGCCCACCTGCTGTAATCCTCAGTCCAAAGCCAGGCTCGTGACCCACCCGCGCGACGTATTGCTGGGCCCTGCGGCGGTCACACCCTTGCCGGTGTGCGATCACTACTGTGGCATGCAATCGCGCATGGTCAAAAGTCTGGCTTTGCAAGCTGAACTGGCTCAAGAGTTTGGTACTTGTGTTTTTGATGTCACCCTCGATTGCGAGGACGGGGCCCCAGTTGGCGCTGAAAAAGACCATGCTTTCATGGTCGCAGAACTGGCTGAAAACGCATGGTCTGCCAGTCAAAAAGTACCGCACCAAATCCCTGCCAGGATGGCTGCCCGGGTTCATCCTGTTGATCACCCCGCGTTTGCGCAAGACGTAGAGATCATTGTGGGACGCGCAGCACAGGCTTTGTGTCATGTGATGATCCCCAAGGTTGATTCATTGACAAATCTTGATCGTGCCCTGGCCCACATTGACCAGGCGGCAATGTCCTCCTCTCGCACGACACCCTTGCCAATCCATGCGCTGATTGAATCGCCGCTGGCGGTTCACCATGTGGCCGACATCGCCGCGCACCCACGCGTTGAATCGCTCAGTTTTGGCTTGATGGACTTTGTCTCGGCCCATGGTGGCGCGATTCCTGCCAGCGCCATGGGGACCTCTGAACTCAGTCGGCCCGAGGATCTGGATCAATTCAGTCACCCGCTGGTGGTTCGTGCCAAGCTGGCCATCGCGGGGGCTTGTCATGCCTTTGGCAAGACAGCCTCGCATTGCGTCGTGACCGAGTTCAAAAACACAGCCAAACTGAAAGCGGCTGCCAGGTACGCCAGTCGCGCCTTGGGGTTTGGTCGGATGTGGAGCATTCACCCGGATCAGATTCGCCCTATTTTGGCGGCCTTTGCCCCTGCAGCCAATGAAGTTGATCAGGCCAGTCGCATCGTTTGTGCCGGGCATGGCGCAGATTGGGCGCCAATCGCCATCGATGGTCACTTGCATGACCGTGCCAGTTACCGTTATTTTTGGCAAGTCCTGGTGCGAGCCCATCAAACGGCGCAGTTGCAACCCCATGATCCCGCCCAGGTTTTTTTCTCTGCCTGATGATCAGGTCGCTGATTCATTACCCCTTAATGGCTAATTATTAAATAGCAAGAATACGCCTGACCTGTTACCGCTAAACCCATTTTTGATTTAAAAGGAGTTGACCATGTTGCAAACTTACCGTGCCCACGTCGCCGAACGCGCCGCACTCGGCATCCCGGCGCTACCGCTCACTGCCCAGCAAACCTCTGCACTGATTGAGTTGCTGAAAAATCCACCTCAAGGTGAAGAAGCCTTTTTGCTGGAGTTAATCACCCATCGCGTGCCAGCAGGTGTCGATGATGCTGCGAAAGTCAAGGCCAGCTACCTGGCCGCAGTGGCTCACGGCACCGAAAAATGTGCCTTGATCAGCCGCGAAAAAGCCACGGAGCTGCTCGGCACCATGCTCGGCGGCTACAACCTGACGCCGCTGATCGACCTGCTTGACGATGCCATCGTGGCACCCGTGGCCGCTGCTGCCTTGAAAAAAACCCTGTTGATGTTTGACCAATTCCATGATGTCAAGGAAAAGGCCGACAAAGGCAATGCCCAAGCCAAAGCGGTGCTGCAAAGCTGGGCCGATGCCGAATGGTTCACCAGCCGTCCTGAAGTACCGCAAAGCATCACGCTGACCGTGCTCAAAGTCACCGGCGAGACCAATACCGACGATTTGTCACCCGCACCAGACGCCTGGAGCCGCCCGGACATTCCGCTGCACGCCTTGGCCATGCTCAAGAACAAGCGCGACGGCATCACCCCTGAAGAAGACGGCAAACGCGGTCCGGTCAAGTTCATCGAGGACCTGCGCGCCCGTGGCAATCTGGTCGCCTATGTGGGCGACGTGGTCGGCACCGGTTCCAGCCGCAAGTCCGCCACCAACAGCGTGTTGTGGTTCACCGGTGAAGACATTCCCTTCGTGCCCAACAAGCGCTTTGGTGGTGTCTGCCTGGGCGCCAAGATTGCACCCATTTTCTACAACACCATGGAAGATGCGGGCGCCCTCCCGATCGAGCTCGACGTCAGCCTGATGAACATGGGCGACACCATTGAACTGCGCCCTTATGACGGCAAGGCCCTGAAAGACGGCAAAGTCATCGCTGAATTCAAGCTTAAGAGCGATGTGCTGTTCGACGAAGTACGTGCTGGTGGCCGTATTCCCCTGATCATTGGCCGTGGCTTGACCGCAAAAGCGCGCGAGTCACTGGGACTGCCCGTTTCCACCCTCTTTCGCCTGCCACAAAACCCCAAAGCCACCGGCAAGGGCTTCACCCTGGCGCAAAAAATGGTGGGGCGTGCCTGCGGTTTGCCCGAGGGGCAGGGCGTGTTGCCTGGCACCTACTGCGAACCCAAGATGACCAGTGTGGGCTCGCAAGACACCACTGGCCCGATGACCCGCGACGAACTCAAAGACCTTGCCTGCCTGGGTTTCAGTGCCGACCTGGTGATGCAATCGTTCTGCCACACCGCGGCTTACCCCAAGCCGGTGGACGTAAAAATGCACCACGAGTTGCCTGAGTTCATCAGCAACCGCGGTGGCATTCCGCTGCGCCCAGGCGACGGCATCATTCACAGTTGGCTCAACCGCATGTTGTTGCCCGACACCGTGGGCACGGGTGGCGACAGCCATACCCGTTTTCCGATTGGCATCAGCTTCCCGGCCGGCTCCGGTCTGGTGGCGTTTGGTGCCGCCACCGGTGTCATGCCGCTGGACATGCCCGAGAGCGTGTTGGTGCGTTTCAAAGGTCAGATGCAGCCTGGCATCACCCTGCGCGATCTGGTCAATGCCATCCCCTTGTACGCCATCAAGTCGGGAGAATTGACAGTAGCCAAACAAGGCAAGAAGAACGTGTTTTCAGGCCGGATTCTTGAAATTGAAGGCTTGCCTGACCTCAAGGTCGAGCAGGCCTTTGAGTTGAGCGACGCGTCGGCCGAGCGAAGTGCCGCCGGTTGCACGGTGCACCTGAACAAAGAGCCGATCATCGAGTACCTCAACAGCAACATCGTCATGCTGAAGTGGATGATCGCCAATGGTTACCAGGATGTACGCACCATCAACCGCCGCATCAAGGCCATGCAAGCCTGGCTGGCCAATCCGCAACTGCTGAGACGTGATGCGGACGCCGAATACGCCAGCGTCATCGAAATCGATTTGGCCGACATTCATGAACCGATCGTGGCCTGCCCGAACGATCCGGACGATGTCAAAACCCTGTCTGACGTGGCGGGCACCAAAATCGAAGAAGTGTTCATTGGCTCCTGTATGACCAATATTGGCCACTTCCGTGCTGCTTCCAAATTGTTGGAAAACAAGCGTGACATCCCGGTCAAACTTTGGATGGCGCCCCCCACCAAGATGGACGCCAGGCAACTCACTGAAGAAGGCCACTACGGCGTGCTTGGCAGCGCCGGTGCGCGCATGGAAATGCCAGGCTGCAGCCTGTGCATGGGCAACCAGGCACAGGTCAAGGAAGGTGCCGTGGTGTTTTCCACCTCGACCCGCAATTTCCCGAATCGACTGGGGAAAAACAGCAACGTCTATTTGGGCAGTGCCGAGTTGGCTGCCATTTGCTCCAAGCTGGGGCGCATTCCCACCAAAGCTGAATACATGGCTGACATGGGCGTGTTGACAGCCGCCAGCAGCAAAATTTACCAGTACCTGAATTTTGACAAGGTGCAGGATTACACCGATGCGGCTGCATCGGTGAAGGATGACGCCACGGTTTAAGTAGAACCAAACAGACGGCATCTTTGATGAGTCGTCCAATTTTTAAAATGCCTCACAGCCGCAACTGCGAGGCATTTTTGTTTCTGGCGCTTACTGACAGACAGTTAAACTCATGGCCATCATCAAACCGTCATGGTTTTGAAATATTCCGAAGGAGTCCTCCGTGTTTTTTGGCAAGCTGCTTCCCCGTGACACCAATTTTTTCAAATTGTTCAACCAGCATGCCGACCACATCGTCGCGGCCGCACATGCATTTTCCAGGCTCGTCGCCAATTACGGTGACCTGGCGCTACGTGAAAAATTCCACAATGAGGTGAATCATGCCGAAGGCGCGGCAGACCGCATCACGCATGAAGTCAACAAAGCGCTGCACAAAACTTTCATCACGCCCATTGACCGTGAACAGATTCACAGCCTGATCAACACCATGGACGATGTCGCCGACCTGATTCAGGATTCCGCCGAGACCATGGCCTTGTACGATGTGCACCACATGACCGATGAAATCACACGACTCACCGATTTAA
>PHCO01000173.1 GCA_002842265.1 Betaproteobacteria bacterium HGW-Betaproteobacteria-18 | reverse complement strand
GGTGGTCGATGCCTGTGGGGCCATTGACCATTCAGACCCACGCGCGCACCTGATCACCCGGGTCGGCACCGATTTGTCTGAACGCAGCATCGGCACCACCGCCATTGGCACCACACTCTCAGAACTGCAACCGGTCTGGCTGCACCGGGGCGAGCATTTTTTTGAGGTCACCTCGGTCTATAGTTGCGCTGGAGCACCCCTGTTTGGACCCGATGGCGCCTGTGTGGGCATGCTCGATGTGACAGGTGTCGATGCACAAGAGCGCCCTGAACTCAAACACCTGGTGATGCAATCGGCCAGCAAAATTGAAAATGCCCTGGTCAGGGCACAACCCCACGCCCTGTTGCTGCGCTTGAACTGGCCGGGCAACGCCTTTGGCAGCGATGCCGATGGCATGCTGTGCCTGGACTTTGAGGGCTGGATCACCGGGGCCAACCCGGTCGCGCGCCAAATGGTGCCAGGCCTGGCGGCCCCCGGCGAGACCCCGGTGCATGTCAGCGAGGTCTTTGGCACACCCTTTGAACCCTTGTTTGATGCCGCCAAACGCCCCGCTCACCTCATCGAATTACCGCTCTGGAGCGGCCTGCGCCTGCAAGCCCAGGCCATCACCCGCGCCAACGAAGTCCACGCGCTGCAAACCAGCGCCAGCGCTGCACCCGCGCAGGCGCTGCGCGAGGTTGAGGCGGCCATGATCCGCAAGGCGGTCGATGAAGCCCGAGGCAATGTGGGTCAAGCCGCCCGTACCCTGGGCATCAGCCGGGCCACGCTGTACCGCAAGCTGGGACAAAAAAACGTTTGCGGCGGCGGTTGACGCGCTTGCCCGAGCGCTCACACCCGCGCCAGCACCACCGCATTTTCTTCCACGCAGGCGGTCACCTTGCTGCCCACGCGCAACCGGTTGGGGTGATCGGCAAAACCGACCAACTGCAGGTCGCCGGGCAGGGTCATGACCACTTCGTCGCGTTGGCCCCCGCGTGACAGGCGCGCCACTTTGCCAGTCATCAGGTTGGCAAGCCCAATGACAGAAACAGCATGGTGGTGGTTTCCAGCATCAGTGGTCGTACTGGCGACCTCAGGCTCGGGGACAGCCTCTGCGCGGATGCGCACCGCCGTGGCCTTGCACAGCGCCAGCAGCGCCAGGCCGGGCTGCAAGCCCAGCAACTCGGCGCTTTCACGGGTGATGGATGAAGTGATCTGCCCGCCCTGCGGCAAAGCCAAAAGCACGCGCACCATCGGGTCACCAGAGATTGATCCGAGCAACTGCGTCACCACGCATGGCAGGTTGTTGCGCATGCTGGTGCGCAGGCCCGCACCTGGCAGGGCTTGTGCTGCGCCACCGCTAAAGCGCGCCAGCACCTCACGCCGCGCCACATCCATCTGGCGCGCAGCGTCCAGCAATTGCTCTCCCGCGGTCGTCAGGCGCGCACCGCCGCCCCCGGCCCCACCCACCGCCCGGTCCACCAGTGTCACGCCAGCCAAATTGGTCAGGGTGTGAACCGCCTGCCAGGCGGCTTTGTAGCTCACCCCGGCCTGGCGCGCCGCCTCGGAAATCGAACCAGTGGTGCCGATCAGGCGCAGGATATCCATGCGCTTGTCGGCAGGTTCGTGGCCCAAAGCCTCGATCGAAAAAACATCTTTGCTCATGCCCTGCATTGTGCCGGGAAGCGTCTGGGAAGACGTCTGGCGCTTGTGACGTTACGCATTACCGCTACACTTTCGCTATTCCAAAATAGAATAGCGATGTCGCCTGCATGGTTTTACGATTTTGATTTGGGAGCTTTCTCTCGTTCTCTCAAGGAGTTTTTCAATGAGGTTTTGCATCAAAAACCTGACGCTAACCGCTGTTGCCCTGACGTTTTCAGCCGCAAGCCTGGCCGACCAGGCCCAGGTGGCGACAGCTGCCAACTTTGCCGAGCCCATCAAAGCGATCGCTGCCGTGCTGGAAAAGACCACCGGGCACACCATCGCGGTCACAGTGGGCTCCACCGGCAAACTGTATGCCCAGATCAAAAACGGTGCGCCATTTGACGTGCTGCTGGCGGCCAACACCACCACCCCGGCGGCACTGGAAAAAGACGGCCTGGCCAAGCCGGGCAGCCACTTCACCTACGCCACCGGCAAACTGGTGCTGTGGTCAGCCGATGCCACCAAGGTGGATACCAAGGGCGAGGTACTCAAGAAAGGCAACTTTCACAAAGTGGCTTATGCCGCACCCAAAGTAGCCCCCTATGGTGCTGCTGCCGTTGAAGTGATGGACAAACTGGGCCTCACCCCGGCCTTGACCCCAAAACTGGTGCAAGGCGAAAGCATTGGCCAGACTTACAACTTTGTCCACACCGGCAACGCCGAGATGGGTTTTGTGGCGATGTCGCAGGTGCTGGAAGACGGCCGGCTCAAGGGCGGCTCGATGTGGGTGGTGCCACAAACCCTGTACAGTCCGATCCGGCAAGACGCCGTGCTGCTGCAACGCGGCGCCAACAACCCGGCTGCGCTGGCGTTGATCAAGTTGCTGCAAAGCCCCAATATCAAAGACCTGATCCGCTCTTATGGTTATGAAATTTAGAGGCCAGCAAAGACGGTACCTGTCATTGCGAATGAAGTGAAGCAATCCATGCCCTTTGAATGCCTGGATTGCCGCGTCGCTGACGCTCCTCGCAATGACATCACGGGTATCCTTGCTGGCTTCAACTCTTCAGAAAACCCACATGCTGACAGCCTCTGACCTGCAAGCCATTGGCCTGACGCTGCAAGTGGCCACGCTCACCACGGTGATTTTGCTGCTGCTGGGCACGCCACTGGCGTGGTGGCTGGCTCGCACCCAGTCATGGGTCAAAAAGCCGCTGGGCGCGCTGGTGGCGATGCCGATCGTGCTGCCGCCGTCGGTGCTGGGGTTTTACCTGCTGGTGTTCATGGGGCCACAGGGCACGGTGGGCCAATGGACGCAGGCGCTGGGCTTGGGGCTGCTGCCCTTCACCTTTGCCGGACTGGTGGTGGCCTCCACGCTTTACTCGCTGCCGTTCATGGTGCAGCCGATCCAGAACGCCATGGAGGCCATGGGCACACGCCCGCTGGAAGTGGCCGCCAGCCTGCGCGCGTCGCCGCTGGATGCATTCTTTAGCGTGGTGGTGCCACTGTGCAAGCCCGGTTTTGTCACCGGCGCCATCATGTGTTTTGCCCACACGGTGGGGGAATTTGGCGTGGTGCTGATGGTGGGCGGCAACATCCCCGGCGTGACCCGTGTCGTGTCGGTGCAGATTTACGACCACGTGGAAGCCATGGAATATTCAGACGCGCACCGGCTGGCGGCGGTGATGCTGGGCTTCAGTTTTGTGGTGCTGCTGGCGCTGCACCTGTACAACGGTGCGCGGCGCAAAGGGAGTGGCCTGTGAACCGCGCCGCTGAACTTCTCCGCGTCGCCGGTGCAGCTGCACCCGGGCTGCAAATACAAGCCGTTTTGACACGCGACGCGTTCACCCTGAACATCGATCTTGAGCTGCCAGGCCAAGGCATCACCGCGCTCTTTGGCGCCTCTGGCTCTGGCAAGACCACGGCTCTGCGGGTGCTTGCCGGCCTGGAACCCAAAGCACAGGGCAGAATCAGCGTGCAGGGCGAGGTCTGGCAAGACAGCGCGCAAAACATTTTCAAACCGGTCCACCAGCGCGCACTGGGTTATGTGTTCCAGGAGGCCAGCCTGTTTGAACATTTGAACGTGCAAGGCAATCTGCAATACGGTTTCAAGCGCACACCCGCCTCGGAACGCACGCAAAACTGGAATCACACCCTGAATTTGCTGGGCATTGCCAACCTGCTTGAGCGTTGGCCGCATGAATTGTCTGGTGGCGAACGCCAGCGCGTGGCCATTGCCCGGGCACTGGCCACCAGCCCGCGCCTGCTGCTGCTCGACGAACCCCTGGCCGCACTGGATGCACCACGCAAGGCTGAAATACTGCCTTACCTGGAACGATTGCAAACGCAACTGCGCCTGCCCGTCATCTACGTCACCCATGCCATCGACGAAGTTGCCCGATTGGCTGACCACCTGGTACTCATGGATGCGGGCTGCGTCACGGCCTATGGCCCCACCGCAGAACTTTTGACCCGACTGGATTTACCCATGGCACACGGCGACACAGCTGGCGCTGTCTTGCATTGCACCGTGCAGTCGCATGACGACAGCGACCACCTCACCACCGCCCGCTTTGCCGGTGGCGAGCTGACCGTGCCGCGCCAAAACACCGCCATCGGCCAAACCCTGCGCGTGCGGGTGGCGGCGCGCGATGTCAGCCTGACGCTGCAGCGCCAATGTGACACCAGCATTTTGAACATCCTGGCCTGCACCGTGACGGCGGTGTCACCCGACAACCCCGGCCAGATGATCGTGTCAATGCAATCCGGCGGCACGACCCTGCTGGCCCGTGTCACCGCCCGATCAAGCCATGCGCTGGGGTTGAAACCAGGTAAAACGGTCTATGCGCAAATCAAGGGCGTGGCGGTTCTTTGACGTTCAAGCCAGCTCAGGATTCGTCCGCGTCCAGCCACTTCCGAACACTTGGCGGCTGGTAGCTGGCAAACTTGTCCAGCAACGCTTGAGGCTGTTGCTCGACAATCAACAACGAGCGGTGCGGCGGTTTGAGAAACTGCTCCTCGGTCGCATGATCCAGGAATGTGGTCAGCGCATCAAAATAGCCCGCCACGTTCAGCAAACCACAGGGTTTGGCGTGGATGCCAAGCTGGGCCCAGGTCCAGATTTCGAAAATCTCCTCAAACGTGCCAATGCCACCCGGCATGGCGATGAAGCCGTCCGAGAGTTCGGCCATCATGGTTTTGCGCTCGTGCATGGACTGGGTTACATGGAGCTCGGTCAAGTGCCTGTGCACCACTTCCTTGCGTGCCAGGGCCTGCGGGATCACGCCCACGGCACGCCCACCGAGTTGCAATACGGTATCGGCAATCAGCCCCATGAGGCCAATGCTGGCGCCGCCATAGACCAGCCCCAGGTCTCGCTCCACCAGTGCTTGACCCAGTGCACGCGCGGCACTGGCATAGACCTCCAACCGGCCCGGACTGGAGCCGCAATAAACGCAAACGGCTTTCATGACACGCGCTTGAGCACTTCGACCACACAGCGCTCGATGCCGACCCAGACATCGCTCAGGCGCGCGTCGTCAAACATGTAGGCCGGGGTGGTGACGAGCTTGTGCGCCTCGTCGATCACGATGTGAGTGGCATTGGGCGTGTTCTGGTTGGTCTGGCCGAGTTGGCCCAGGGCCGTAGCACAACCGGCGTCGTTGCCCAGTGTGAGCGTCGCGCTGTCATGGGCCTGGTGCAGCGTCAGCGCCACCAGCGCCGGGGCAATGCAAATGGCGCCGACCGGCTTCTTGGTGTCAAAGAATCCCCTTATGAACGCCGCCACATCGGGCCGCACATCGGCATCGGCACCCTTGAAGGCAAAGCTGCAATGGTTTTTGGCCACGCCATAACCACCGGGCATCACCAGCGCGTCATAGTCCGCCACCCTGGCTTGCGCCAGGTCCAGACACTGGCCGACGCGGGCAATGCGGCTGGATTCCTCCAGCATGTTGCGGCTGGCACCCGCCACCGGTTCGCCAGTGACGTGGTTGATCACATGAAACTGTGGCGCATTGGGCGCAATGCACTGCACCGTGGCGCCGTGCTGGTCAAGCGCCAGCAGGGCCAGCACCGATTCGCGCACTTCAGCACCATCGAGATGGCCGCAGCCCGAAAGCAAAACAGCGACTTTGGGGGGGAGTTGAGTATTTGTCATGGAGGTCTCCGCAAGTGTTGAGGAATTATCCCGCGCTCGTTACGGACTCCACAAGAGGCCGTTGTCAAGCCGGAGGGCCGGGCTCAGGCTGTCACAATCATTGCCTCTGTCATTGCACTCCACTTCGCACCACTTCGCCCGTTTCATGCCACCCCCTTCTGTCCCAACGCAAGACCCGCAGTCCGCGCACATTTCCGTGCTCTCGCTCTCAGTGCCGGTGGCCATGGGGTACATCCCTTTAGGCATGGTGTTTGGCTTTTTATTTGTGCAGGCTGGCGCCCCCTGGTGGCTGGCACTGACCGCCAGTGTGCTTGTGTTTGCCGGTGCCGCACAGTTCATGATGGTGCCGATGCTGGCCGCCGGTCTGCCGGTGGCCGCCATCGCCGTGGCCACGCTGGTGGTGAACTTGCGCCACGTCTTCTATGGCCTGTCGCTGCTGGACAAGCTGCCCAGGCCGGCCTGGGCGCGCTGGTATCTTGTGTTTGCCCTGACCGATGAAACCTATTCGGTACTGACCACACTGCCCGCTGGCACCAGCACGCGCCAGATGGTGACCGTGGCGCTGCTCAACCAGGTCTGGTGGGTGATCGGCACGCTGTTGGGCGCGGTGATTGGCGCGCAAGCGCAAATTGGCCTGGTCGGGCTGGACTTTGCGCTGGCCGCGTTGTTTGCGGTGTTGGCGGTGGAGCAATGGCGCAGCGCCGACTCGGCCGCGCCGCTGTGGGTGGCCGTGTTGAGCTACGGCGCTGCTCTTGCCGTGATGCCGCAACAAGCGCTGTTGATCGCCATTGGTCTGAGCGTGGCGGCCGGGCTGGCCTGGCCCAAGACAGCGCCCAAAGAGGTAACACCAT
>PHCO01000172.1 GCA_002842265.1 Betaproteobacteria bacterium HGW-Betaproteobacteria-18 | reverse complement strand
CCCACGCCACTTCAGCGCCCCTACCCCTGGCGCCTTGATTGTGTGCCCGACCCGTGAACTGGCCCAGCAAGTCGCGCATGACGCCATTGACCTGGTGCAACATTGCCGTGGTCTGCGCGTGGCCAATATCGTGGGCGGCATGCCTTACCAGTTGCAGATTGCCAAATTGCAAAACGCCAACTTGGTGGTCGCCACCCCAGGCCGTCTGCTGGACCTGCAACGCTCTATGCAAATCAAGCTGGATCAGGTGCAATTTCTGGTAGTGGACGAAGCCGACCGCATGCTCGATTTGGGTTTTTCGGACGATCTGGCTGAAATCAACCAGCTCACCATCGACCGCAAACAAACCATGATGTTCAGCGCCACCTTTGCGCCGCGCATCCAGCAACTGGCCTCCCGCGTCATGCGCGAGCCACAACGCATCACCATCGATAGCCCGCAGGAAAAACACGCCAACATCAAGCAAGTGCTGTTCTGGGCCGACAACGCCCAACACAAACGCAAGTTGCTCGACCATTGGCTGCGCGACACCACCATCAACCAGGCGATTGTGTTTGCAAGCACCCAGATTGAATGCGACGGCCTGGCCAATGACCTGCAGCAAGACGGCTTTGACGCAGTCGCGCTGCATGGCGCTTTGAGCCAGGGTCTGCGTAATCGTCGTCTGATGGCGCTGCGTCAGGGCCATGTTCAAATTCTGGTGGCTACCGATGTAGCAGCCCGTGGCCTCGACGTGCCCACCGTGACCCACGTGTTCAACTTTGGCCTGCCCATGAAAGCTGAAGACTACACCCACCGCATTGGCCGTACCGGCCGCGCCGGGCGTGATGGTCTGGCCGTGACGTTTGCCGAGTTACGCGACCGTCGCAAGATTTTTGACATCGAAGCCTATAGCCGCCAACCCATCAAAGCTGAAGTCGTTCCTGGCCTGGAGCCCAAACAACGTGTTCCCGAGTCACGTCCGAACAATTTTGGTGCTCGTGACAGTCGCGGTGGCGGTGATTTCAACGGCCGTGACCGTAAATTTGGCGGTGGCGGCCGCAGCGGAGGTTTTGATGCACCACGAGGTGGTTTCGCCGACAGAAATGCTGGTGGTCCGCGCATGGTTGGCGAAGGAAACTATCAAAACAACAGTGGCGGAGGTTTCGCAGGGCGTGAAGAGCGTCCTTTTGCCCCGCGTGAAGGTTTCAGTTACGAACGCAAAGGCGGCTTCAATGATCGCTTTGCCGGCGATCGCAACGCCGGTGCTGCACCGCGTGGTGATTTTGCCGCCCGCAAACCCGCTTTTGGCAAACCGGCGTTTTCCAAACCCGCCGGTGGCGGCAAGGTGTTCGTGCCACGTGACGCGCAAAAACGCTTTTCCAAAACCGATCGCTAATTGACCCTGACAACCAAAAAAGCCCGCTGATTGCAAAGTCAGCGGGCTTTTTTATTTCATGCCAGCAGAGCGCATGGCAGGACGTTAACCGGGCATTGGCTCAGGCCATCTGTAATGCCATCGCCTGCAGGTTCCCCAGCACAATGGCCGCCACTTGCAAAACCAGCAGCAACACCAGTGGCGACAGATCAATGCCACCCACCAGAGGCACCACACGCCGAATGGGCCGTAAAAGTGGTTCGACCAGACGTGCCATCACCCCACCAATGACCGATGGCGTGGGCACCCAAGACAGCACGGCATAAACAATCACGGCCACTGTCATGCCGGAAATGGCCATGCTCAGCAAGCCGAACAAAGCCAAAACAGGGACCGCAAAGAGCCCGCCACCCGTTCCGGCAAGAAGCCACAGCAAGGCAAACTCTGTCAGTTGCAACAAAAAAGCAGCGACCAGGCTGGCTGTGTCAAGCGCACCAACAGCCGGCAACACGCGCCGCAGCGGCAACACAATCCAGTCGGTCATGGCAAACACAAACCGGCCCAACGGGTTACCCGAACGCACCGACATGGGCACGCGCAGAGCCTGCATATACAACCGCAGCAGGCAGGCACCACTCAAAATGCCAAGGACAACCTCAAGCAACAAAGAAACAATCTGATAAAGCATGGCACCAATACCGTGTTGAGAAGCGATGTCAATCATAGCGGCGGGCGCGCAAGCTCTTAAAATCCAAAGCTTTGCCATACCCACACACTGCCTTGCTGCCCACCCGTTGGCAGCTTTTATGGATTGCCCCACATGTCTGACCACCCCGCCGCCCCCTCACCCAATCCAATGCCCCAGGACGAAAACCAGTTGATATTGGAGCGTCGCGAAAAGCTCAAGGCGCTTCGCCAAGCGCAGGCCGAGGGCAAGGGCGCTGCCTTTCCAAACGACTTCAAGCCGACCGACCATGCAGCCGACCTGTTTGCTGCCCACGCCGGGCAAACCCCGGAAGGCCTGACTGAACAAGGCGCAACAGCCAAGGTGGCTGGGCGCATGATGCTCAAGCGCGTCATGGGCAAAGCCAGTTTCGCCACGCTGCAAGACAGCACGGGAAGAATCCAGATCTACATCAAGCGCGACGATGTGGGTGAAGACATCTATGCCGCCTTCAAGCATTGGGACCTGGGCGACATCGTGGCTGCCGAAGGTCTGGTGTTCAAGACCAAGACCGGCGAACTCTCCATTCATGCCAGCAGCATCCGCCTGCTGACCAAAAGCCTGCGCCCGATGCCCGACAAGTTTCATGGCATGGCCGACCAGGAGGTCAAATACCGCCAGCGCTATGTCGATTTGATGACCAACGAAGACACCCGCAAGCGCTTCATGGCGCGCAGCAAGGCCGTCAGCGGCATTCGCGAATTCATGGTGGCGCACAACTTTCTGGAAGTTGAAACGCCCATGCTGCACCCGATTCCGGGGGGAGCCAATGCCAAGCCCTTCACCACGCACCACAACGCGCTGGATCAGCAAATGTTTTTGCGCATTGCGCCCGAGCTGTATCTCAAGCGCCTGATCGTCGGTGGCTTTGACCGCGTGTTCGAGATCAACCGCAGCTTCCGCAACGAAGGCATCAGCGTGCGCCACAACCCCGAGTTCACCATGATGGAGTTCTACGCGGCGTACTGGGACTACCAGGATTTGATGACCTTCACCGAAGCGCTGATCCGCGATGCTGCCCACAAGGCGGTGGACTCGCTGCACCTGAGCTACGGTGGCAGGGCTGTCGATTTGTCCAGGCCGTTTGAACGCCTGACCATCCACGAAGCCATCTGCAAGTACACCGATGCGGCCCAGCCCCTGGATGACAACAACCCCAGCCTGGGCCTAAAGGTGGACAACGCCGCCTGGCTCATCAACGCGCTGCGCAAACTCGGCCTGACCGAGGGCAAAAACAAGCTCTCGAGCCGCTCGCTGGCCAGCCTGCAAGTCATGTACTTTGAAGAAACCGTGGAAGAAAAGCTGTGGCAACCCACCTTCATCTGCGAACACCCGGTGGAAATTTCGCCGCTGGCGCGCGCCAGTGACCACAAGCCGGGCGTGACCGAGCGCTTTGAGCTTTACATCACCGGCCGTGAATTCGGCAATGGTTTCTCGGAGTTGAACGACGCGGAGGAACAAGCCACCCGCTTCCAGGCGCAGGTGGTCGCCAAGGACAGCGGTGACGACGAAGCCATGTACTACGACCATGATTTCATTCGCGCTCTGGAGTACGGCATGCCGCCCACTGGTGGCTGCGGTGTCGGCCTGGACCGCTTGATGATGCTGCTCACCGATAGCAGCAGCATCCGCGACGTGATCCTGTTCCCTGCCCTGCGCCGCGAAGCGCAGGAAAAATAGACCATGCCACAAGCCACACCCTGGCCCTACCCGCGCTGGATCGCCCACCGGGGCGCTGGCAAACTGGCCCCTGAAAACACCTTGGCAGCTTTCCGGCTGGGGGCCAGCCATGGCTACCGCATGTTTGAGTGCGATGTCAAACTGAGCAGCGACGGCGTGCCTTTTCTGCTGCACGATGCCACTCTGACACGCACCACCAATGCCGTTGACAAACTGGGTTTGAACAGCCGTGCCGCAGCTGGCGACCATCCCTGGGGCACGCTGGCCCAACTCGATGCCGGCAGTTGGCATTCGCGTGCCTTTGCCGGTGAGCCACTGCCCACCCTCGAAGCCATTGCCCGCTACTGCTTGCGCAATGCTTATTTTTTGAACATTGAAATCAAGCCCACACCCGGTCTGGAACGCCACACCGGAGACGTGGTCGCCCGGCACACCGCCCGGCTGTGGCAGAACGCCGCCGTGCCACCGCTCCTGAGTTCGTTTGACGTGACCGCGCTGGAAGCCGCCATGCAGGTGCAGCCAGAGTTGCCGCGCGGCCTGCTGCTCGATGCGCTTTGGCCCGGCTGGCTGGAAACTGCGTTAAGGTTAGGCTGTGTCACCATCATCTGTGACCACGCCTTGTGGGACCAGTCCAGCATGGCGCAAGCCAAAAGTGCCGGTTTCAAGACCCTGAGCTATACCGTCAACGATGAAGCCACGGCCCGGCGTTTGCTGGACCTGGGTCTGGATGGCATCATCACCGACCGGGTGGACTTGTTCACGCCCGCCAGCCTTTGAGCATAAGCCACTGGGCCGTGGCAGCAGTGATCACCAGGGCCAGATAAGTCATCATCTTGCCATCCTGGCCAAACAGCGCCAGGCCGAGGAGCAAGACCAGCAGTCCCAACATAAAAATGAAGGCTGCCTGCTTGAGCAATGGGAAACGTGACGATCTTTTTTTGATCAGAAATCGGGCCAGCCAAGGTAGCAGCAACGCCAGCCAGACAGCGGGTGCTGCAAAGTTGATGACATGGTTCAGCAGTGCCAGCAGTCCCATCAAAGGCCCTTGGGGGAAAAGAAAAAATGATGCAAGTCAAAGCGCATAGCGACTGATTTTATAATCCAGTCATGGCAGTCTGGGCTTTAGGCATCAATCACACGACCGCACCGCTCGATCTGCGCGGTCGGTTTGCGTTCGCCATCGACCAGGTCGAGCCCACTTTGCGGGGCTTGCGCGAGGCGCTGGCACACCAACCCGAAGCCGCGCTGATCTCCACCTGCAATCGCACCGAGATTTATTGCGCCGGTGAAAAACCCCAGTTGGAGCACACGCTGGACTGGTTGGCCCAGACCGGTGGCGTCTCCCCCGCCCTGCTGCGAACCCACTCCTACACCCTCGAAAACAGCCTGGCCGCACGCCATGCGTTTCGCGTCACCAGCGGCCTGGACTCGATGGTGCTGGGTGAGACACAAATTCTCGGTCAAATCAAAAACGCGGTACGTGCCGCCGAAGCCGCGGGCGCGCTGGGCAACACGCTGAGCCAGCTTTTTCAGCGCTCATTTGCCGTGGCCAAAGAGGTGCGTACCTCGACCGAAATCGGCGCGCACTCCATCAGCATGGCCGCTGCCGCCGTGCGCCTGGCCGGGCAATTGTTCGAGGACCTGAGTGAAGTCAGGATGCTGTTTGTTGGCGCGGGCGAAATGATTGAGCTGTGCGCCACCCACTTTGCCGCCAAGAGCCCCAAGTGCATGGTGATTGCCAACCGCACACTGGAGCGTGGCGAAAAACTGGCCAGCCGGTTCGGTGGCGAGGTGATGCATCTGGCCGAATTGCCCGACCGACTGCATGAATTTGACGCCGTCATCAGTTGCACCGCCAGCACGCTGCCCATCATTGGCCTGGGTACGGTGGAGAGTGCTTTGAAAAAACGCAAGCGTCGCCCCATGTTCATGGTCGATCTGGCTGTGCCGCGCGACATCGAGCTGGAAGTCAAGGCGCTGGAAGACATTTACCTTTACACCGTTGATGACCTCTCCAGCGTGGTGCAAACCGCGCAGGCCAGTCGTCAGGCGGCGGTGGCGCAGGCGGAGGCCATTGTCGATGCCGGCGTGCAGAGTTTCATGCACTGGATCGACCAACGCGGTTCGGTGCCCTTGATCCAGCAACTCAACGCCCAGGCTGATGAATGGCGCGCCAATGAGATTACCCGCGCCCGCAAGCTGCTGGCCAAAGGCGCCGACGTGGACGCCGTGCTGGAAGCGCTGTCCAAAGGGCTGACGCAAAAAATGCTGCACGGTGCCATGGCCGAACTGCGCGCAGGCGATGCGCAGGCACGCGAACACGCCAGCACCGCCATCCAGCACTTCTTTTTGCGCAAAGAGCGGTAGCGTCGCTGATAGTTGGCTCGTCATTGCGAGGCGCGCAACGACGTGGCAATCCAGGATTTCATGGATGGCCACACTGCGCTCGCAACGACAAAGCAATCGACAGCGACCACCGTCATTCGGCCCGCCTCTTCTATGCAATGCACCCTTACCGTCCCGATCTCCCATGAAACCATTTCTTCGCCAACAACTCGCCCGCTACGCAGACCGCTTGGGTGAGCTTGAATTTTTGTTGTCACGCCAGGACATCATGAGCAACATGGCGCAGTTTCTGCTGCTCTCGCGTGAACACACCGAGGTGGCTGCCGTGGCCGGTCGCTGGCAACGTTACCAGCAGCGCGAAGCCGACTTGGCCGCAGGCCAGGACCTGCTCAAAAGCAGTACCAATGACGCTGACATGATGGCGATGGCGCAAGAAGAAATCGATACCGCCAACGCTGAACTACAACAGCTTGAAGCCGAACTGCAGCGCATGCTGCTGCCCAAAGACCCGGACGATGCACGCAACGCCTTTGTTGAAATCCGGGCTGGTACCGGCGGTG
>PHCO01000171.1 GCA_002842265.1 Betaproteobacteria bacterium HGW-Betaproteobacteria-18 | reverse complement strand
GCTCAGGGCGAACGGATGGTGGCTCAGGGCGAACGGATGGTGGCTCAGGGCGAACGGTGACATCAGAGCAACTCCTACAAGGTCTGTTAAACGGTGAATCGCCAACCCAGCGCCGTGCCATGGCCAAAGCCATCACGCTGCTCGAATCCACCCGCGCCGACCACCGCTTGCAGGCAGACGAATTGCTGACAGCCTTGCTGCCGCACACTGGCCAGTCATTCCGGCTGGGCATCAGCGGTGTGCCGGGCGTGGGCAAATCGACCTTTATCGAAGCCCTGGGCTTGTACCTGATTGGCCAGGGTCACCGCGTCGCGGTGCTGACCATTGACCCGTCTTCCACTGTCTCGGGCGGATCCATTCTGGGTGACAAGACGCGCATGGAGTTGTTGTCGGTGAACGAAAAAGCCTACATCCGTCCCAGCCCCAGCAGTGGTACTTTGGGTGGCGTGGCCGAGAAAACCCGCGAGGCCATGCTGGTCTGCGAGGCTGCGGGTTATGACGTGGTGATTGTCGAAACCGTGGGCGTGGGCCAGAGCGAGACGGCGGTGGCCAACATGACCGACATGTTTGTGCTGATGCAGTTGCCCAATGCCGGTGACGATTTGCAGGCCATCAAGAAAGGCGTGATGGAGCTGGCCGATCTGGTGGTCATCAACAAGGCCGATATCGACCCGGATGCCGCCACGCGGGCACGGGCGCAAATCAGCTCCAGCCTGCGTTTGCTCGGGCTGCACGGCAATCCTGATCACATGCACCATGACCGACAAATATGGCACCCGCAGGTGATCCAGTTGAGTGCCCTGCATGCCCGGGGGGTCGATACCTTTTGGGCCAGGGTGCTCGAATTCAGAGCCTTGCAAAGCGGCAGCGGAAAGTTCGCCGCGCGTCGCCAGAAGCAGGCGCTGTCGTGGATGTGGGAGCGCATCGATGCCGGCTTGAAACAGGCCTTTGCCCAGCATCCAGCCGTCAAAATGATGTTGCCACAGTTGACACAAGAGGTGCTGGCAGGCCGGGTGGCGGCCTCCACTGCCGCAAGAAATATGCTGCGTGCCGCAAGCGTCGGTGACAGTGAAGTTTTATCCGTTCGGGCTGAGCCTGTCGAAGCCCATGCGAATATTTCTGAAAGCCCTTCGACCCTTCGCCAAGCTCAGGACAGGCCAGGCGCAGGGCGAACGAACCATTGAGAAAAGAGGAAAACCATGCACGATATTCTTGAACAACTGGAAAAAAAGCGCGAACTCGCCCGTTTGGGCGGGGGTCAGAATCGCATCGACGCGCAGCACAAAAAAGGCAAACTCACCGCCCGCGAGCGCCTGGACGTGCTGCTGGACCAGGGCACGTTTGAAGAGTGGGACATGTTTGTCGAGCACCGCTGCTCGGACTTTGGCATGCAGGACAACAAGATTCCGGGTGACGGCGTGGTCACCGGCTACGGCATGATCAACGGCCGACTGGTGTTTGTCTTCAGCCAGGACTTCACGGTGTTTGGCGGTGCCCTGTCCGAGGCCCATGCGGAAAAGATTTGCAAGATCATGGACCAGGCCATGAAGGTCGGTGCGCCGGTGATTGGCCTGAACGACTCGGGCGGCGCGCGCATCCAGGAAGGCGTGGCCTCGCTCGGCGGCTACGCCGACGTGTTCCAGCGCAATGTGATGGCCAGCGGCGTGGTGCCGCAGATCAGCATGATCATGGGGCCGTCAGCGGGTGGCGCGGTGTATTCGCCCGCCATGACCGACTTCATTTTCATGGTCAAGGACAGCAGTTACATGTTTGTCACCGGCCCCGAAGTGGTCAAGACCGTGACCCATGAAGAAGTGACGGCTGAAGAGCTGGGCGGCGCCATCAGCCACACCACCAAGAGCGGTGTCGCTGATCTGGCGTTCGAGAACGACGTCGAGGCGCTGTTGATGCTGCGCCGCCTGTACAACTACCTTCCGCTCAACAACCGTGAAAAAGCGCCGGTACGTCAAAGCGGCGACCCGGCCGGGCGCATGGAACACAGTCTGGACACGCTGGTGCCCGACAACCCGAACAAGCCTTACGACATGAAAGAGCTTATCTTGAAGACCGTCGATGACGGCGACTTCTTTGAGCTGCAACCCGAATATGCCAAAAATATCCTGATCGGCTTTGCCCGCATGGACGGCCAGACGGTGGGCATCGTGGCCAACCAGCCGCTGGTGCTGGCCGGTTGCCTGGACATCAAGAGCAGCATCAAGGCGGCGCGTTTTGTGCGTTTTTGCGATGCCTTCAACATTCCCGTCATCACCTTTGTCGATGTACCCGGCTTCATGCCCGGCACCGCGCAGGAATTTGGCGGCATCATCAAGCACGGGGCCAAGTTGCTCTATGCCTACGCCGAGTGCACGGTGCCCAAGATCACCGTGATCACCCGCAAAGCCTATGGCGGCGCCTACGACGTGATGAGTTCCAAACACCTGCGCGGTGATGTCAATTTTGCCTGGCCCAACGCCGAAATCGCCGTGATGGGGGCCAAGGGCGCGGTGGAGATCATCTTCCGCGAAGACAAGGGCCATCCCGAAAAACTGGCGGCCAAGGAGGCCGAGTACAAGGCACGCTTTGCCAACCCGTTTGTGGCGGGGGCCCGCGGCTTTATTGACGACGTGATTTTGCCCAGCGAGACGCGCAAGCGCATCTGCCGCAGCCTGGTCATGCTCAAGGACAAAAAGCTCGAAAACCCGTGGCGCAAACACGGGAATATTCCGCTTTAATAATTGACGTTACCCTAATAAATATAGTTTAGACATGACTTATCTCGAACGCATCAATCTGTTGAAAGCACATCTGGAAACTATCGGTTCTCCGGCTCGTTTAGATATTGCGTTTCAAGCTGGGTGCCCACCGACTCAGGCGTTCTCTGAATTCTTGACAAATAAAGAACAGGGCGATTGGGCAAAGAAAACGTTCATTGAGAATTTCAATCGAACTCAGAAAGACCTGTGGGCCGTGAAATATGGCCGTTCTGAAGATTTGGTGGCAGGTGAAGATGGTTTTGAGAGTTACTACCGTGGTTATCAAGAAGAACTACAGGAAATTGGCAAACGACCAGACTTGTTGATTTTTCAGCGTCATGTCATCCATGCGAAATATGGCTTGGAAACTGATTTATCAAATTTGCCACGAACCGATCTTGACTTGTTAGTGCCTCATGCCATTGACGCCATCGAAGTGCGATCAAGTGCCTTTTTATCCGCCAAGTACGATACTGTCACTGCACTTTCGCGACAACAGACAAAAGTGATGATGGTTGATTGCGCGAATGCATTGTTGAATGAATTTCGGGTTGAAATTTCAAATTCAAGTGCGTGGATCAAATATTTGGAAGATTTGATTTCTCGTGGAGTCGATACATCAAAAGAATCACCTAGGGCGCTGGGGCGGCATAGCACTGCGAGATTGGAGCAAGCCAGTGGGTTGACCAAACGCATCAACGAAGGTCTCAAGCGACTTCGACAACGCGATTTTTTGAGCCTTACCCCGAAGGCTGAAGATTTGAGCCAGGTCTATCGATGGATTCAACGCTATCGTGTCCCTCATCACTACTGTCAAGTGTTTTTTGACCGGGCCATCATCCTGTCGTTTGAGAGCATCCTCGAAGTTCTGGGTGATCCGGATCGGGAAAACATTGATTTTTTCATTGAATCAGATGAAAAGAATCAGGGGAAAGTTACTTTCAAAATTAACGTTCTTCTGGGGCGCGAGGTGATGAGTGAGGTTGTGCTTCCACGGCATGAAAGCGTCATGAAGGAGTTGCCCAAAGGTAGGTTGCTTTTTTATGTGCGATTTGAAACCTCGCAGGCCAATGTTTCAGCGCGGGTGCTTGGTCATGTTTGAGGTTGATCGCTTGCAGCGTGATTACATTCTGGTCAGTGATCGCGAGTACCGGCGCGCGGCGGGTCAGTTTTTCACGCCGCGTTGGATTGCAAGCGGCATGGCAAGCTGGGTGATTTCAAAGAACCCTAAATGCATCATCGATCCAGCATTTGGTTTTGGAATTCTTCTGGATGAGTGCGTGCGGCAAGGGTATAGCGGAAAACTCGTCGGTTATGAACTGGACGCAGAAGTCATCAAAAGATGGCGAAATACCTTTGATGCTGTCTCGTCTATCGACCTGAAAGGGCTTGATTTTCTGGAATGTGGTGATGAGCCAATTGACGCTGCCATTGTTAATCCGCCCTATAACCGATTTCAGAATCGCGACCTCCCTGATCGTGTCAATCTCCAGTTGGCTCGCGTGCTTGGTCAGACCGCCAGTGGTTATACCAATCAATATGCGCTTTTTTTATATTTGGTTATTTCGCGACTTTCTCTAACAGGGCGTGCCGCATTTATTGTTCTTTCTGAATTCCTGGCGACCGGCTATGGGGTGCAGGTCAAAAAATTTTTACAACAAAGTGGACGTCTGCGTCACTTGATTATTTTTGATACCGAAAGCCGTATTTTTCCAGAGGCGGCCACAACGGCCTGTGTGCTCCTGTTTGATAGCGGCATATGTGATGCTCTCAATATTTGGCATCTTGCCGGGCAGAGCGATAGCGATCGATTTGAACGTGTTTGTAACGACAAAGAACTGACTGCGCCTGATGCCAGCATTGCGCGCCAAAACCTTGAACCTGCTCAAAACTGGCAGGGCTTGGGCCGTGGCTCTGCTGACTTAGGTGGGTTTGTCCCACTTGGCACATTTGGTTCTGTCAAACGCGGCATTGCCACGGGTGCGAATGAGTTTTTTGTGCTTTCACCGTCCAAAGTCAAAGAACTTAAATTGGGTGTCACCGACTTGGTGCCCTGTATCGCCAGTGCCAGCTCAGTAGTGGGCCATGTGTTTAGTGAAGATAGTTGGTCGGTGCTCAAGGCCAGTGACCGGCCCTGTTATTTGTTTGACGGTTGCTCTAGGCCGAGCGCTGCAAGTCAAGGCTATGTCCTTGAGGGTGAGTTACAAGCGATTCACGAGCGTTACCTGACTCGTATGCGCAAACCCTGGTTTCGTCTGGAACGAAGAGTCGCTGCACCGCTTTTGCTGGCAGTGTTTGGCCGGCAAGGGTTTCGTGTCATTCTTAACCGTAGCAAGGCGGTCAATTTGACCGCCTTTCACGGCTTTTATCCCAAGCCTGGTTATGAGCATTTGGTTGAGCTGATTTGGCTTTACTTTCAAACCCCGACCGCTTTAGCGACTTATGCGGGTCAGCACCGTGCTTACGGCGATGGACTCAATAAGCTAGAACCAGGAGATTGGTCCAAGCTTTATGCCCCAGATTGGCATCAATGGGACTCGTTATCCCTTGAGCAAGGGTTAAGCCTGGCCGCAGAAGTTGCGAAATGCCGGGAAACCGGTTCGGATGAGCCAATTGGTAATGCTATCGAGCAAATGGAAGATTTGATTGATAAAAACCGATGCATGGCTCAGATTGCGCAGCACCATGGAGAACAGATGAGTTTGGTATGACGGAATGTACTGCCACTCGGTGTTGATTAAAAACACGATATTTGAATTTATAGGAGTTAAAAATGTTTACAAAAATACTGATTGCCAACCGCGGTGAAATCGCCTGCCGTGTCATCACCACCGCCCAAAAAATGGGCATCAAGACCGTCGCTGTCTATTCGGACACCGACAAGGATGCGCGCTTTGTGCTGCTGGCCGACGAGGCCGTGCACATTGGCGCGCCACCGAGCCGCGAGAGCTACCTGGTGGGCGACAAAATCATTGCCGCCTGCAAACAAACTGGCGCGCAGGCCCTGCACCCCGGCTACGGTTTCCTGAGCGAGAACGCCGAGTTTGCCAAACGGGTCGAAGAAGAAGGCATCGTCTTCATCGGCCCCAAGCACTACTCCATGGCGGCCATGGGCGACAAGATCGAGTCCAAAAAGCTGGCAGGTGCCGCCGGTGTCAACTGCATCCCTGGTGTCAACAGCGCCATCGAAACAGCCGAGCGGGCGGTGGAAATTGCTCAGGGCATTGGCTACCCGGTCATGATCAAGGCCAGCGCCGGCGGCGGCGGCAAGGGGCTGCGCGTGGCCTACAACGACAAGGAAGCCTTTGAGGGTTTCACCAGTTGCCGCAACGAGGCGCGCAACAGCTTTGGTGACGACCGCGTGTTTGTCGAGAAATATGTGGAAGAACCCCGCCACATCGAAATCCAGCTCATTGGCGACAGCTTCGGCAATGTGGTGTATTTGAATGAGCGTGAATGCTCGATCCAGCGCCGCCACCAGAAAGTGATTGAAGAAGCGCCCAGTCCGTTCATCAGCGATGCCACGCGCAAGGCCATGGGCGAGCAGGCGGTGGCCCTGGCCAAGGCGGTCAAGTACCAAAGCGCGGGCACGGTGGAGTTTGTGGTCGGCAAAGACCAGTCGTTCTACTTCCTGGAAATGAACACCCGCTTGCAGGTGGAGCACCCGGTCACCGAATGCATCACCGGACTGGACCTGGTGGAGCTGATGATTCGCGTGGCCGCGGGTGAAAAGCTGCCTTTGAGCCAGGCTGAGGTCAAGCGCAACGGTTGGGCCATGGAATGCCGCATCAACGCTGAAGACCCGTTCCGCAGCTTTTTGCCTTCCACTGGCCGCCTGGTGCGCTTTCAGCCACCGCAAGAGACCATGTTTGCCGCCGATCAGACGACCGTTCACCCTGAGCTTGTCGAAGGGGGACTTCGACAGGCTCAGCCCGAACGGTTGGGAAATTA
>PHCO01000005.1 GCA_002842265.1 Betaproteobacteria bacterium HGW-Betaproteobacteria-18 | reverse complement strand
GATGACCCCTGCCGCTTATGCCAGATCACTTGCCCAGAAATCAGTAAAATTAACCCCGGACTCTAAAGCCTACTGCTACTGAAAACGGGGGGACGTCGCCCCCAAAACGGATGGCGATTTAACATGCCAGAGGTTAACAGGTGGGCATGAACGTCAATTAGCATGAGTTGTCCTCAAAGTGGCGGCACAGATGGTCAGCACCAAGCGAGTTTTCGAGACTGCCTGTGCAATCAAGCGACAGGGGGCTTCACCTTCCAGCCCCTTCTCCTGGACGGTTCTCGGATTCCCATACTTTCAGGTCAAAGCCCGGAGTTGCAGCGATAGCCGGCGTTAATGCGGGGGGACGAGAAAGAATTTTCCGGGCGATGATGTGGTCGCCCGGCCGACTGCACGACTCGACCGCCAACAGTTCTTGACCTCGAAAACACAACACAGACAATTGCTGCTTCTCAATATCGCCGAGAGCTACATAGCTGTCTGCCCCTGTCGACAGCCCGGCAATTTGCAGCTTTAGGCTACCTTGATCTGTCCAAAACCAGGGCAGCGCCGAATACTGGGCGGGCTTACCCATCAGGCGTGCAGCAATCAGTTTCCCTTGGTCTACGGCATTCTGGACCGATTCCAGACGTGTCAGCTTTTCATCATTTTGGGCACAGGGAAATGCCGCCACGTCGCCAAGTGCTGATATAGCTGGATCTGACGTCAGCATATTGCCATTTACACGAATCCCATTGTCGATTTCAAGCCCTGCCTCTAACGCTAGAGCCACATTAGGAATCACCCCAATGCCAAAGACCACAAGATCTGCCGGCAATAGTCGACCATCCGAAGTAACCACCTCGGCAACCTTCCCACCCTCGCCCTTTAATGCAGCTATACCGGTACGAAAATTGAACTTAACCCCCCACCCTTGGTGCGCTGAAAGGAATAACTCCGACATCTGCGGCGATACAGCCCGTGCCATCAGACGATCGCCTAGCTCGATGACTTCGACGGTAGCACCGCCAGCGGCAGCAACAGCCGCGAACTCGAGTCCAATGAAACCAGCGCCAATTACCACAACGTTTTTCGCTGACTGAAGCAGTGGAGACAAAGCATCAGCATCCACTTTCGTCTTAATTCCAAAGATTCCATCCATGTCAGAACCGGGCACGTTAAGTGGCCGATTGTGCGCCCCTGTAGCCAGCACTAGGTGATCGTAGCGAAGCTCAGCGCCGGATTTTAGTATGACGCGCTGATTCTGTCGGTCGATTGCCTCAGCATCATCATGAATCATGCGAATGCGCTGATCCTCATAAAACACCTCAGGCCGGAAGATCATTGCAGATGCATTGATCTTTCCGAGCAAATACGCTTTAGATAACGGGGGACGCTGGTAGGGCAGACCCTGCTCGTTATTGACCAGAATGATCTCGCCATCGAAGCCTTCCTGACGTAGCGAGGCAGCAACCTGAAAACCACCATGCCCAGCACCAATGATCACGATAGATTGTAGTGGCATTTCCAAAATCCTTGTTTTCAGGTCAATACTGCGATTCGGGCAAACGCAGAGTAAGGCCGTCCATGTCTGCAGTTACAACCAATTGGCAAGTCAGGCGGCTATTCGGCATAAGCATCGGCACATTCTCAAGCATGTCCTTCTCCGTTCCTTGCGCAGGACCAAAATGTCCCATCCAGGACTCATCAACGTAGGCATGGCATGTGGCACATGCACATGCCCCGCCGCAATCAGCCGATATCCCGGGTAGGCCGGCAAAGGTAGCAGCCTGCATGACAGACTGTCCGACCTCGATGGAAACCTGATGTTCGTTACCGTTGTGCTCGATGAAAGTAATGGTAGGCATGTGGAATTCTCTTATAAAGTTGTTTCTAATCAGGACTGAACTACAGAAGCTTCTGTCTTCTTGAATGCTCTGGATAGACTTCTTGCACGAATGACGGACTACGCCCAAGAGTCAGTAACATGAAGGAGCCAATTAGCGTGCTGACCACGCTATAGGTCAGCATCGAGGAATATGAACCACTCTTTGCCAGCATGCTTGCAAAGAGCAGCGGCGCAGCAGCTGATGCGACGGTAATCAGCCCCTGATGCACTCCAAACAGCCGGCCGTAATCCTTGAGTCCGAAGTAACGTGCAATCAAAAAGGCGGCAATATCGAATTCGGCACCGGCCCCCAGACCGATGAGCACACCAGCTAGACTAATCAGCTGTATTGAGTTGTTGTCAGACAAATAGATCAGGCAACCAACAGCAGGCAGTGCCAAACTCAGTGCTGCAATTCCGGGAGGCCAGAATCGATCAAGCAGATAACCAACAACTAGACGGCCAGCGATCAACGCAAAGCCAAAATAGCTGAAGATCATAGTTGCCTCTGCCGTCGAGAACCCACGGTCGCGCAGCATCGGGACGGTACTTGTAACTAAGCCGACCACCGCCGATACTACCAACGATAGCGCGATATTGCAGACCCAGAATTTGGGGGCGCACACACCATGACGAAAATCGATTCCCGCCAAAGAGGTACGCTCAACAATTTTCTCAGATTGATTTTTGGTCCCCGGCGACGCTCTCTTGAGTTCTCCTGGAAGTCGAAACCACCACAAGGTCAGAGGAATTCCGATCACTAAATTAAGAGTAGCCAGAATAACGAACGCCGCCCGCCAATCCCAGTTCTCGACTCCCCACCCCAGCAGGCGGGGGATCAATGCCGCTGTGATACCTGTCCCTGAAAGTCCGATTGCTAGGGCCAGCCCTCGATTGCGCATAAACCAGAGGTTAAGCAACTGGGTCCAAGTGACAGCGAGAGCCCCCATTCCACAAATTGGCAGAAGGAAAAATGCGGCGTACAAGCTCCAGATTGAACCCCAGATTTGTGTCGTTGCAAGATAGCCAAGCGCCATCAGGAAAAAGGAGGCGAGAGTGACTCGCTTGATTCCGTAGCGGAGATTGGCCCAGCCGACAAGTTGCAGTCCAATTACCGCTCCGCCAAATAGAAAACTGATTGCTGCCTGCAACTCCCCTCGTTCCCATCCAAAAGCCTGCTGCAATGGAATAACAAGCACACCGAAACCATAAAGGAGTGCGGCGTTGATGCTAATTGCCACACCAACCACCGCCAAGAGCACGATGGACCATGCTTCCTTGAACTCAGTCAAATCGATTGCCGCCAGACTGGATGTCATGTGCCTATTTTTCATGAGATATATTCCCATGCTTCACTAGCCGACGAAGCTCACTGTTGGCTCACGATTTAATCACGCGGCTACGCAGGATGCCGATACCCTCGACTTCAAGTTCAATGACATCGTTGGGCTTCAGGAAACGTTGCTGCTCTAGGCCACAGCCATTGCCAACCGTTCCAGACCCAAGGACCTCACCGGGATATAGCGTTTCCGAACGGGATATATGCGCAATGACATCCTCGAACTGCCAGCGCATGTCTCGCGTCGTACCTCGCCCCCACTCCTCACCATTGACCCGTGCAATCATGAGTAGATCGTAGGGATCAGGCAACTCGTCTGCAGTCACTAGGCACGGCCCCATCACATTGCCTGTATCAAAATCCTTGCTCTTGGCTGGGCCAAGCATTCCTGGCATTTCCCTGGCCTGCGCGTCCCGCGCACTCATGTCGTTGAAAATGGTGTAACCGACGATATGCTCGCGAGCTCTTTCACGCGCAACGTCCTTGGTCTGGCGACCTATGTAGCAAGCAAACTCAAGTTCAAAATCCATTACCTTGCTATAGGAAGGCCAGATTACATCGTCATCCGGACCGATCACGGCAAATCGGTTGCACTTGTAATAGATGGGCTGACGATTAAAAGTCTCGATAACGCGATCGTCGGCACGGGTATTCATGAGCTTAAGTGCCTCTTCTGGATTCGGCTCGTTTGCTACCCGTGCTCGTCTCGCGGCAGCAAAGCTCTGGCGAAGATGCAATTCAAAACAAGAACAATCTCGCATCTGGGGCGGCGGCTGGATTGGCGCACACAACCTCACCATGTCGCGCTGAACCACCGCAATAGTTGGTGCCCGCGCCACAAGAGCCCCTGCAGCGTCTAACGCGTTCTTACCACCTTCGACCAACGATAGGATACTGGCGAATTCTGGAATGGCATTACCCGTGATTTTCTCTGCCGCCGCGAGCAAATCAACAATCGCTGAATCTGACTCAATCAGCGCCCCTGCTCGCTGAATCCCATGTTCGTTAAGATAGGTAACTAATCTCATGCTTTGCCTCAATTTCGCGAAACGCCACTTGGAAGCGGCCAAGTACGAATGATTTACGGGCGTTTGAAAACCCAATATCTGTTATTTAGAGTCGCCCGCTGACCGGAATACTCGCCCCGGTCACATCAGATGCATCATCTGAGAGTAAAAATGCAATGACTGCAGCAAGTTTCCCAAGCGACACCCAACGGTTTCTATCGGCATCCGGCATAAGGGCCCGGCTTGCCGGCGTATCGATGGTGCTCGGGAGCACAGCATTCACGGTAATCCCCCGATCCTTAAACTCCTCGGAGAGCGCTTCCGTCAAGCGGATGACGCCGGATTTTGAGGCCGCATAAGCGCCCATTCCCGCTCCGGCCTTAAGCGCTGCCATCGAAGCCACATTGACTATGCGTCCCGCAGGATGTTCCAAAAGATGCGGCAAGGCAGCACGACAACTGGCAATAGCAGTACGCACATTCATCGCATACATACGATCCCAAGACTCAAGAGTGCCACTCTCAACCGACTCCCAAACAAACCCCCCGGCGACGTTAACCAATCCGTCGATACCTCCGAGAACACTTCGTATGCTGTCAAATGCAGTTGTGCAGGAAATCCCATCACTCAGATCAACCTCGCCAAGCGCGAGAACAACTCCCGAAGGTAGCCCATCTGTCGGCACAGGTGCGCAGTCGAGCAACACAACTTGCGCACCTTCGGCGACCAAGCGAGCAGCCAAGGCCCGACCCAGCGCCCCGAAGCCGCCTGTAATCACAATATTAGTAGATCTAATTGCAGATGACATATCACTTAATTCCTTTATTCAACCCATTTAACCACTAGGGAACCAAGCAAACTTTAGACAGTTTTTAAACATATGTCTATATCTTGTTATAGAATCAGTATTGACCATTCGTCAAACGACAAGGCGAACCATATGACTCGAAAACTACCGTCAATCACACCTGACAACGTCAATTTTTGGCACGATGGCGCAAAGGGACAGCTCACAATTCACTATTGTCAGCAGTGCCCCCGTTTCTTCCATCCTCCTGCACCGATCTGTCCACGCTGCACAAGCTTTGCCGTGGAACCCAGACGCGTTTCCGGCAAAGGGCATGTCGCAAGCTACACAATCAACTACCAAGCGTGGCGCCCCGATCTGACCACACCCTATGTCGTCGCGATTGTTGAACTAGAAGAGCAAGCCGGACTCCGTTTCGTCAGCAATATTGTTGACATACCTCCCGAAGAGGTTCGTATCAACATGGCGGTTAAGGTGCGATTCGAGCAACACGAAGACGTCTGGCTACCTCTGTTCGAGAAAGATGAATGATGTTCGACCGAATTTTTGAAAAAGACGTCGCCATCTCCGGCATCGGCCAATCTGAAGTTGGGCGCCCAGTAGCAAAAACAGCCATGCAGCTAACCTTGGATGCTTGCCTCGAGGCAATAGCCGATGCTGGGCTCCGACGAGATGATATTGACGGTGTCGCCTGCTGGCCGGGAGACAACAACAATGGGGATGCCTTTTCGCCGGTTGGCCCGAATGCCTTAATCAGCACTCTTGGACTCAAAGTCAATTGGTACGGCGCTGGTTATGAAGGCCCCGGCCCACTAGCTGGCATAATTAATGGCGCGATGGCGATCGCTGCGGGGCTATGCCGTAACGTGCTCGTATTTCGCACCATTACCGAAGCGAGCCGCCGACAAACCGACAAGACTGCAAGCGCCCTAACCAACAAAACAGTTGGCCGCGACAGCAGCTTTTTCTGGCAATGGTACACCCCATTCAACGTGCTTTCTGGGGTCAATCTCATGGCGCTCTATGCGCAGCGCCACTTCCATGAATATGGAACCACCCCGGAACAACTGGCCCAAATCGCACTGACTTGTCGCGCTAATGCTGCGCTCAATCCAAAGGCCATCTATCGCACGGCACTCAGCTTGGACGATTACCTAGCCTCACGGATGATTTCCAGCCCGTTACGGATGCTCGATTGCGATGTTCATTGCGACGCCTCAACAGCCATCATTTTGTCTCGTGCCGATGTTGCTAAAGATGGGCCGAATCAACCGATACGAATCGAAGCCATTGGCTCTGCACTGCACCAGCCCTGGTCATGGGACCAAATCGATCTTACCGGCATGGCTGCCGGCGACGCCAGTGACATGATGTGGGCACGCACCGACTACAAGCCAAGCGATGTCGGCTCGGCTCAACTGTATGATGGATTTTCCATTCTGACCATGATCTGGATGGAAGCTCTCGGACTCTGCCCCCGAGGCGAAAGTGGCCGTTTTATTGAGGGGGGAGAGCGAATTTCCCGCACCGGCCAACTGCCAATTAACACCAATGGTGGCCAATTATCGGGCGGCCGCACGCATGGCCTTGGTTATGTTCACGAAGCATGCAGCCAGCTATGGGGCAGAGCCGGGAAGAGACAGATCGCCGAGCATCAGGTTTCCGTTGTCGCCTCCGGAGGAGGCCCCTTGGCTGGTAGCGTATTGCTGGTTCGTGAATAATACAAACCATATTCTGCCCTACCCACAGCCAAATCAGTTGCCCCCGAAATGCGAGGAAACGATGTTTATGAAAAAAGTTCTTATGGGTATTGCCTTGATCCTCTCAACCGGCCTTCATCCTCTCTGGGCAGCAGATACTCCAAGTAGCGCCAACGATTCACTCGACGCAAAACGGGCCCAACAGCTCCTGCAGCGAGCAGTCTTGCGTTATCAAGCAGTTCAAGACAAGGCATTGGCAGAGTTTGCACGACAAGGGGAATTTACTGACAACGAACTCTATGTATACGTTCTCGACATGGATGGCGTTGTTTTAACGAGCGGAGGTTCCTCCGCCACGCTCGTTGGGCGGAACGTCAAGACAATGCGGGACATAGCAGGCAAACCATTTTTTGCCGAAATGATTCACAAGGCCCGCCAGGATGGCCACGGCGAAGTTGACTATCGCTGGCTCAACTGGGCAGACAATACGATTCAACGAAAACGTCCATTCTTTGAAGTCTCGTCTGACAGGATCATTGCCGTCGGTTACTACCTTACTCGCGCGTCGCAAGATCAGGCGCGAGCATTTCTCAATCACGCCGTAGCAGCGATGAAAACATCTCCATCCGAGGCAATTGAAGAATTCAACAAGCTAGATGGCCGCTTCATACAGGACGATCTCTATGTATATGTGATCGATACCCGGACTGGCCGCTTCGTAGCGCACGGAACGATGCCAAGGCTACGCGGCACAGATGGCAATGAACTACGTGACCGTGACGGCACACCAATTATCAAAAACCTGATAGCACAATCACTCAAGCAACAAAATGGTCAGCTTCAGTACGTCTGGAAGAACCCCGTTACGCAGCGAAGCGAAAACAAGTTCGCACTGTTTCAAGTGGTCAATAACTATATCGTCGCCGTGGGCTACTACAAACCATAATCAGTCTCCCTGTCCATTCATTGCGACAACTCAATTCTAAATATAGAATCATTTTCCTGTGCGAGTAGTGCCACAGCCTTGCACGCTACTAGACGAGTGCGAATATGGAAAATGAAACAACAGAACAAGGCTCGCTTCGGCCATCAACAGGTGTAATGGTTAAGCCCGTCTCGAACGCAATCAGCATCATCCGTTTCCTGACCCTTTCCGGAACCCCCGAACGAGCCTCCGATATCGCACGGGAACTATCGATTAATCCGAGCACATGCTTTAACATCCTCCGGACCTTGGTAGCCGAAGGAATGATCGATTTTAGTGCCTTGTCGAAAACCTACACACCAGGACTCGGCCTGGCCAAACTGCTAGATCATCTTGTAACCCAGGGTCAGCGACTTGATGTCGCAAAGCCCCTCATGCAGGAACTCGCGGCCCGTTTTCATGTCACGGCTACACTTTGGCGCCAGATGGGATCGGATCGCATAGTTCTGGTTAGTTCAGAAACCAGCCCAAGCGACTTACGTATCGACATGGCCGTTGGGCAACGGTTGCCGATCTTGATGGGCGCAAGCGGCCGCCTCTTTGCCGCTCACATGAACCTCGACATATCAACCATGCAAGCGGCTTTCAATAAAGTCCGCTGGGCCCGCCCACTTAGCTTCGACGAATATTTGGCACAGGTCGCCTTAGCGCGAGAGTGCGGCTGGGCCATTGACGATGGATACTTCTCTGCCGGCATTCAGACCATTGCGGCGCCAATCAGAGAGCGGAATACCGGTATAGCGGCCACCCTCTCAGCTGTAATGTTTCGCGGACAACACACCCCTGAAGATATCAAGAAAATTGGCGAAGCCGTACGAAAGCTAGCCAACAAGTTGTCCAGCTTGCTTTACTGACGATAAATATATCGACCCTGACAAAACGTGACAGTTTTTTGAAATATGTGCATAATCTCTCCACGGACCTAAGTAGTCCAATCCACACAAGGAGACAAAACATGAGCGAAAAACTTCACAAGGTCACTATTGACCGCAGCCGTTGTTGCGGATACGGACTTTGCGCCGCAATCTGCCCGGACGTCTATAAGCTTGATGCCGACGGTATCGTATACCTTGAAATTGATTTCGTACCTGCCGGTATGGAAGAGGCTGCCATTGAAGGCGCTGCAGTTTGCCCCGCAGAAGCCATTCACGTCACCCCCCCGATGCCCTGACAAAAAATCAGTCCTACCATATAGGTCGGACTGAACGGAGATTACTCCCATTAGTTGTCAAAGGCTCCTCCTAGAAATACAAGGATAGCCCTTTACGCTCGGCAAAATCTTCTTGGACATTGTCATGAAAAGATTGACTGGAAAAGTCGCCCTCATCACAGGCACAGGTGGTGGACAAGGGCGAGCAGCCGCCTTGCAATTTGCGCGAGAAGGCGCAATTGTTGTCGGCTGTGATGTTGATGCAGCAGCTCATGAAGAAACCCATCGCCTGCTGCAGGCCGAGGGGTTTAGTCTGTATGGCAACGCACCCGTCGACCTCGGCGACCATGAACAAGCCCGTGAATGGATTATGTCGGCAATCAAGCAGCACGGGCGCATCAACATTCTTTACAATAACGCCTCTGCCGCGCGTTTCGGAGCAGTCGACAAATTTTCGATTGATGATTGGCATTACACGATCCGGAATGAACTCGACTTGATTTTTTTCACCACAAAATATGCCTGGGAACACTTGGCAGTTCAGGGTGGCGTGGTAATCAACATTGCCTCAACTGCTGCCTGGGGTGGCTCCAAGGTGGCCGGCATTAGCGCCCACGCCGCAGCGAAAGGTGCCGTTGTTTCCTTCACCCGACAACTGGCGGTAGAAGGAGCTCCACAGGGGATTCGGGCCGTCAGCATCAGCCCAGGTTTTGTACGGACCCCCGGCACGGCTGCTTTTGTAGACGATCCCAAGACCCGCCGAGCGCTTCTCGACGGGGTCCTGCAAGATCGTCCGGGGGAACCAGAAGAGATCGTTTCCTTGGCTCTCTATGTGGCATCGGATGAGGCTGCATTCATGACTGGCTCGGATCTCGTCATTGACGGCGGCTTACTCGCACTTTAATTCGACTCAACAACGGACGCACCAAAATACCCCCAGGACTTAGCGGGGAATCACTCAAGACAATAAAGGAGGACAGCAATGGATATCATCGGTATCGGTTACCTGGGATTTGAATCGACCAAACTCGACGAATGGCGAACCTACGGCCCAGAGGTCATGGGACTGCAAATTGGTCAGTCACCTGAATCCGACTCGGAATCACTATATTTTCGGATGGATGATCGGAGGCACCGGCTTGCATTCCATCCAGGGAAAATTGACCGTCTGAGCTATATCGGCTGGGAAGCAAAAGGAAAATTGGAATTTCATGCTGCTGTCGAACGATTTCGCAGTCATGGTGTGGAAATAGCCTTTGGCGATGCCGCCTTATGTGAAAAGCGTGGTGTCAAGGAACTGATTCGCTTCCGTGATCCAGTCGGGTATCAGCACGAACTTTTCTACGCACAGAAATGGATGCCAAGATCATTCCAGCCAGGCCGTCCCCATGGTGGATTTGTCTGTGGTGATCGCGGCGTTGGGCACGTTGTTGTTATTACCCCGACCTACACACCGGAACTTGAACATTTTCTGACCGAGATCATGGGCATGCACTGGTACGGTTCGGGCGCTGGCAAGGGCAAGACCGGATTTTTCCGCTCGAAACTCAACAACAAGACCAGTCACGATATCGCGTATGGGTTCGGTCCTGGAAAGGCGGGCGTGCAACACATTGGCCTGTTTGTTCAGAGCGTCAGAGATGTCGGCGAAACCTATGACCTAGTAAAGAAAAAAGGATTGCCGATGATGATGACCCTGGGCCAACACACCCAAGATCCGCACATGTCCTTTTATCACTTCACCCCCTCCGGTTTCGCCATCGAATGCATTACCGAATTGGAGCCATGGCACGACGACGGATTTGAACTAAACCCGGAGCAATTGTCGACTTGGGGTCATGAGCTGGTGGGGCCAATTCTGGGGCCCAGCGTACGGGCACCCGAAGATATTTTTGACCCTGCAGTTCTCGCAGCGAAGTAATCGCTAGGCGGAAGTGATGGGTAGCCTTGGCCACCCATCACTTCCCCCCTTGACCACAATTTACCAGCCCCAAGATGATCGATTAGTTCCGGAGATTCATACGAAGAGCAATCACTTCCGCACAGAATTGATGTGCGCACATGGGATGTCGGCAACGTATCGACATTCCTACACCAGCACCCACGGAGCCAACTGCTATGTATAGCCATATCCTTGTTCCCACCGACGGCACGAATCTCTCCAGCCAAACCATTACTCAGGCCGTTCAATTCGCGCTATCGACCGGTGCTCGCATTACCTTTTTCTACGCGGATGCTGACGCGAGTGAATCACTTGTTGATGATGGAGCACTCGTCCATCTCCTAGATACTGCACTTTATCAAGACGACTTCGGTGGCCGTGCGCGAGAAATACTTTCGAAAGCGGAGGTTTCTGCACGGGCCGCAGGAGTGGACTGCAATTGCGTTAGCCGACCGGCTCGGCGACCTTTTGAAGCCATCCTCGCCATCGCGGCTGAGTTGGATTGCGACCTAATCTTTATGGCATCGCATGGTCCGCGTAGCATCGGCGGCTTTATGCTCGGATCGGAAACGCTCAAGGTTTTGGCTGGCAGCCGGATTCCCGTGCTTGTGTCTTCTGTCGAAAAAAACGACTTGAACCCAGCCATGAGCACTGTCTGCGCCATCATGAAAGATGAACACCGCTGCATCGCGGTGGTTTCCTATGGCATGCGCATGCTTTCCGCTAAACTCTCACAAGGAGAGATGATTGATTTAGGTTTGCTTGAGTCGATGTTGATTTACTTGGCCGAGTTTCCAGCCAAGCTCCACCACCCGAAGGAAGAAACCTACCTGTTCGCAGCACTGGCACGTCGATCGAATCAACTGCACGAGACAATCAATGAACTGCAGCGCCAACACGCAGAAGGAAACGCTCACCTGAAAACACTGCGTGAAGCACTTGAGGAATACAAGTCGCATCCAGACGAAAAAAATCTGTCGCTAGCTACCGCAGTAGACGCCTTTGCAAGTGCTCAATTAAAACACATCGCAATAGAAGAGCAACGGATCATTCCTGGGGCACAAAAGCACTTGACTGAAGATGACTGGAAGGAAGTAGCAACAGCTTTCGGACAGAATGGTGACCCCCGTTTCAATGCAGGGGAGCGCGAAACCTATCGTCGCCTATATTCGCGAATCGCCAACCTTCATGAGACATTAACTCGCATAGGCACATCCGGGGAGTGAGCGTTTCGCCAAAATTGGCCGACGCATGGGCACCATTGCATCACCAGCCTTTTCGGGCACTCTGGATTGCAGCCACGGTGGTCAACCTCTCCATATGGATGGAGAATATCGCTGCAGCATGGATGATGACGGACCTACAACCAAATTCGCCATTCATGGTTTCGCTCGTCCAGACGTCGATGGCCCTTCCAGCTTTTCTGCTTGGCCTGCCCAGCGGGGTACTCGCCGACCTAGTCAATCGCAAACGCCTTCTAATAAGCACGCAGATCGGTTCGCTCGGATTCTCGGTAATCTTGGTTGGCTTCGCCTGGGTAGGCGAAATCGATGGTTGGCTGCTTCTCGGGCTAACTTTTGCCATCAGTTGCACCAATGCCTTCGCTATGGCTGCTTGGATCGCGTCGACCATTGACTGCGCGCCCCAAGGACAGGTTACTGCTGCAATCGCGCTGTCAACGATCACTCCGAATATTGCTCGAGTCGTCGGTCCCGCCCTAGCTGGATTTTTAATCGCAGTAGCCGGAACCACCACACTGTTCATTTCTGTCAGCGCTGGTTTTCTCCTATCTCTCGTTCTGCTAAAAGCCCTCCCGGAAGCTGCAATTCGCCCCAAGCTTCCGCCGGAACGGATGTGGAATGGAATGCGCAGCGGTCTGCGCTACATGCAGCACTCTACTGACCTTCGCCTGGCGCTGCGACTGGTATTTGTGTTCGTTGCAACGGGAAGTTCAATTTGGGCCCTGCTCCCCCTTGTTGCACGAGTCCAACTGGGTTTTGGTGCAAGCGGATTTGGGCTCCTCCTTGGTAGCCTCGGCGTGGGAGCAATGCTCGCAGGATTTCAGGTCACACTGCTCTACCGTCACCTATCTGCTAGGCAAATTATTATGGGGGGAGGGATAGGTTTTGCCGCCATCACTGCGTTGATCCCGGTCGTTTCACACCCGTGGATCATGTGTATCCTTCTTATCGTTGGCGGAATGGCATGGATGGCGGTTAACACAACAATAGGAACGGTGATTCAGACCTCGGCCGCAGCATGGGTACGTGCTCGAGTCGCCTCGGTGTACCTACTAGTCGTAATGGGAGCCATGGCTGCTGGCGGAGTTATTTGGGGCGCTATAGCACAACACTTTGGGATACAGGAAGCTCTTTGGCTTTCGGCGATCATGATTGTCTTAGGGCTTCTATTAACTGGCCGCATCAACATAAAACTCGGATCTGAAACAGATTTCAGTGTGGTCAAACAGTATCCGTTTGAACCTCAGACGATCATCGAAGACACATCAGACGGCCCCGTCGCAGTAGAAATATTCTATAAAGTTGCAGCAGGAAACCACTCGTTATTCATCGCGAAATCCCGACAAGTCGGACAGTCTCGTCGTCGGAACGGCGCTCTTGCCTGGCGCCTGTACCGTGATCTCGACACCCCTGACTGCTTTGTCGAACGCTTCCTGGTGGACTCGTGGCTAGACTACCTTCGCCACGTCGAACGTCAAACCCGAATAGACAAGGAAGGCGAAGAAGAACTTCTGTCCTTCGCAACGAACCCTACACTAAGCACCCGACGTTATATCGCGGTGGCTTGAGGCCTGATTAGCGAGCGCTGGCCGCGAAGTGCCCCAAAAACTCGTTAACTGTCATGTGGCTATAAGGATGGGGCAAATGGTGCTCCGGGACATTTTCAAAAATACTACATCCCTGCACGGCTTTGCACTCCGCGATAACATTGATAATGGGGAGCAAGCTAGCTCTGGAACCAAGTCCGCTTGATCCCGCCAATGCAACGGTCACAATAGCCACGACGCCTACTATTTTTATAATCATTGTATCTCCTCCTAAATCGGTTGAAGCATCTCAACCAGCCATTCTCCATTCGGAATCATTGTTCTGATTTCAGGATAGTACAAAACAAATAAAACACAAGCTTAATTTATGTTTAACTTTTTAACATTCGAGACAGCAAGCCAAAAAAAACCCACCGCTTAAGAAGCGATGGGCAAATCTTCGGCAATAACGCTTGGCAGAGGTACAAACTCGCCGAAGAATCCACGAAAACAAACAGGCCTCTGGGCTATCTGAAAGCCAGCTTTTCCTCAGAAGGCGTCAAAGGGCATCCGCCAGTTCAGGCACGAGCTCAAACAAATCACCGACCAGACCGTAATCGGCCACCTGGAAAATCGGTGCGTCAGGGTCCTTGTTGATGGCGACGATGACCTTCGACTCCTTCATGCCGGCCAGATGCTGGATGGCCCCGGATATACCGACGGCGATGTAGAGCTGCGGGGCGACGATCTTGCCGGTCTGGCCGACCTGGTAGTCGTTCGGCACGAAGCCGGCATCGACCGCGGCGCGGGAGGCGCCGAGGGCGGCACCGAGCTTGTCGGCCAGCGGTTCGAGCAGGGTGTGGTAGTTCTCGCCACCGCCCAGTCCGCGACCACCGGAGACGATGATCTTGGCGGCCCCGAGTTCGGGACGCTCGGACTTGGTCAGTTCGCGGCTGGTGAGGGTGCTTTGGGCGGTGTCGGCTGCGGCGGCAATGCTTTCGATTTTCGCGGCATTTTCCCGGTTCACCGTGTCAAAGGCCGTCGTGCGCACGGTAATGACCTTGACGGCGTCAGCGCTCTTGACGGTGGCCAGGGCATTGCCGGCGTAGATGGGACGCACGAAGGTATCCGGGCTGTCGACACCAGTGATTTCCGAGATCTGGGCGACGTCAAGCAAGGCAGCCACGCGCGGCATGAGGTTCTTGCCGAAGGTGGTGGCCGGGGCGAGGATGTGGCTGTAGCCGGCAGCGTTGGCGATGACGAGTGCCGTGAGATTCTCGGCGGTCTGGCTTTGGTAGTGGGCGGCGTCGGCGACTTTGACGGTGCTCACACCGCTGAGCGTGGCGGCTTCCTGGGCGGCGGCTTGGCAGCCTGATCCGGCGACGAGGAGGTGGATGTCGCCCCCGATCTTTTGCGCGGCAGCGACGGTGTTGAGGGTGGCGGCCTTGAGGGACTGGTTGTCGTGTTCGGCTATGACGAGAATGGTCATGATCAGATCACCTTGGCTTCGTTCTTGAGTTTGTTGACGAGTTCGGCGACGTCGGCGACGCGGATGCCGGCGCTGCGCTTGGCGGGTTCGGCGACCTTGAGGGTGGTCAGACGCGGCGTGACGTCGACACCAAGGTCGGCCGGCTTGACGGTGTCGAGCGGCTTTTTCTTGGCTTTCATGATGTTGGGGAGCGTGGCGTAGCGCGGTTCGTTGAGGCGCAGGTCGGTACTGACGACAGCCGGCAGGGTGATTTCGAGGGTTTCGAGGCCGCCGTCGATTTCGCGGGTGACGGTGGCTTTGCCAGCAGCGAGAACGACCTTGGAGGCGAAGGTGGCTTGCGGCCAGTTCTGCAGGGCGGCGAGCATTTGCCCGGTCTGGTTGGCGTCGTCGTCGATGGCTTGTTTGCCGCAGATGACGAGTTGCGGTTGTTCCTTGTCGCACAGGGCCTTGAGGAGCTTGGCGACGGCGAGCGGCTGGAGGTCGACGTCAGTTTCGACGAGGATGCCGCGGTCGGCACCGATGGCCATGGCGGTGCGCAGGGTTTCCTGGCAGGCAGCGACGCCGCAGGAGACGGCAATGACTTCGGTGGCAATGCCGGCTTCCTTGAGGCGCACTGCTTCTTCGATGGCGATTTCGTCGAAGGGGTTCATGCTCATCTTGACGTTGGCCAGGTCTACACCCGACCCATCCGCCTTGACGCGAACTTTGACGTTGTAATCTACAAGGCGTTTTACGGGTACGAGAATCTTCATGGATAAATGCTCCTTTTACTTTTCTATCAGATAGCCAACTCAGCCCGATTGGTAAACTCTGCCAGCGCCTCGGGATTTGCCAACGCTTCGAGATTCTTTACCAGCTGACCATGTACGACGTTTCGCACAGCAAGCTCTACAATCTTGCCGCTCTTCGTACGAGGAATATCGCTTACAGCGAGAATCTTGGAAGGAACGTGGCGAGGGGACGCGTTATCGCGTATGACCTGCCGGATCCGACCAGACAAGGCTTCATCCAACAAGACTCCGTCACGCAAACGTACGAACAGGACAACACGCACATCACTCGCATCGCTGGGAGGCCAGTTTTGGCCGATCACCAACGCCTCCAAAACCTCCGGTAGTTTTTCCACTTGCCTGTAAATCTCGGCGGTTCCAATTCGTACGCCGCCAGGATTAAGAGTTGCATCAGATCGCCCATGAATGATGTAGCCACCACGTGAGGTCAATTCGCAATAGTCACCGTGGCACCAGACTCCGGGGAAACGGTCAAAATATGCCGTCGAGTACTTCACATTACCCGGATCACTCCAGAAGCCAATTGGCATACACGGGAACGGCTTTATGCAAACCAGTTCACCTTTCTCACCATGAACCGGACTTCCTGAGTCATCCCAGACCTCGACCGCCATACCGAGTCCAGCACACTGTAGCTCTCCTCTCCAAACAGGCAGATTCGGATTACCAAGCACGAAGCAGGACACGATATCTGTACCACCGGAAATTGACGCGAGGAGGACATCGGACTTAATGTGCTCATAGACATAATCAAAACTTTGGGGCGCCAAAGGACTTCCCGTAGACAAAACAACGCGCAGGTCATCCAAGACATAGCTGGTGTTTGGCCTAACAGTCCCCTTGGACAGGGTCTCGATATATTTGGCTGACGTTCCGAAGTGCGTAAAACGCCCAGACTGAGCGTAATCCCAAAGAATCCTGCCATCACCAACAAATGGATTGCCATCGTATAGCATCAGGCTAGCACCAGTTGCCAAACCGGAAACCAGCCAATTCCACATCATCCATCCACATGTCGTAAAATAAAAAAGTCGATCACCCTCTCGCACATCGGCATGTAAGACATGCTCCTTCATGTGTTGCAACAGCGTACCGCCAGCACCGTGAACAATGCACTTGGGAACACCTGTGGTCCCGGACGAGTACATGATATATAGCGGGTGATCAAAGGGCAGGCGTACAAAATGCGGGTCGCGCTTATCTTGGTATGGCGCAACAAAATCTTTGTAGGAGATGACACCAGGTAAGTCACCAAGATCTAGTTCACCAGTTCCGGCCAAGTATGGGAGGACAACCAACTGACAAATGCTGGGTAGTTGCGGCAACAATTCCGCCAGTTTCGGACGGATGTCTATCGCCTTTCCGTTGTACCAATATCCATCAACAGAGACCAATACTTTGGGTTCGGTCTGACCAAATCGATCCAGAACCCCTTGCACCCCAAAATCTGGGGAGGCGCTGGTAAATACAGCCCCGATGCTGGATGCAGCTAGCATGACAATTACAGTTGCCGGAACATTTGGCATATATGCCGCGACGCGGTCTCCCGGCTTGACTCCAAGATTAATTAGAGCAGCAGAAAATCGAGCCACTTCAGTGCGTAGTTGATCACGTGTCAGCGACTGTTTGATCTTGTCTTCGCCCCAGAAAACCAGTGCCGTCCAATTGGAACTAGAGCGCAATAGATTCTCGGCAAAATTCAAACGCGCATCCGGAAACCATTTGGCATTCTGCATTTGCCCCTCATTAACCAACGCCCGGTCACCCCGCTCTCCGAATACCTTGCAGAAATCCCAGACCAATCGCCAGAAATGAACCGGTGATTCGACGGACCAACGATGAAGATCATCATAGCTGTTGATATTCTTGCCAAAGCGAGATTCCACCTGCGAAGCAAATGCCGTCATTGCGCTAGCCGAAATCTGATCGGGCCGAGGCGTCCACAACGGCTTGTTAAGTGTTTCTTTCATTTTTTCTCCTCGATTGACTACTCGATATTGCCTATAGGTGCTTTAGCAACCTGCAGCACTGGAAACTCCCGACTCGTAGTCAGCAAGCAAATCAGCGCCCTTTTGTTCGGCAAGCTTCATAGCCTGTTCTTTCACATGGCCGTAGCCACGTATCTGGTCAGGTAGCTCGGCCAGCCTGATGGCGGATTCCAAGCGGTCGATCGTCAGCGAATTGCAGAATCGATCGACCAAGGTGAAATAATTTTCGACCAACTGACGCTCCTTTTTGCGCTCCTCGGTTCTCCCGAAAACATCCAGGAAAGTGCCACGCAAACCTTTGCACCGGGCCAGTAAGCTAAAGACATTCCTCACCCACGGGCCGAAGCGACGTTTAAGGAGCTTTCCTTCTGCGTCGCGCTTAGAGACGCTGGGGGGAGCCAAGAAGTAATTGAGTTGGTAATCAATACCCGGCTCTCCATCAAACTGCTCCCGAAGTCGGGATGTGAACTCGGGCGAAGCATACAAACGGGCTACTTCATACTCATCTTTATAGGCCATTAGTTTCGCCAAATTGCGTGCTACCGCCGCTGTAAGCCGCAACTGCCCCTTCCCTGCGATGCGCCGCTCAACCTTCCGCAAACGCTTTACAGAGTCACGATAACGGGACGCATAGGCTTGGTTTTGATAAGCGGAGAGCAGCTCGACGCGACGCTGGATGATCTGATCAAGATCACCTTCGAGTAAATCAGCAGGATAGCGATCTACGACACTATTTTTGTCTATGCCCTGCAGCCCGGACTGGTTTTCCGCAGCCATGCGGCCAAAGGTAAAAGCCTGCTTATTCCTCTCAATTGAGACGCCATTGAGCTCGATCGCCCGCACCAACGCCTCCCGTCCAAGCGGAATCCACCCTTTTTGCCAAGCGTAGCCGAGGATAAGTGGGTTGGCGTAGATCGAGTCACCCAACAGTCGGACTGCCAGAGCGTTTGCATCGACAAATTGGCACTCATCACCTAGGCTGGTAAGAATATCCACCTCAGCAGCCACACTTGGAAATTTCCAGTCGCGATTAGAAAGGAAGTCAGCCGTCGGTGTGCGAGCACTGTTAACTACGGCCTTGGTTCTGCCATGACGCATTTTTGACAATGCTTCTGCCGAAGCCGAAACAATTTCGTCGCAGCCAATCAAAAGTGATGCTTCACCCGTCGCGATACGTGTGGCATGGATACGATCAGGACCAGCAGCAATCTGAACGTGGCTCAAAACAGCACCACCCTTCTGCGCGAGGCCGGTCATATCAAGCACCGTTACGCCCTTTTGCTCAAGATGTGCGGCCATCCCTAGAAGCGCACCAATTGTCACAACGCCAGTCCCACCAACGCCGGTCACTACGACGCCATAAGGCTTGTCCAGCGTAGGTAGTACGGGCTCCGGGAGATCAACTGGACTACTGAATTGTGCGTCAACCGCCGGAATAGGCTTGCGCAACTGCGCCCCCTCCACGGTAACGAAACTCGGACAGAAGCCCTTCAAGCAAGAGAAATCCTTGTTGCACGAATTTTGGTTGATTTGACGCTTTGTACCGTACGCTGTCTCCAAAGGCTCTACTGAAAGACAGTTCGACGCAATCGAGCAGTCACCACAAGCTTCACAGACTGCCGGATTGATAAAAGCACGGCGCGCAGGATCAACAAGTTCACCTTTTTTACGACGCCTTCTTTTTTCGGTGGCACAGGTTTGATCGTATATCAGGATGGAAACCCCAGAGGTTTCTCGCAACTGAAGCTGGAGAGCGTCGAGCTCATCTCGATGATGCACCGTTACGTTCGCCGGCAAACCAAGCCGCTCACGATATTTCTCTGGCTCATCGCTAACTATTAATGCACGACTAGCTCCCTCACTGACGACCTGTTGTGCGATCTGAGGGACGGTTAAAACCCCATCCACAGGCTGACCGCCAGTCATGGCTACGGCATCGTTATAGAGAATCTTGTAAGTAATATTGGCCTTCGCAGCAATTGCTGCGCGAATCGCAAGCAGGCCCGAATGGAAATAGGTACCGTCACCGAGATTGACAAACACATGCTTGTCACCAGAGAAATGCATCTGTCCAAGCCAGCTAACTCCCTCCCCTCCCATCTGGGAGAAAGTCTCTGTACGCCTATCCATCCACATCGCCATGTAATGGCAGCCAATGCCAGCCAAGGCGCGAGACCCTTCGGGAACTCGGGTAGAAGTATTATGTGGGCAGCCTGAACAAAACCACGGCTTGCGCTCAACTGTGATTCGCGGCCTGGTGGCTTCGCGCTCCTTAGCTTCGATCACGGCGATTCGGGCTGCCACCTTAGCGCGTACATCGTCAGGTAGACCAACCTGCTCCAAGCGATTGGCAATTGCCTTGGCAATAATTGCCGGAGACAACTCATAACGCGCGGGGAGGAGCCATTGCCCGCGTGGCACTGACCATTCCCCGCCCGCCTTGTCACGCTCATCAAACTTGCCATATACCCGTGGCCGCACATCGTCGCGCCAGTTGTAGAGCTCTTCTTTCAGGGCATACTCAAGAATTTGACGCTTTTCCTCAACAACAAGAATCTCTTCAAGTCCAGTCGCAAACTCACGGGCATCATGTGCATTCAGGGGCCAGACGCATCCAACCTTGAACACCCGGATACCGATCCTTTGGCAGGTTTCATCGTCCAGACCAAGGTCGGCAAGCGCCTGTCGCACATCGAGGTAAGCCTTCCCGGCTGCCATAATCCCGAATCGTGCATTGGGCGAATCGATCACGACACGATTTAGCTTGTTGGCACGAATATACTCAAGGGCGGCGTACCACTTGTGGTCGAGCATTCGTGCCTCTTGGGCCAAAGGGCTGTCCGGCCAGCGAATATTTAGCCCGCCTTCCGGCATTTCCAGATGATCGGGTAGAACAATATTGAGGCTCTCTGGATCAATATCCACAGAGGCAGACGACTCAACGACATCGGTAACACATTTCATTGACACCCAAAGCCCGGAGTAGCGACTCATGGCCCACGCATGCAAACCGAAATCGAGATACTCTTGAACGTTGGCTGGATAAAGAACTGGGATTCCGCATGCAATCAACAAGTGCTCAGACTGATGCGCAACAGAGGACGATTTGGCCGCATGATCATCACCGGCCAGCATAAGTACACCACCATTCGCTGAGGTCCCCGCAGCATTGGCGTGCTTTAGCACATCAGCCGAGCGATCCACCCCTGGCCCTTTGCCATACCACATGCCAAATACACCGTCGCGCTGCGCATCTGGATACAGGTTAACCTGCTGGGTTCCCCACACAGCAGTTGCTGCCAAGTCTTCGTTTAGCCCAGGCTGAAATACGATATCGTGGCTGGCGAGGTGCTTCTGGGCCTTCCAAAGCGCAAGATCCAGCCCTCCCAATGGCGACCCACGGTAGCCTGAAACGTATCCAGCCGTATTAAGCCCCTGACGACGATCACGTTCTTTTTGCAGCATCGGGAGCCTAGCCAAGACTTGCGTCCCACTAATGTAAATCCGGCCTTTGGTCTGGATATATTTATCGTCCAGCGTCACAGACTGCAAAGCGTTGTTGGCATCAGCACTCAAGGGTGAGTTCATCCGTGTCTCCAGACCATATATTTATTGAACACATAGTACATAAATGTATATGTATCGTAAAATCAAAAATGATGAGTTCTGGTATTAGGAAAACAGATGTCATTAGCCAACAATGTCACATTGCGCCAATTGAATTACTTTGTTGCTGCTGCTGAGACCGGGCAGTTCTCAATGGCTGCCACTCGCGTCCACGTCTCCCAGTCGGCAATTACCAATGCCGTTTTACTTCTCGAGGAAACACTTGATCTCAAGCTATTTGATCGCAAGCCACACGGCGTCAGCCTAACCGCCGAAGGACATAGCTTCTACCAAAGGGCGCGACACATTTTAGATTCGCTTGAGGATGCTCTACGCGAGCCAAGGCACCTCCCTCTGAACCTGAAAGGTACGATCAGAATCGGTGCGTCATATACCTTGCTCGGATACTTTCTGCCGCCGCTCCTGGCTCGCTATAGAGCTCACTATCCCGAGATCGAGATCGACCTGCGCGACATGAATCGGGATGAAATCGAGATGGCCATCGATCAAGGAGAGATTGATGTCGGTGTAGTCATTCTTTCCAATATCGTCGAACCCGAGCGATTTGGCCACCACGTACTGCTACGTTCGCGCCGGCAGCTCTGGGCTGCGGTTGCACACCCACTGATGCAGCAGCCCAATGCAGCACTCGAGGACGTCGCCCGATACCCCTATATCCAGCTCACGGTGGATGAAAGCGAACAGTCCACAAGTCGTTATTGGAACGCCAAGGGGGTAATCCCTAATATCGCCTTTCGAACGAGTTCAATGGAGGCCTTGCGCGGGCTAATCGCTCACGGCTTCGGTGTGAGTATCCTGTCCGACATGGTTTACCGACCTTGGTCGCTGGAAGGAAAAAAAATTGAGGCTCGCCCCATTCTGGACGTCGTTCCCGATATGGAAATCGGACTCATCTGGAATCGGAAACGAGAGCTGCCGCCTAGTGCGAATGCTTTCAGGCAATTTTTGATACAGATCTGCACCAATTGAATATCCCACTTCAATTCGAATGTATCTGACACCATTGAGCAAGTCATTAGTCTGCAGTTACCTTCATCCTCTTCAGAACTAGCGGCACCCCGCCTGCCTGCTTCTTAACCATCCACTGTGCCAGCGCTGAATCCATATACGCAGCATGCCCCGGAAACCATTCCTCAAGTGCTAGAGCGAATCGCCGCCCAACCTCGAAATCACCGGATGCAAGCATTTTCTGAACCTCCCGAAGTGAGCAAAGTACCTTGTCGTGTTCCTCAATGTGACAGTCACGTGCAGGAAAATCCTCGGCAGCCATCCACTCGGCCTCCTCGGCGAAATGTTTTTCCGCATGCGCAGAAAATCGATCCAGCAACGCAGGGAACACCTCATCACTGACTACACGCATCGCATGCACGAGATCGACAAACTCGCGATGCGTATCATCCATGGGCGTGTACCCGAGGAGAAAGTCATCGCACCAGGAGGAAGTACCGTTGCTCATCATCAAAGCTCCATTCAAGCGTTCGACCTCTGGCCGCCCCTAGCCATTCCAATCATGGCCAGAAACTCACGGCGCGTAGACGCATCCTCGCGGAAAGCACCGAGCATTCTGCTCGTCACTAATCCTGCTCCGGGTTTATTTACGCCGCGCGTGGTCATACACTGATGTGTCGCTTCGATTACCACTGCAACACCCTTTGGCTGGAGCACAGAATGAAGTGTATCCGCAATCTGAACGGTCATTTTCTCCTGAATTTGCAGTCGCTTAGCATAGATATCTACCAGCCGGGCCAGCTTGGATATTCCAACGACCCACCGATTCGGCAAATAGCCAATGTGGACCTTGCCGATAATTGGCAGCATATGATGTTCGCAATGACTTTCGAAACGAATATCCTTCATCACAACCATCTCATCGTACCCTTCGACCTCGGAAAAGGTTCGTGCAAGTACCTCAGCGGGTTCCTTTGCATAGCCTACGAAGAACTCTTCATAGGAGCGGACTACTCTGGCCGGGGTATCAAGCAGACCTTCCCGATCGGGGTCATCCCCGGCCCATTGAATTAGCGTTCGCACCGCTGTCTCTGCCTGTTCGCGAGAGACTTTAGTCTTTCCCGAAGGAACGATTTTTTTGATTTGGCCATTAATCGCCCCCTGGTCTTATTCACATTGCCCGGGAAATGATTTCCTTCATGATTTCTGATGTACCGCCGTAGATTCGTGCGACTCGCGCGTCAACCCAGGCACGACTGATCTTGTACTCGCTCATGAAGCCGTATCCTCCATGAAGCTGCAGCAGTTCATCAAGAACTTTCCCCTGCATCTCCGAACCCATCAGCTTGCACATCGCACCGACCTCCGGAGATAACTCGCCACGCATTGCCTTGCCGAGGCAGTCATCAACAAATACGCGCAACATTGTGGCCTGCGCCTTGCATTCTGCTAGCTTGAACTTCGTGTTTTGAAAGTCAAACACCGTCTTTCCGAACACTTTCCGTTCCCGCACATACTGAAGGGTATCCTCGATCAGCGCTTCAATTGAAGCGGCGGCACGAATGCCAATGATGGTACGTTCCCAAGCAAGCTGATGGGTAAGATAGCTAAACCCCTTGTTTTCGTCCCCAAGGCGATTTTCTATCGGCACGCGTACATCATCGAAGAACAGCTCTGACGTATCCTGGCCCTTCAGTCCGATTTTCTCCAGGAGTCTTCCTTTGGAAAAACCGGGACGATCAGCTTCGATACAAATGAGCGTTAACTCTTTGACGTTAGGATCAAGCTTGGTTGCCGTCACCATCAAGTCAGCATTTCCTCCATTGGTAATGAAAGTTTTCTGACCGTTAACAACGTATTCACCGCCCTCACGCCGGGCGCTAGTACGCATTGAGCGCAGGTCTGAACCAACGCCAGGCTCACTCATCGCGATGACACCAATCAACTCGCCAGAAACCATTTTCGGAAGCCACTTCTGCTTCTGCTCTTCGGTACCGTAGGCAACAATATAGGGAGCAACAATCTCCGAGTGCGTGGTAAAGCCGATCGCTGTTGCATTGACCCGTGCCAGTTCCTCAATCATCACCGCTGAGTGGCCAAAGTCACCCCCTGCACCACCGTACTCCTCTGGCACTGTCGAGCATAGCAGGCCGACTTGACCCGCCTTCAGCCAGATATCCTTGGGTACGATACCGTCCTGTTCCCACTCATGCAGATGGGGAACAATTTCGTTTTCAATGAACCTACGCGCCATCTCGCGGAACATTTCATGATCTTCACGGAATACAGCCCGCATACTATTTTCTCCAGATTCTCTTGGTGGCCAGGTGGTTAGCGGCCGGTGAATTCAGGGGTCCGTTTTTCCAAAAAGGCTGCAACGGCTTCCATATGATCCTCGGTGTGATGTGCCAAGGGTTGGTAGGCGGCAGAGAGCTCAAGCAAGGAATCGAGCCGCATATGCTGCCCCTCGCGCAGCAGTCGCTTCGTCAATCGCAAGCCATGTGATGGATTAACCGCCATACGCCTGGCGATCGACATTGCCGCATCATCCAGATCATCTGCCCGGACAACCTCCGTAACCAGCCCCCAGGCCAGCGCCGTCGAAGCATCGATGGCATCGCCTGTCAATGCCATCAGGCTCGCCTTTGGCATTCCAATGATTCTCGGCAAAAACCAAGCGCCTCCATCACCGGGCACGATGCCTAGTTTGACAAAACTCTCTGCAAACCTGGCTGTATCTGCCGCAACTCGAACATCACACATGCATGCCAGATCAAGCCCCGCACCGATAGCAGGGCCATTCATCGCGGCAATAACCGGCACATCAAGGTCATACAGGCAAAGAGGAATGCGCTGGATACCGTTGCGGTAATTGTCCCGAAGCTCATAGGGCGAACCACCAAATATGCCGCCTCGGTCACGCATATCCTTCACATTTCCACCAGCACAAAATGCCGGCCCATTACCACTCAAAACAACAACCTTGATACTGCGGTCTTCACGCACTCGCTTGGTTAGATCAACGAACTCCTGCATCTGAGTCGGATCCGTCAAGGCATTCCGCGTCTCAGGACTATCCATGCGCACTTTTAGAATGGAATCTTCACGCTCGATGAGCAGGAATGGTTTCACGCCGGAACCCCCTTCAAATTGTGAAGCTGACCGCTTGTGATAGCTGGCCAGAACTCTTTAGCACCGCCACTGCAAGCGGCATATCCAAGCTTCTTCGACCACTCGGTCAATGAGCCAAATTCGCTACGCCAAGCCCAAAGCCGACGTGTGGTTAAATGCAAAGCATGTTCATGGGTAAAGCCAATAGCGCCATGCACCGCATGGGCGATACCAGCTCCAATGCCGGCGGCTTCGGATGAGCAGATCTTAGCTGCCATGCTAAAGAACTCTGCCAAGCGCTCATTCGATGATTCGGCAAAAGCAGCTTCTGCTGCTATCGCCGATGCTGCCGTATGTTCAGCCAGAACGGATACCTGATGCTGGATAGCTTGAAAACTGGCAATGGGTTTGCCGAATTGCACGCGTTCTCCGGCATAAGTAGTGGTCAATGCAAGCCCACACTCCAGTGCACCTGCAATCTGGGCCGAGCGCAGCATGGCGCCGCCAAGCCGAAGGACATCGTCGTACAGTCCTAGTGGAAGAAGCTCAGTTGCCAGAGGAACAACCTCGTTAAAGACCAGCGTATCGCGCGGCTCCCCAGCAATATTGGCCCCGTGTATCTTCTGCACACCATACGTCGAGAGCAACACCACACGAGGCTCATCACCCGCAATCACAGCAACAATAAAATCTACCTCGGAGCCCCAAGGCACGTCGATTGCCTCACCGCTTACCGTGCCATTTTCGAAGCGGAGCGTACCCTGAGCGCCTATCGTCAACCGACCTCCACACCCCTGTAGCCCACTAACACCAAGCAGCCAATTTGCCAGCATTGCCTCTGGTAACGGCAATGGAAGACTGAAACGTCCGGCCAGCCGTACTATACCGCAGACATCAGCCCAAGCTGCACCAGCTCCGCCAGCTGACTCAGGAGCCAGCGCCAACGTGAATCCAGACTCTTCGATAGCATCCCACATGGCTTCCGGCCAAACACCACCTTCGCAAGACATTACTGCCTGCGGCGTGACCAAATCCAAGAACAGACGCTCGATAGTAGAATCAAATATTTCTCTCATGATCAACGCATCCCCAAACCACGCGCGATGATTCCACGAAGAATTTCCCGGGTACCGCCACGCAATGAAAACGACGGTGCCATCTGGGTCAGATAAGCCAGAACCTGGGCATGATCGCTACCGCCCTCTATCTTCGGCGAAATATCACACAACAATTGAGCCAACTCAGAAATTTCTTGCTCGAAAACAGCGCCAAAGTCCTTAACCACCGAAGCTTCCCACGCGGGGTTCTGGCCTGCGGCCAGCTGTGAAGTCACCGCCAACGACATATGGCGCAACGTCAACAGGCGCGCCATTAAACGACCAATTTCCTTGGCTTGCAGCGCATCTGGCTTGCAGCCTACGGCATCGATCAGGGTATGGATCAGTGCGATCGAACTCAAGAACCTTTCAGGACCGCTACGCTCGAAAGCCAGTTCGGCGGTTACCTGCGCCCAACCCTGCCCTTCGGTTCCAATAAGCGCATCAGCGTCGAGCACCAATTCATCAAAAAATACTTCATTAAAATGCTCAGACCCGGTCAGATCCTTAATCGGACGGATGGTAATACCCGGCAGAGAGAGATCAATGATGAATTGCGAGAGTCCTTGGTTGCGTGAACTATTCTCGCCCGTGCGTACCAGCGCGATCATGTAGTGGGAACGGTGTGCATTGGTTGTCCATACCTTCTGCCCATTCACCACCCACTTGTCACCCTCCCGGCGAGCACGTGTTTTGATCGAAGCCAAGTCAGAGCCAGAATTCGGTTCGCTCATGCCGATACAAAAAAACTGCTCACCGCGGCAAATTGCAGGAAGGTGCTTTTCCCTCTGCACATCCGTACCGTAGTGGAGTATCTGTGGGCCGCTCTGACGATCAGCGAACCAGTGTGCAGAAACCGGAGCTCCAGCAGCAAGAAGCTCTTCGATCACAACATAACGCGCGAACGGACTCGCATCGCCACCACCATAACGCTTGGGCAGCGCCATGCCAATCCAGCCACGAGCACCCAGCTTGCGACTAAATTCGGCGTCAAAACCCATCCAAGAATTTGCCCGGCGAATCGCTGGATTGTCCTTAAGGGCATCGGCAAGAAAGGCACGAACCTCTCCGCGAACTGCTTCAGCCTCAGGCGGAATACGACTGTATTTAAACTGATCGATAGACATGAAAGGTCGTTTGATAAGTGATTTTCGTCAAATTATCGCTGCCGACCAATTGCTCATCGCAAATGGCCGGCAGTAAGCACAACAAGACCGGGGGCATCACCTCCGGTCTGCGACTATCAGAGCGCAGTCTGCGCGTCTGCTGCTGCAAACATCTTATTGATGTCACCAGAAGTCACCGGCTTGCTAGGATCTCGCTCAACCGCAGCGCCACCCAAGCCCAGAGCAGGCTCTACGTTGACATGAGCAGCCTGGGCGCGCAAGGCGCCAACCGTGCAGTTTTCACGCCCGAGAATAGCGAATGGGTCATACGAGAACTCACGCATCACGTTAAGGTGCGAAATCTTGTTGATGATCTCATCCGGCAGATGCTTTGCCTGATCCCAGAACACATCGGCCGAGTTCGGCCAGGTGCAGTCCGAATGCGGGTAATCACACTCCCAAGTCACCTTGTCGACATTAATGGAGTCAAGGTTTTTGAGACCAAACGCATCTTCAATGAAGCAGGTAATGATGTGTTCGTTGAAGATATCGCTAGGCTTCTTGCCACCGAAATTAGACATCGTCCAAGCGTGATGGTGGTTATGCGTAAAATCGGCGCGCTCAAGCAGATAGGGAATCCAACCGATACCACCTTCTGACAGAGCCATCCTAAGCTTCGGAAACTTCTTCCACATCGGCGCCCAAATCCAGTCAGCTGCGGAGTTCGAAATCGAGATCGGCATGGCAGTAATCCAGGCGTCAATCGGGGAATCATCCGATGCATGAGCCGCCTTGGTTCCGGTACCGATATGGCAGCAGACCACGACATTGTTGTCCGAACAAGCTTTCCACAACGGATCCCAGTGAGGGCTATGGATGGACGGATAGCCGTGCACGGTCGGATTGTCTGAAAATGTTACTGCATGCACACCCTGAGCAGCCAAGCGCTTGACTTCGGCTGCGGCCGCCTGCATATCCCACCATGGCACCATCATTAGCGGAACAAAACGGCCAGGTGCAGCATTGCACCAGTCATGCAAGTGCCAATCGTTGTACGCCTGAATCGCGGCAAGGCTTACATCTTTGTCCGGCATAACCTGAAAACGCTGCCCAGCAAAACCAGGGAAAGTTGGGAAACAAATTGAACCAAGAACGCCATTGGCATTCATATCATCCACGCGAGCCTTGACATCCCAAGTACCACGGCGCATCTGCTCGTAGGATAGCGGCTCCATACCGTACTCTTCTTTCGGGCGCCCTACCACGGAGTTTAGACCCATGTAGCCCGTGGCTTGATCTTCGAATACCCAGATGTCACGGCCATCTCGGTTCTCGACTTTCGGCTGACGCCCTTTGTACTTGGCTGGCATGTGCCGATCAAACGCACCACGCGGCTCAATCGCATGATCGTCAACGCTAACCAAGATCAGATCTTCAAGTTTCATGTTTGTCTCCTCAGTTGTGATGGAATCCGCTTTTCTGCGGAATGGATTGCTGAGTTCGTATCTTAGATCAAGGAATGGAATTTGTTAAACACTTTTTCTATTTGTGTTCATAAAAATTCAATCCTTGCAGATGACAATCGACGGAATCACCACCATCTGCCTATATCAATCCCAAATCACTGGTACAGAATGTGGCCCTCGGAGCTGCGCGCCGGTGATTTCTGGCCTTGGTTGTTCAGGATCCAAACGAATATTCGGAAAAAGATCCAGAATAGCGTTCAGGGCCACCTGCAGTTCCGTCTTGGCAATAAACTGACCAATACACATATGCGGACCAAAACCAAATCCGAATGAAGGCTTCACTTTTCGATCAATATCGAATACTTCAGAATTTTCGAAGACATCTTCATCACGATTGGCTGAAGCGACGATGCATTGGACCATCGCCCCCTTGGGGATCGACATGCCCGACAACTCTAGGTCCTGGGCAGCCTGGCGAACTTTGAACGTCGCTACCGGTTCTAGTCGAATGGCCTCATCGATTGCCTTGCCAATCAATGATCGGTCAGCGCGGATGCGATCCAGCAACTCAGGACGCTCAAGTAGCAGAACCATCAGTGAGCCAAAAGTACGCGTCGTAGTCTCTCCAGCTGCAGGCAATAGAGACCGAACGAAAGTGGTGATCTCGTGGTCATCAAGCTTCCGATCTTCATACTCAGCGCGAATAAGGCGACTGATCAAATCGTTGCCAAGACCCCCATTTTTTCGCACATCGACTACGGCGATCTTGACTGCATCATAGAGTGCCGCAGCGGCCTCCATCGCTGCTTTGCGTGCGATGGCGGCCTTCTCAGCATCCAACTGAGGACCCGCGAGAATTGCCAAGGCCCAAGCTGCATACTGTTTGATTTTTTCCGGATCATCATCCGGAAAGCCGATAAGTGCGTAGATCAGCCTAATAGGAAAATATAGGCCAAAATCCATCAAGTCGGCCTTTTTCTGGGGGATCAATGGAATAAGGTACTCGTTCCGAACAATCGGATCCATCTTTGCATCGCGCCAGGTATTTACTACGTCAGGCATGAAGATGGGTTGGAGCAGGCCACGCGCCTTTTTGTGTGCATCACCATCCATACCGGTCAAAATCAGACCGTCAAAGAAAGCACCCAAACCCTCAGCGATGAAGCCACTTGTATAGTTGGCTGCATCACGAAGCACCGCCATCACTTCCTTGTGCTTAAAAACGGTATAGGTTGGACGGTCCGGGTCCAGACCAGCAATATTTGGCACACCAAGCTTAGCCATAAAGTTCTCGGCGATGATCGGCGAGTTCTTTCGCATATTGCGATAAAGCTCATTGAGATCTACATCGTCGCCTCGATAGTTGTCAGCCACACCGGCAAACGCCTTTTCCAGAGCCGCATTACTGCTATTACTCATTTCATCTTCCTCCTGTGAATTCTTGTTCTCCACCATGACCCCTGTTCACAGAACGGAATCTCACGGCAACCAGAAACCGGCCCCCTGAGGTCACCGGATACTTATTGAACACATTTTCTAATAGTGCTCTATTTTTTACTGGATGCCAAGGCAAGAAGGAGGGCGGAAACAGTTAAGCTAACAAATATTCCCCAAGCGGTTCTGAGATTCACCTAGTTTTGAGCGGCGCTACTCTTGAATCCAATCCGCGTGTGAGCTCCATCACAAAATGGCTTATTGGCCGAAGCGCCACAACGACAAAGGAAAATTGGTCCTGCCGGATTCATGGGAACAGCATCCTCCAGAACAAGATCAACTGCCCCATCGATTTTAATGGGCCCATTGTTAAGAACACTCACTTTGACATCAGACACATTCTTCTCCCGTGTATTAATTAGTTGAACTGCTTGCAAAACCCCAACCCGGTCAGCCCAATACGTGACTGCCTCAACACCTACCAACCGATCTAAGCTGCCGAGCCTCCAAACACCCCAGCCCTAGGGCAGTTGCCATCAGCCAGAACAAGGAAGCGGCTCCGATGCCTGCGCCAATTAGGCCAAAGAATAGGGGCATCACTGTCATCGATGCATGAACCGTCATCGAGCGGAATGCCAACGCCTCTCCGTGCCGCTCCTTTGGCACCACATCGAGCAGCGTAGCCAGAATGGAAGGTTGAATTGCCCCCAAGGCAATGCCAAGCGCTGCGGCACAAAGCGCCATAGCCCAGGCCTCATAAAGAAGCGGATAGACTAAAAATACTGAAAATGTCAGCATCAGAGCGCCAACCAAAATGTGGCGCCTGGGAAGCAGTTCAGCAACTACCGGAATAATTAGACGCACAGCCATGGAAGACACTGCGTATGCCGCCAGAACACCGCCCAAAGCTGAGGCACTAAGTCCGCGTTGCACCCCAAGGATGGGAAGGGCAAAACAATGGACATCCCAACTTGCAGATACCAGCCAGTTGATTAATAGTAAGCGGCGAAAAGCCGGCAACCTCAAAAGGCCCGAGGACGACGGCTGATTTTGTAGGCCTCTGACAGTAGTCGGCAGCCTCTCCACAGGGACCGCTTTAGATATCAACAAGGTGCAGGCAGGCAGAAGTGCCAAGGCCACAAATGCAGCAGTAAATCCTGCATAGTCGATCAGCGCACCAGCAAGCATGGGGCCAAAGAGCCCAGCAATGGCGGGAGCCAAAGCAATCCAGCTGAATACCCGTAGACTGTCGGCATCTCCATGTGACAAGCGACTTGCGCTTCGCTGAATGGTAATCATACCAAGGCCAGATCCAGCACCGCACAGGGCTGCGGAAGCACATAGAAAAACAAGCTGCTCGGAGAACACAGCCAAAAAGGCTCCAACAACCGATAATATTGCTGCCAACCTTACAGGCAGATGATATCCATTCCGGTCTGCAAATCGCCCTGCCGGTATTGCCAATAATGCAGGAAAGAGCGCAAACATGGTCAGCACCAGGCCAACAGACCACTCAGAATATCCTTGCCGCAAGGCGCTCAATGGTGCAGCAAGACGTACGCCCTGAACGCAGGCATGCAATCCAATCTGGCAAGCTATCAAGGCAACGAGCACGCTTCGGCTTGAATTGCTTGACGGGGGCATATTCACATCAGCCAATGGCGCACTCCCGAGAGTCGTCGCCATCAGACAACCAATTCTGAATCTCTTCAGAACCGGCGGAAGAGCACTGTACCGTTGCCACATCAACAAGGAATGCTCGAATCAGAATGATATCGATCTGTTTTGGGACCAATTCTTTCATCATTGCATGCACCAGCCCAGGGCAACTACGATGCCACTTGGGCAGCCGGTGGGCGAGCTGCCATTACGATGCACTGGACCCTCTGTTGATTCCTCAAACGATTTCATCGTAGGCCTGCTGCACAAAGGTCATTCGCCCCCCTGCCAGCATCAGCGCACAAAACATATTGAGTTCGACGATTTCCGGAATAGAAAAATGCTTCCGCAAATTATCAAAAACCTCGTCACCAATCGCCATATAGTCTGCAGCGAACAACTCCGCGTAGCGTAGCGCCACCTGCTCGGGTGGAGAAAAGCGATCGCTGTCTGATGCTAGGCAGGCAATGTCTTGCTCGCTTACCGAATCATCTTTACGGGCTACCTGACAAGCCTTACATGTAGTAATGGAGGCAATCTTCAAGCGAACCAACTCTTTTAGACGCTGGTCAAGAAGACCTCGTAAATGCATGGCTTCTAAGGCTCCAAGCCATGCCTCAGCGACCTCCGGGCAATGGGCCCAAACCTGAACCGGAACCGAGGAACTGAGCATGCGGTTGGAGCGTCCACGCCTGACTGCCTCGGCAAGAGATGGGGGGAACTGGTCAACAGGTACCGTAGAAATTCTTACCACGACAATATCCTTGCGTAATAACCTAGCCCCCTCGTAGTCGCTGGCAATGGGCACATGAACATTGAGATGGCTTTAGGCGTAGTTATCTTCAATCACTAAACAGTCGTCGCTAGTCTTGCTTCTAGCAAGGAGCTTGATCTCCAATCCATTCGGTGCGACTTCATTACGAACACTACAAAACCTGCCTTGTCACACACCGTCCAGGCCGCCACCCAACCGCGCATCAAATCGACAATCTTTGCCAACCGAGGCTCATAAAATCGGCACCTTTGCCCGACGACATGATGTGATCACATTTGTAACTTGTGTTCAACCTTACCGTCACAAAGGATCTTTGTCGACAAAATTCTGGCGGCTACCCAACCGAATGGCGTCATTTCTCTGGTGGTATTTAATGGGTAAGCAGAGGGAATCAGCCGCTACTATTCGGGTACACCTATGGCTGATCAATGAAATAGCGTACGGACAAGTCGCCGCTAGCATTGAAGCTGTACAACTCGATGGTATCTATACAAATACAGCTATCCCTAATTCTGTTGCGATTGTGCGCAGCGGCTTCGTGCCCATTGATGACCAGGGCCACCTCCTCGATCTCGATCCGAGCATTTTGTTTTGCCCATATCCCCTCAAGCACGGCCCATCCATCGGCTGATGAGTTGCCGACATATTCGATTGAGAATCGACCGGGCACAGCAGCACGATATGCAGCAAAAAAGCCCTCTTTGTCGCCTGCGTTCCAACAAGCAACTTGTGCATGCATAAAGCGTTCGATAGCGTTAATTTCAAAGGTATTCATACTGACTCTCCGTTGCAGCAACAATTCGTAACGTCGTTATTTATAGATCTTGGCCCCGTACGTTCCGTGCAGTTCCATTCCGACGATCAGATTCCCCCCAACCCATCCAGCGATCAGGCTCACGCGTATCACCCACTCTGCGCCACCGTCCCTCTTGTTGCGCGGTAATCGGAAATCCGCCGACAAAATCGATCATTTCCCCCTTTTTATCAGGCAAAAACTCCCACTCCTCATTTCCCTCGAGCACTATGCGAGCACTCTCCACAAAGTAACTACCGGGCTTGTGGACAACACTGCCTTCGATGTCCGTAGTACAGTAAATCTCGCCTTTATGGTTCTGGAGAATTGCGTAGCCGAGATGATCGTGCCCGACCATGAACGAACCGACATCCCAGGTGCCATCCTTGTAAATCGTGGCAAAAGACCACCAAATCACGTGCATCTTGTTATTTACGACCAAGTCCTTGTGAAAATGGATGCTCCCACCTTCTGGTAGCCAGGCCTGATCCAAGGCGATAACACCTTTCACCGGCCGCCCCTCGCAAATGCCTTTTACATCATACAATTGGGAAACATAGAAGGTTCCCCATTCCTCTCCTGGCAAATACCACTGCATCCCATTGCCAATCAGAGAACCACTAAGATCGAGGAGCCCCTCCTCCTTCCAGCTAAAACGTGTGCCTGAGGCTGTAATCAGCCACGGATTGCCCATTTCCTCATCCAGACTCGACCAGCAGGCGGTATCGCCATCGAGCCATCGCTTCGGAAACATCGTCAGCGCCTGAGTCGCAATCCGCGCTTTATCGACTCGCACATTCTTATTGTCGAGACGGGTAGACTGGTAAATGAACTTCGTTGGATTAGGGCTGCTACCGGGCGCATTGATAGCGCGAACCATTGCATAGATATGCCCGTCATCATCGCGCACGCAGCCAAACGGCATGTGCTTGGTCAGCTTTAAACCGTAGTGATCGCGCAAGTCCGCCAACTTTGCACCACTGACATTTTGCGGACCAACCAGGCATTGATAAGCAAAGTCGCCACGCTGGGGAATGGTCGTAAATTTTCTCATGGGAATTTTCCGAAAACGATCTAATGCCCTCCGTAGAAACGAAAGGGCAAGTGTCAGGCTTGACGATTTAGTCCCAAATCACATGAACATGCGATGCGCCACGCAGTTGCGCACCTTCGATAACTGGCGCCGGCATATCTGGGTCAAGCCGGATATTCGGAAAAAGATCGAGGATGGCGTTGATCGCACAATTCAGTTCGACCTTGGCGACGAACTGGCCGATACACATGTGCGGACCGAAACCAAAGCCAAAGGACGGTTTAAGTTTGCGGTCTATGTCGAATGTGTCTGGGTTCTCGAATACTTCTTCGTCACGATTGGCCGACACTACCAAACACTGGACAAAAGAACCCTTTGGAATTTTCACACCGTGGAATTCGACATCTTTAGCCGTTTCACGCACCTTGAATGTTGAAACTGGCTCATAGCGAACTGTCTCATCAATCAGTTTCGGTATTAGAGAACGGTCAGCGCGTACCCGATCAATCAGACCTGGTGTAGCGAACAGCAGAGACATTACCGAACTAAATGTACGGGTCGTCGTTTCGCCAGCAGCCGGAAGGAGGGAGCGCACGAACGTAACTACTTCATGGTCATTCAGTCGATGCCCTTCATGCTCAGCTCGCAGCAGGCGGCCAATTAGGTCGTCTCCTATGCAACCATCTGCCCTTCTCTTGACCACCACATCCTTAATGGCGTCATAGAGTAATTTGACAGCGATACCTGCATTTCGCCTTGCTTCAGGGGCCTTTTCCGGATCAATCTGATTGCCGCCGACCATAGCCAAAGTCCAGGCCGCATATTTTCGGTACGCCTCTTTGTTGTCGGTAGGAAACCCCATTAGCGCGTACATTTCGCGAATTGGAAAGTTCAACCCAAAATCCATCAGGTCCGCTTTCTTTACCGGCACCATCTGCTCAAGAAAGTCCTCGCGGATTACTTCATCGATCTGGTCCCGCCACTTGTTGACTGTTTCTGGCATAAAGGCCGGTTGAAGCAAGGCACGGACGCGACGGTGTTGCTCACCATCCATCGCAAGGATAATCAAACCATCAAAAAAGGCACCCAATCCCTCAGCAATAAAACCATTGGTGAAAGTGGAAGCATCTCTAAGAACACTCATGACGTCCTGGTATTTGAACAGCGCAAAAGTTGGACGAGTACCCTGTTGCATTCCAGCATTCGTTGGAACACCAAACTGTTCAAGAAAGTCACCGACAAAAACTGGCGACTTACTCCTCATTTCACGGCAAGCGACATGAATGTCGCCTTTGCCTTTATAGGTTTCCGAAACAGCTGAATAAGCGGTTTCCAGATCAAGATCGACCACGTTGTTTTTCAATTTTGTCTCCGTTATATGAATTCCTGCGTATGCCGGACGCAATTAGCCACGAATTAAAAACTGAATACTTTTTCAATTTTCGAATACATAATACCGACTTCAGGTCACCGCAACCGTAGCTTCGTTTGACCTTCAGTCAAGTGGAGTAAGATGATCTGAATCTAGATAAGATATGTAGCCACTTCATGCTTGGAAAGACCAAAAGCATCACCTCTCCAATCGCAGGCAAGGCGCCTCCGGACAAACGTGAGACCTTGAGGCGGATTGCTGAAGCGGCACGACAAGAGTTCGCCGCAAAGGGTTTGGCTCAGGCACGGATCGATGACATCGCCCAAGCTGCGGGCGTCACAAAGCAACTGATCTACCACTACTACCATAGTAAGGACGAACTCTTCGCCTATGTTCTGGAACAGTCCTCAGCCGAAACAATGAGCGGATTGCTGTCGATAGAGCTCGACCATCTATCGCCCCGCAAAGCCCTCCAGGCACTCCTCGAGCACATGATTCACCCTTATCATGACCCTCTTCTGAGTTCGCTCGCTCAGGAAGGCATCCGATACCATGAGAGTCATACGACTCCACGGAACAGCTTTATCGAGCTTGCTCCTGAATTGAAACAGATGATGCGTCGAGTGTTTGACCGCGGCATAGAATCGGGTGATTTTCGCCGGGACGTCGACATTGAATTACTGCTTACGGCAGCAGTATTGGCCACGACCAGCGCCTACGTTAGCCGCTATACCGTCTCAACATTGTGCGGATTGGATGTCAGCAAAAAAACGGATGCAGATATTTGGCGAAGATTTTCCGTCGATTTCGTACTCTCCGCGGTAGAAAGGGAACGTAGCGAGTCGCACCCTCTCGTTAAAGTGGCGAACGAGCCAAATATCGTTTAACCCGGCCCGCAGCAATTCGCCCAGGCAAGCCATTGACCCCTCCACCCGGATGAATACCAGCTGCCCCCAAAAACAAACCTGCCACTGGTAAAGTGTCGCCCCCCAAACTGACCGCAGGACGCATGAGTGAGGAGCGCGTTGTGCTGGTATCAATGTGCACCACGCAGCCGCGATATACATTCAGACGGGCAGCCAGGTCAGGTGCAGCTTCGATGCGACGACCAATTTCATACTCCTTCAATCCATCCATATAGTCAGCAGCCTGATCTATCACCTGCTGACCAATACGCGACCGAATCACCCCCCATCCTTCGCGCGGCTCGACGGGCATGGCAACCGAATAGAGATAAGCGACTTCCTGCCCATCTGGAGCCTGACCTGGATCAACAGCACTCGGGGCTGTAATCCATAAGTAGGGCAAACTCGAGACATCGCCGCGTGCAGAGACACGAAAGTTATCGAGAACCGCTTCAGAGGTACCAATTAACAGAACGCATTGTCTCAAGCTCAAGCCATCATGCCGCATTGCTTCATGGCGTTTATAGCTAATCCTGCCGCTGAGCGCGACATCAACCTTCAGCGGCGAAGCGCCATGACCATTCGATGGTGCATGCGCCACTCGAATCAAGGTACGCCGATCTAAGACACCTGGCGTAACCATTTCTAACGCCATCTTCGGATGAATCGAGGCAACCACAGCCTTAGCCGTCAATATCGTGCCGCTCTTTAGGCGAACGCCTTTCACTCGCCCCCTCTCAGCAAGTATTTCCTCAACGGGTGACGACAGCAGAATTTCTCCACCCAGTTCTCGTAACCGGGAGGCTAGCGCGTTGGAAATCGTTTGGGTACCACCAATTGCCCGACCAATACCGAAACGGTGAATAAACCCGAGCAAGGCGAAGTAGATTCCGGTCGCCTCGTTGGTAATCGGCCCAGCCGCACCGAGCAGACAACACAATGCTGATTGTGTAATGGGGTGCTCAAAGCGCTCCATGATCGAGGTATAGGCAGGACTTCCGATCAGCGCCATGACGTCAGGTTTGAGGTGGCGATTCCGAAACAGGGCCTTTATCGCCTCCCACTTTGCGCCTAGATTCCGCTGAGAAGGATCTACCCGCATCATCGGAATAGCCATATTGACGAAGGCATCAACCAATTTCATCAAGTCCAAGAATTCAAGCGCGTCCTTGGCAGAGAAACGTGCAATCTCCTCAGCCGTTTTTTTAGGATCGCGCCAGAAGACCAGCGAGTTGCCATCCGGATGCAGGTATACATAGCCAGGACTGACCTCCACCTGGCGAAATCCATGACGGTCTAGTTGTAACTCCTCAGACATCATGGGATGAACCCTTAATGACATCAGGTCCAAGGCACATGGATTGATAAGATGCTGTGGTGCTTCTGGAATCAGATATCCACTCGATGCCATCCCACCGATCTTGTCACATGCTTCGATCACTACCACCCGCTTCCCAGCTTCTGCCAGATAGCAAGCGGCAGCTAATCCGTTATGCCCTCCGCCGACAATTGCCACATCGTATGAACTCCCGACTACCATTCAGTCTCCTCCTGGACTTTCCCAGTCCGTTCCAATGATTCTGGCGGTTAAACTTCAATCGACACGGATTGAAGCACATCACCAGTTCTTGAACAGGAGATTGGTTTTACCTGGAGTCAAAGGCAAATACCTGATCGCCCCCGCACGGTGCTGTCGGTCTAAGTATTAGCGTCGAGCAACTTTGCCCGACATCAACATCGAGATCATTCGACCGATCTTGCGTGGCACATTACGCCGCTCTGGGCCCGATGGAACGAGGACTTCGCTCAAGATATAACGGATCATCAGCTCACAAATCATTTCACGGTCGAGTTGGACGCCAAAGCGTTCCTCCCAGGCATCGAAGACTGTCCGTAAAACATCCTGAAATCGGACCACAGAATCCTGAAAAATACGCTGGAAAAAACGCAGCGCGTAATCAGGTGCCACTACCAGCAGCTGTCGGGCACGGGTATTTTCAAGGTAATTATCGATGTAACGTACAACCGCCTGAAGTCGCTCGTCCGGATCGACGTAAGCATCGGTTGCATCATGCAACGAGGTATGAAATTGGTCGCGCTTGTAACGGGAGTAAGCGTCAAGCAAGTCTTCCTGCGATGAGAAGTAACGATAGAACGTGCCGCGCGAAATATGAGCTTCTTCGCAAACATCCAGAATAGAAATCCGTTCCGCCCCAGAGCGAAGCAAAATCTCTTCAGTTGCACTCAATATCGACTGAATCGTGCCATCAGATCGCTTGTTACGCCGCACCTTGATCACAGCACCGCTTTGTTTGGGCGTCCTGGTACCTATCCCCAGACTTTTTTTGCCACGAGCAGTCCCGTCCATTTTATTTGCCTTATCAGTTTTTCCCTGCTCACCCAGATCCGTCATCAATCTCTCCAGAAACCACCGAAACCATGCGATGGATTGTAGCGCGCCCGCCTCAATCCGAATATGCACAAGCCCTTAAAATCGGAACAACTTTGACACTTATTCGTTTTCTGTTTATATTTTGTCGGACTTGATCACATCACATCAACCTCATCGCAACGCATGAGGATCAGGAGACAAATATGGCTGGAATTGGCGACATCAATACTTGGTCTATCGGCCAGCAGGATACGGTTATCGCAGCACTTGATAGGGCGGTTGCCGCCCACCCGGATCGAGTGCTACTCGATTTCGGTGGACAATTGTTCACGTATGCAGACGTAGACCGACTCTCAACGCAATTTGCTCATGCACTTGCCGAATTGGGTGTAGAAGCCGGGCATACAGTGTTAAGCATGCTCGATAACAACATCGATGCGGTAGTCTGCTGGCTTGCGGCGAATAAGCTCTGCGCGGTAAGTGTTCCGGTCAACACTGCACTGCGAGGAGAGTTTCTGCGTCACCAAATCGCTGACTCGAAAGCAAAAATCATCATTTCCGAGGCAGATTACGTTGATCGTATCGCCCAAGTATCAGACGGCATTCCCGATGCAAGTTTAATCCTGCATCGAGGCAATCTCGAGCGGCACCCAACATCGCCTATTGGCATTCGTCCACTCGACGAACATCGAGGTAGTTGCACTGACACGATAATGACCAAGCCAAATCCTTGGGACCTTGCCTGTATCGTTTACACCTCAGGTACTACCGGGCCATCAAAAGGTTGCATGCTGAGTTACAACTACATGTGCAATCTAGCCCGCCTACAACTTCGAGCGGGGCCCGCTACAGAAAAGGACGTGACAATCACGCCTCTACCGCTGTTTCATATGAACGCACTATGCGTCGGCATCATATCGAACATCCTCGTCGGTGCCCGTGTTGCCATTGTTCAACGCTTCTCCGTCTCAAATTTCTGGCCCGAGGTTGAACGAAGCGGCGCAACGATTGCTTCCATCCTTGGCAGTATGGGCGGTTTACTCGCTCAAGCGACAGACAACGCATCAATGAAAAAGTGCTTCGGCCAGATTCACACTGTAAGGGGAAATCCATTCACTGAAGAAACCAAAAAGACTTGGCGTGATCGATTCGGCGCAAAGCAAGTTGGCGGAAATGGGTATGGCCTGACCGAAGCCAGCGTTATCACTTCGTTACCAGGTGGCGAATATGCCGCACCAGGATCGTCTGGCAAACGTGTACCAGACTTTGATGTTCGTATATTTGATGAACTGGACCGCGAACTTCCCGCTAACTCGCCGGGTGAAATCGTGGTTCGTCCACTTCGCCCAGACATCATGTTTATGGGCTACTGGGGCCGTCCTGCTGACACAGTCAAACTAATGCGCAATATGTGGTTCCATACCGGCGATATTGGCAAGTTTGACGACAATGGCTTTTTCTATTTCGTGGACCGCAAGAAAGACTACCTGCGTCGCCGCGGAGAAAACATTTCAAGCTTCGAGATGGAGGCTGCCTTCTCCGCGCATCCAGAAATTGAGGAAGTGGCCGTACATGCTGTCCCCTCTGACAAGGGGGAGGATGACGTAAAAGTAACCGCGATCCTCAAACCTGGTAGTTCCCTTAAGCCGGAAGACCTCTTCAAATGGGCGACATCTGCAGTGCCCTACTATGCGCTCCCCCGCTACATCGAGTTTCGGACGACCATGCCAAAGAACCCCCAAGGACGCGTGCTGAAATACGAACTCCGTGAAGAAGGCAAAACTCCTAGCACTTGGGATATGGAACAAAGTGATATCCAGATAACCAAGCGTTAACCCTGAGAAAATCAAGAAACGGCCACAACATGAGCATCCTTACACACATTACACTAGGCACACAGGACCTCGATCGCGCCAAATTATTTTATGACTACGTACTCGAACCATTAAACTTTAAGCCTCTGCTCAATCTGGCGCACAAAATCTGCGGCTGGGGAATCCAATCCCCACAATTCATGGTTGGTTACCCGCGCAATGGGGAGCCTGCATCCGCAAGCAATGGTTTGACTATCGGGCTTCAGGCACCTAACCGTGCAGCCATTAATGAGTTTTACCGGCGCGCACTCGAACTCGGCGGAACTGACGAAGGCCCCCCCGGCCCACGCCCATTTGGTGAGAACGCCTATGCAGCCTATATCCGCGACCTCGATGGGCACAAAATTGTTGCCTCTTGCCGCTCCCCGGAATGAAAGCATGCTTAGGCACAGCATCAGGTGTAAATCATTGAATTGAGCTTCAGGTAAAAATATGGCGAAAAAACCGACAACCCTAATCCGGAAATCGGATTTTTCCCAGCCGACAGGATCCAATGAGTTGGCGATGCTCGACGTCTACATGCCGATGATGAAATCGTCAGCAATCATCGCAGCAGGACGCCTGGGGCTGTTTGAAGCATTGGCCGTTGGCCCCCTCTCAGTTGCGAAACTTGCTGCCAAAATTGATTCCAGCAACAAGGGGACTGCCGCCCTAACTGACTTCCTAATAGCCTTGGGCTATCTGGAAAAGCACGGCGATCACTTGGCCAATACTGCTAGTACCCAACGTTGGTTTACAAGCCGAGGGAAAGTCGACTACACACCGGGGCTGCTATGGACACACGAGGCATGGTCAATGATGGGGGGGCTAGCGGAAGCAGTGCGCGGCGGACACCCTGAAAATATTCTTTGGAATGCGATGGTGGAAAAACCCCACCTTGGTGATTTGTTTTCATCATATATGGCTGCATTTGCTTCAGATCTTGGAGCTGACCTACTAAAACACGTCCCTGTTCAAGCAGAATATCGCCAATTGCTCGACTTGGGTGGCTCACATGGTCTACATGCGATTCGATTCTGCCATCACTACCCACAGCTCAACGCGGCCATCGTTGACCTTCCCTCCGCTCTAACCAAAACAGGGAAAACCATCAAGAATGAAGGCCTCTCAGAACGTATTGACTTGATTCCCGGAGATTTACAAGAACAGAACTGGGGAATCAACCATGACTTGGTATTTTATCTTTCAGTCGCACACAACCATACTGTGGACGAGAATCGCCTTGTCTTTCAGCGGATTTTCAACTCCCTAAACCCAGGGGGCCTGCTCGTCATCCATGAATACTTAACAAAGACACCGAAGAACGCACTCGATGCAGCATTTCGCCTTACTCTCCTGTTAGAAACCGGCACTCAAACCTACTCCTATGATGATTACTCAAATTGGTTAACAGAAGCCGGTTTCAAGTCCGTTGAACTAGTCCATCTCGACCCACGAGAAAAGGGTTCATTTATATTGGCGCGGCATTAGGCATTTAGTCCCTTGGCGCCCTGAATCGGATTTGTCCTGACCCTGAAAGCACAACTTACCTCCATCGACGGTACGCCATTTGCTATCGCTATGCTTCCCTCCTACATAGAGCAGATCCCGAGAAGACAACAAAATACACAGAGAACACGCTATGAAGACCACAATACTGGGTGCTGGCGCAGTCGGCTGCTTTTACGGCGGAATGCTTGCTCGCGCTGGACGTGAAGTTGTCCTGATTGGCCGCTCTGTTCATGTCGAAGCAATTCGTTGCGGCGGGTTGCGCATGCAAACGCAAAGTTTTGACGAACAGGTGCCGGTTTCCGCCAATACTGATCCTGCTGCTGTCGCTGGTTCAAAGATGGTACTTTGCTGTTTCAAATCAAACGATACTTTGCAAGCGACGTCCCCCCGTTTTCAGTAGCAGTAGGCTTTAGAGTCCGGGGTTAATTTTACTGATTTCTGGGCAAGTGATCTGGCATAAGCGGCAGGGGTCATC
>PHCO01000170.1 GCA_002842265.1 Betaproteobacteria bacterium HGW-Betaproteobacteria-18 | reverse complement strand
TGAGCAATTGCGCATGGCCCGTCCGCAGGCCAAATTTCTGGAGTTGGTGCACCGGCTGGATCGTGAAACCAGCGGTATTTTGCTGGTGGCCAAAAAGCGCAGTGCCCTGAAAAACCTGCAAGACCAGTTTCGCGAGCGCCAGACCGGTAAAACTTATTTGGCCATGGTACGCGGCGAATGGCCGGCCAGGCTCAAGGTGCTGGACAAGCCATTGCACAAATATTTGCTGGACAGCAAGGACAGTCAGGCGGGAGAGCGCCGCGTCAAGGTGGTGGCGCGCGATGATGCCGATGGTATGCCTTCGGTGACCCTGGTCAAGGTGCGTGAGCGCCTGCCTGGGGGCAGCTTGCTGGAAGTGACCATCAAAACCGGCCGCACCCATCAGATCCGGGTGCACCTGGCCAGCGAAGGCTATCCGATTCTGGGGGACGACAAGTATGGCGACTTCGAGCTGAACAAGACTCTGGCCAGTGCTGGCGCCCGTCCGGGCCTCAAGCGCATGTTTTTGCATGCCTGGCGTTTGCAGTTCAATCACCCTGCCAGCGGCGAGCGATTGGAGTTGCTGGCAGAGTTGCCACCCGAGTTGGCTCAATTTTCTTCAAACCAGGCGCCTTTGCGCCCCGCACCATGACTTTTCGACGTTTTGATTTGATCGCTTTTGACTGGGATGGCACCCTGTTTGATTCCACCGCCATCATTGCCCGCTGCATTCAGGCCGCCGTGCTGGATGTGGGCGGCGAAAAACCAAGCCTTGAGGCAGCCTCGTATGTGATTGGCATGGGTTTGATGCAGGCGCTGGCCCATGCGGCCCCGGATGTGCCCAAAGAGCGCTACCCGATGCTGGGCGACCGCTATCGGCATCATTATTTTGCGATTCAGCACGAAATCAGTTTGTTTGAAGGCGTGCTGCCGATGTTGGCGGAGCTCAAGGCGCGCGGCCACCTGCTGGTGGTGGCCACCGGCAAAAGCCGTCGTGGTCTGGATGAGGCATTGGCCACATCGACATTGGCAGGCACGTTTGACGCGTCGCGCACCGCCGATCAAACTGCCGGCAAACCCGATCCCCTGATGTTGCGCGAACTGATGGCCGAATTTGACGTGCCGCCTGAGCGCACCCTGATGATTGGCGACACCACGCACGACTTGCAAATGGCGCTTAATGCGGGCTGCGCCAGCGTGGGCGTGAGCTACGGCGCGCATGAGCCAGAAGCATTTGTTGAACTCAAACCCCTGGTGGTGGCGCACGATGTGGCGCAACTGCGTGACTGGCTGCGCACCCAGGCCTGAGCGCAAGGCATGACAACGCCAGCGATTTTTCTTTGTCATTCCAAAGACCTTCTGGACAGCGGCCTGGCCGTACCTTTTGAGGTGCAGTATTCTGGGCAAAGCAACGCTGCTTTTGCGGTACGCTACCAAGGCCGGGTTTATGCCTATTTGAACCGATGCAGCCATGTACCGATGGAGATGGATTACCAGCCGAACCAGTTTTTTGACCTGACCGGGCATTGGCTGATATGCGCCACCCATGGCGCCACGTATGCACCGCAAACGGGTCGTTGCCTGATGGGGCCGTGCCGGGGTGGTTTGGTCAAAATTGAGGTGTCAGAAACTGGTGGCATGGTGTACTGGCATACTTCAAGCAAAATTCAACCAGCTATTTAATTTATGAATGACCCAGTCAATGATGGCGCGGAGCCGGTTACCGTAGCCGCTGAAACCAAAAACCATCAGGCGCCAGAGCCAGCGCAAAAAACCGCAAAAAAAGCAGCAGATGCTGCGCTGAGCGACCCCCGGAGTTGGGAGCGCGCCACCCTGGAAAAGCTCGTTTTTGCCTCCTTGCATGAGCAGCGACTGGCGCGGCGCTGGCGTATTTTTGTGCGCCTGGCCTGGCTGCTGTTTTTTGCGGCGTTGGTGTGGCTGGGTTTTAGTCAAGGGGTTACCAAGCAAAATGTGAATGCGCCGCATACCGCCGTGATTGAAATCAAGGGTGAAATTGCCTCGGACGCCGAAGCCAGTGCCGAGTTGATCATCGCCTCCGTTCGCACCGCTTTTGAAGATGCGGGAGCCCAAGCGGTGGTGCTGTTGATCAATTCGCCAGGTGGCAGTCCGGTGCAGGCGGGCATCATCAACGATGAAATCAAACGGCTCAAAGTCCTGCACAACAAACCGGTGTACGCCGTGGTGGAGGAGTCAGCGGCTTCGGCGGCTTACTACATTGCGGTATCGGCCGACAAGATTTTTGTCGATAAAGCCAGCATTGTGGGCAGCATTGGCGTGCTCATGGACGGCTTTGGCTTTACCGGGTTGATGGACAAGTTGGGCGTCGAGCGCAGGCTCATGACTGCGGGTGAAAACAAGGGATTTCTGGACCCGTTCAGCCCGCAGACCGAAACGCAGCGCGCATACGCCCAGGCGATGCTCAACCAGATTCATCAGCAGTTCATTGAAGTGGTCAAGGAAGGGCGTGGACAACGCCTGAAAGAGACGCCCGAAACCTTCAGCGGTTTGTTCTGGAGCGGCCAGCAAGCCGTGGAGATGGGCCTGGCCGACCAGTTGGGCAGCCTGGACTATGTGGCACGTGAAGTGGTCAAGGCCGAAGAGATCATTGACTACACCCGTCGTGACAACGTGGCCGAACGCCTGGCCAAGCGTTTTGGTGTGGCGGTGGGTGCCGGGGCCATGCACGCGTTCTGGTCAACTGCAGCCATCCATTGAGCCAAAGCGCGCACAGGGCCCGTGCCTGTGGCAACCTGGTGATAATTGGCGCAGCCGGGTCAGCGCCCAATGGCAAACACGGCAGGTGTCGCATTGTTCAGCAATACCGGTTTATGTTTCCATTCTTTGATGCAGTCACTGGTCGAGCTGGCGCTGTCGAGCGTGAGTCCGCTGCTGATGGCCAACCGGGTGTTGTGCTGCAGGGTTTGCAGCAGGGCCTTGAGCATGACCAGGTTGCGGTAAGGTGTTTCAATGAACAGTTGGGTTTGGCCGGTTTTGAGTGCCAGCGCCTCAAGCTCGCGGATGCGCCCCGCGCGTTCTTGCGGCTCTTGCGGCAAGTAGCCGACAAAGGCAAAATTTTGACCGTTAAGGCCGCTGGCCGCCAGTGCCAGCAGCAACGATACCGGGCCCACCAGGGGCACCACCTTGATGCCCAATTCATGGGCAGCGCGTACTACCGATGAGCCGGGGTCGGCCACGGCCGGCATGCCCGCTTCGCTGACCAAACCCATGTTGTGGCCATCCAGCGCGGGTTGTAACAGCGCGCGGGCGTCAAAGTTGCCGTTGTGATCGCCTTTTTTGTGGACTTCGCGCGGCAGTTCCACCAGTGACAAGGCTTGAATAGGTTGGCACAGCGGCGTAATGTCGTTGACGCGTTTAAGGTAGGCGCGCGCTGATTTGGCGTTCTCACACACCCAGTGCGCCAGGCCGGCGGCGATGGTGATGGTGCCCATGGGCAGGGTGGCGCGTAAATCAGCGCTTTGCGCGCAGCCAAAGTCCAGCGGTGCGGGCACCAGGTAGAGCTGGCCTTTCATAGCACCTTGAGCCCGGCGGCTTCCAGCAGTTGGCAAGTGCGAATCAACGGTAAGCCCACCAGCGCGGTCGGGTCGTCGTTGTCAATGCGTGCCAGCAAAGCAATGCCGAGCCCTTCGCTTTTGGCGCTGCCTGCGCAGTCATAGGGTTTTTCCGCCAACAGGTAGCTCTCGATCTGCGCGTCGGTCAGGTTTTTGAATTGGACTTTGACCGCTGCCAACCCGGTTTTGGCAAACCCCGTGGCCTGGCACACCACAGCCACGGCCGTTTGGAAAATAACCGTTTGGCCGCGCATGCGCTGCAATTGCGCCACGGCGCGTGGATGGGTTTCTGGTTTGCCGAGGGCTTGGCCGTTCAGGTCAGCTACCTGGTCTGAGCCGATGACCACGCACTCCGGGTATAGCGCTGCCACCGTTTGCGCTTTGGCCAGTGCCAGCCTGCAGGCCAGTTGCGCAGGTACCTCATCAGGTAGCGCAACCTCATCCACATCGGAGGCGATCACGGTGAAGGGCAGCCGCAGTCGCTCCAGCAAGTGGCGGCGGTAAACAGAGGTGGAGGCCAGGATCAACTGGCGTGGCTTGAGTTCAGTCATGCCCTGATTCTCTTACACTGCGCAGATGAGTGAATTCCAACGTCCCCCCAAAATCGATGTCAGGCAGGCTGGTCAAGCTTCGCAGCAACTCGTCGGCCATGACTTGCTATTAAATTACGAGCGTCTCTTGTCAGAGACCCAAGGTCTTGGGTCTCAAAACACACTCAATTGGTCGGTGCGTGGGGAGCTTCGGCCTGACCAGGCGGGGTTACCGCAGGTTTGGCTGCATTTAAGTGTGCACGTCAGCTTGCCTTTGACCTGCCAGCGCTGTCTGGGTCCGGTGGATGTTCCCGTGCAGATCGAGCGGGCTTTTCGCTTTGTGGAGACTGAAGCGCAAGCCGAACTGGAAGACGATGCATCGCCAGAAGATGTGCTGGTTCTGAGCCAGGACTTTGATCTTGCGGGGTTGATTGAGGATGAATTGTTGATGGACTTGCCGGTGGTGCCGCGTCACGAAACCTGCCCTATGCCCGTCAAATTGATGGCCATGGATGCGGGTTTTGAAGAGGCACTGCCCAAGCCCAGCCCGTTTGCGGTGTTGGCTGGTCTGAAAGTTCCCGGCAAGCACTGATGGTTTGAAATACGGTTTCCTTGGGTTATACTCTACAGCTTTTGCGCATGACGACGTGCGCTTTTTAATCATCCCCATTTGCTGCCGCTCTGGCAGCTTATAGCTTTAAGGAGCGGAACATGGCCGTCCAACAAAACAAAAAGTCACCTTCCAAGCGCGGTATGCACCGTTCGCACAACGCTTTGGTGGTGCCCGGAATCGCCGTGGAAGCCACCACGGGTGAAACGCATTTGCGTCACCACATCAGCCCGAATGGGTTTTACCGTGGCCGTCAAGTGATCAAGAGCAAGTCAGAAGCTTAAAGTCATACTGACACCCTAGGCCCGGGGCTACCAAGTGTGTAGCCCCGGGCCTTTGCTTTTTTGAGTCTGATTCGCGTTGGACTTGTCATCGATGTTTGTTGGGCGACCTGTTATTCATGATCACTATTGCTGTTGACTGTATGGGGGGCGACCATGGCCCTGATGTCACCTTGCCTGCGTGTTCCCGTTTTCTGGATCAGCACCCGGATGTGCAATTGATCCTGGTCGGATTGCCGCAAAGCATGGTCGGTTACGCCCATGCGCGTGCGACGGTGGTGTTGGCCAGTGAAGTGGTCACGATGGATGATCCGCTGGAAGTCGCGCTGCGGCGCAAAAAAGACTCGTCGATGCGGGTGGCCATCATGCAGGTCAAAGACGGTACCGCCCAAGCCGCAGTGTCGGCGGGCAATACTGGCGCCTTGATGGCCATTTCACGCTACCTCCTTAAAACCCTTGACGGTATTGACCGTCCCGCCATCGCGGGTCAAATACCCAACGCCAAAGGGGCAGCCACCACGGTGCTCGACATGGGTGCCAATGTGGATTGCACGGCCGAGCATTTGCTTCAGTTTGCGGTCATGGGGTCGGCGCTGGTGTCGGTGCTCAGTGGTGAAGACAATCCCACGGTTGGCTTGCTCAATATTGGTGAAGAAGCCATCAAAGGCAATGAAGTCATCAAAAAAGCCGGTGAATTGCTGCGAATTGCCGCTAAAACTGGCGATTTGAACTTTTATGGCAATGTCGAAGGCAATGATATTTTCAAGGGTACTGCCGACATTGTGGTGTGTGATGGCTTTGTCGGTAATGTGGCTTTGAAGGCCAGTGAAGGCTTGGCGGGCATGATTGTGGACTTCTTGAAAAAAGAGTTTTCGCGCAATATCTTCACAAAAATGGCTGCCATGACGGCTTACCCGGTGATTGCTGCGCTGAAAAAACGCATGGACCATCGGCGTTACAACGGCGGTGCCTTGCTGGGTTTGCGCGGCTTGGTGTTCAAAAGCCATGGCTCGGCCGACGAGCTGGCTTTTGGTTACGCATTGACGCGGGCGTATGATGCAGCCCGCAATAATTTGTTAGATCTCGTTCGGGTTCGGATTGCACATGCAGCCCCGCTGTTGGCGAGTGAAGATGTGTCAATTTGATCGCAGACGACTTCCTCGGTTCGATTCATGAAAATTTATTCTCGTATTACCGGCACAGGCAGTTATTTGCCGCCACGGCGCCTCACCAATGCAGACCTGGTCGCTGAACTTGCCGTTCAAGGCATTGAATCCAGCGACGAATGGATCGTTGAGCGCACAGGCATTCGCGCCCGTCATTTTGCCGATGCTGGTGTTTTCAGCAGTGATCTGGCGCTGGTGGCCTCAAGCAATGCCTTGCAGGCAGCCGGCGTCGATGCCAAAGACCTCGACCTGATCATTGTGGCCACTTCCACGCCCGACATCGTGTTTCCTTCGACGGCCTGTATTTTGCAAAACAAACTGGGCAACCATGGTGCGCCCGCGTTTGACGTGCAAGCGGTGTGCTGCGGCTTTATTTATGCCCTGACGCTGGCGGACGCGATGATTCGCACGGGGGCGGTCAAAAAAGCCCTGGTGGTCGGCGCCGAAGTTTTTTCACGCATTCTGGACTTCAAGGACCGCACCACCTGTGTGCTGTTTGGCGATGGCGCCGGGGCGGTGGTGCTGGAAGCCTCCAGCACGCCGGGCATTTTGGCGACCGATATCCATGCCGACGGCCAACATGCCGATATTTTGTGTGTGCCAGGGCATGTCTGCGGCGGCCAGATTTTGGGTGACCCGCTGTTGCGTATGGACGGGCAAGCGGTGTTCAAACTGGCGGTGGGTGT
>PHCO01000169.1 GCA_002842265.1 Betaproteobacteria bacterium HGW-Betaproteobacteria-18 | reverse complement strand
AACTCACCGACACATATTCGCCCGCCGCCATCGACATGGCCCCGGCCACCAGACCCGCCACGCCCGCCACCAGCACGGCACCCTGCGTGGCGCTGGCGGCAGCCACACCCAGAATCAGGCTGGCGGTAGAGACGATGCCGTCATTGGCGCCCAGCACGGCGGCGCGCAGCCAGCCGATGTGTTGCGTGCGGTGGTTTTCTGACTGAAATTTTTGTGGATTCATGGTGTGACGGATTGTGTCAAGTTATGAAGCTGCCAGCCATTGTTCGATTTTGTCACGGCTGGGAGCGACACACGGAGGTGGTCGGCCAGCAGGTTGCGCGCCACCTCGAACAACCAGGCCCGGGCGTTTTGCAGGTCACAAAACCGCTCGCCCTGACGCAAGGCTTTCAAAAACAGGTCTTGCAGCAGGTCGTCTGCCAGCGCTGAGTCGCCCACGCGGTGGCGCAGCCAGCCGCGTGAGCAACCCAGGCTCAGGGCAGGCTCTTCGACCCTTCGTCAAGCTCAGGACAGGCCAAGCTCAGGGCGAACGGTTCATACTTTATCGGGCCGTAGCAATAGGGCGAGTACCATTCGCACCATGACCGATTCAACCAGCTTCACCGGCAACGACCTCGCGGCGTTTGCCTTGACTCTGATCACCTCGCGGCAAAACATTTTGCCCAAGCGCCTGGCCGCGCCCGGGCCCAGCGCGGATCAGGTGAACGACATGTTTCGGGCTGCCGCATCCGCGCCCGACCATGGCGAGGTGAGACCATGGCGTTTTGTGCTGGTGCCAGACACCAAACGGGCGGTACTGGCCGATGCGTTTGGTCAGGCCTTGACCGAGCGCGATGCCAGCGCCACACCTGCGCAAATTGAGCAGGCGCGTGAGAAAGCTTTTCGCGCGCCGTTTCTGGCGCTGGCCATTGCCCGGCTGGGGCCGTGTGAGCCCGACATTGACCCGCTGGAGCGCATGGTGTCGGTGGGTGCGGCCATTCAAAATTTTTTGCTGTGTGCGCACAGCATGGGCTTTGGCAGCAGCCTGACCAGCGGCCAGGCCATGCACGCTGCGCCCATGCGCCAGTTGTTTGCCCTGACCGAGGGCGAACAGGCGGTGTGCTGCATCAACGTGGGCACGGTCATCAAACGCAAACCCGCACGTTTGCGCCCGGACGTGGCGGAGTTTGTCAGCAGTCTGTGATGTCTTGAAGCACCGAAGCGCGGCAAAATAGCCCTCATGCCAATCACCACCTCACCTGATCCCGTGCCGCACGTTCTTCAATGGCTGCCGCCAGACGACCCACAGCGCGCGGCCTTGCACAACGAAGTGCACGCCCGACCGTCCGCACGTATCCGTTTACCGGCGCTGATTGTGTATGTGGCGGTGCTCAACGAAGGCATCAGCCGCGAGGCCGAGTGCGCCCATCTGAACCGATTGCCCGGCCAGGCTGAGCTCACACCCGATCATTTGCAGGACAATTTTTTGCACTTGCGCCTGGAGGGGTTGACCGTCAAGTGGGAGCGCCACAGCGAATTTACCCGTTATTCGATGGTGCAGCCGCTGCCCGAACATGCGCTGCTGGGCGCGTCCGAGCCCGATTTGCTGCGCAGCCTGGCGGTGCCAGCGCAATGGTTGGCGCAAATTCCCGGGCGCACCGTGGCGGCCGTGCAGTTGGCCATGGTCAATGCGCCGCTCAATGATGCCCCCGCCTTGATGACGCAAGCGTTGACCTGGCTGGGTGGGCGCACGGTGGTGGCTTCATTGATGGGCAGTAACGTCGCCCATGTGACGGGGCAGGGCAACGTGCCTGCCAACCGCCACGGCTACGACCACCCCATGGGGCATTCGTGGGCGCTGACGCAGTTTCGCCTGCAAGATGACGGCTTCGAGCGCATGCTGGTGATTGCGCCGGAGGGCACCAGCCAGACCCGCGCCGGCCGCATTGCCGCGCGCCTGCTGGAGCTCGAAACCTACCGGCTGATGGCGCTGCGCGGCCTGCCGGTGGCCAAAGCGCTGGGGCCGATGTTGGCGCAGGCTGAAAGCGACCTGGTGCGCATCACGGGTCAGTTGGAAAACAAGTCAGCCTCAGACCAGGAACTGCTCGACACCCTGGTGTCATTGGCGGCCAGCGTGGAGCGCGCCACCGCTGAAAACAGCTACCGTTTTGCGGCCACCCAGGCCTACTACGCACTGGTCAATCAGCGCATCAATGAATTGCGTGAAAAAGCCATTCCGGGCACCCAGACCATTGGCGAGTTCATGCAGCGCAGATTGTCACCGGCCATGGCCACGGTGGCGGCAACTGACCAGCGGCTGGCTTCTTTGTCGGAGCGGGTGGCGCGCACCAGTGACTTGCTGCGCACCCGGGTCGATATTGCCACCGAGGTGCAAAACCAGCAGTTGCTGGAAAAGCTGACCCGGGGCCAGGAGTTGCAACTGCGCTTGCAAAGCACGGTGGAAGGCCTGTCGATCGCCGCCATCTCGTATTACGTGATCAGCCTGCTGCTGTACGGTGGCAAGGCGCTCAAGGCGGCGGGGTTGCCGATCAACCCCGAAATGGCCGCCGGTGCCCTGGTGCCGGTGGTGTTATGGGCGGTGTGGCGCACCACGCGGCGCATTCATGCCAGGCTGCACGTGGGTCACTAAGCGTTTGATAGTTGATAAAAATCATCGTCTTTGCCTGATTCATAGGGCGTAATCAGCTTTCAAAAAAAACAGTATGGACTGATTTACCAGGAATAAATTTGCATGAAAGCCTTTCAAGACTACTACCCCGAAAACCTGTCGCACTGTTATGGCTGCGGCGCCAAAAATGACCACGGCCACCGCATCAAGACGTTTTGGGAGGGTGACGAGACCGTGACCCGGTTCACCCCCGAGCCCTTTCACACCGCCGTGCCGGGTTTTACCTATGGCGGCTTGCTGGCATCCTTGATTGATTGCCACAGCACCGGTACCGCCGCAGCGGCCATGTATCGGCAAGAAGGCCGTGCCATGGACACGCTGCCGGCATTCCGCTTTGTCACCGGTTCGCTGCATGTGGATTATTTGAAACCCACGCCCATTTCAGAAACCCTGGAAATTCGGGGTCGCATCAAGGAAATCAAGGGCCGCAAGGTGGTGATTGAATCCACCGTGTATGCCGCCGGAGTGGCGACCGCACGCGGTGAGGTGGTGGCGATCCAGATGCCAGAGAACTTTGGCACGGCAGCGGCATGAGACGGGAGCACCCTCATGGCCGACTATCAGGAACAGGGGGAGGTTGAGCGCAGAGCACATGACCCGCGCTTTGTGAGCCAACTGACGCGCAACACTTTTGCCCTGATTCTGGCGGGTGGACGCGGTAGTCGGCTGCATGAACTGACCGATTTTCGGGCCAAACCGGCGGTGCCGTTTGGTGGCAAATATCGCATCATTGATTTCACGCTTTCCAATTGTGTCAACTCGGGCGTGCGCCGGGTCGGGGTGGCCACGCAGTACAAGGCACAGAGCCTGATCCGGCACTTGCAACTGGGCTGGAGTTTTCTGGACGGGCGCCTCAACGAATTCATCGAAATCATGCCGGCACAGCAGCAGTCCGGCGAGGCGCACTGGTACCAGGGCACCGCCGATGCGGTATTTCAAAACCTGCGTGAAATCCGCCATGCGAGGCCAGAATACGTGCTGATCCTGTCGGGTGACCATATCTACCGCATGGACTACGGCCGGGTGCTGGCGGCCCACGTGGCGCGTCAGGCGGACCTGACGGTGGCGTGTATTGAGGTGCCGCTGCATGAGGCCAGCAGCTTGGGCGTGATGTCAGTCAACGACGAGGGTCGTATTGTTGACTTCACAGAAAAACCAGCACAGCCGCAGCCGATGCCGGGTGACCCTGACAAGGCGCTGGCCAGCATGGGCATTTATGTGTTCAACACCAGCTTTTTGTATGAGCAATTGCTGCGCGATGCGGACGACCCCTATTCGAGCCATGATTTTGGCAAGGACATCATTCCGCACTGCGTCAAACGCTATCGGTCCTACGCCCAGAATTTTGCCGAGAGCTGCGTCAGCGAGCCAGGCAAACCTCCTTATTGGCGTGACGTGGGCACGCTCGATGCCTACTGGGCTGCTAATATCGATTTGGTGCAGGTCACGCCCGACCTCAATTTGTATTCGGAACACTGGCCGATCTGGACCTGGCAGCCGCAAACGCCACCGGCCAAATTTGTCTTTGATGACGACACCCGCCGCGGCAAGGCGGTTGACTCGATGGTTGCAGGGGGCTGCATCGTCAGTGGTGCCATTGTGCGCCGGTCGATGTTGTTCTCCGGGGTGCATGTGCACAGCTATGCCACTGTTGAAGATTCGATGGTGTTGCCCAATGTTCATGTGGGTCGCCACTGTGTCTTGAAGAAATGCATCATAGACAAAAATTGCGTGCTGCCTGAAGGTACTGTGATTGGCGTGGACCCGGAGCAGGATAAAAACCGCTTTCGTGTCACCGACTCCGGCATCACGCTGGTAACCAAGGAAATGTTGGGCCAGGCTGCGCAAGGGATTCACTGATGCCGCTGATACAGCCGATGCTGCCTGTAGCATAAAACCCCTACAGCTCATCATAAATAAGCATAAACGGATATTATTTCTGATTTGATAACTCCCGATTGGACCGCCCTTTATGAAAACTGCCCACGACCTCGTTGCTGCCGCCAAAACCCGCGTGCAGGAAGTTCCGGTGGCTGATGCCGAACAAGCCATCCGTGAAGCCGATGTGCTGGTGGATGTGCGCGAAGCCGATGAATTTGCCGCTGGCCACCTGGCAGGCGCGGTCCACATTTCACGCGGCACACTTGAATTCAAATTCAGCGTCAACCCGGCTCTGCAGGCGCGCGACCTGAACATCGTGCTGTACTGCAAAACCAGTGGCCGTGCCGCGCTGGCTGGCGCCGCGCTGCACGACATGGGCTACCTGAACGTGCGCTCGATTGCCGGGGGTTTTGATGGCTGGGTGGCAGCGGGCAAACCAGTGGCCAAGCCTGACACGATGTTGTTCGAGTGAGCGCCACTTGTCGTGGCCTGTGACCCGGTGCGAATTCAATGCATGGGTTTGAGGGCCCGCCGTGCCACGATGAATACCGCTATCCAGAACCCGAATCGCAGTGCCAGCGCGGCCACGGTGCGCATCTCGTAGGCACCGCCACCCATGACATGAAAGCTGAACGCCGCTGCCACCAAGGCCGTGGCCAGCGCCAACAGGCCGGCGGTACTGACGGCCCAGTGCTTGCCCTGCCATAGTCCAGCGCCGCCAAGAACATAGACAAAGCCTGCTAAAAAGTTGAACCACAGCACAAACCCGACGGCGTTGCCAACTGCCGCTTGGGCTTGGGTTCCGCCAAACAAGGCACGGCCGCCGCTGAAAATGGTGAGCAGGCCAAAGACCACGGCCACGACGGCCAGAATCCTGAGGTGACGGGGGCTATTCATATGCGTATCCTCTCAAGGTGTATTTTGTGATTCAAAGACTCAGCCCTTCGCCAGTTTCTTCCACAGTTTGGCCGTCGCGGATGTGGTAAATGCGCTTGAAGGTGGGAATGATTTTTTCGTCATGCGTCACCACAATGATGGCGGTGTGCGCCTGAATCGCCATCTGGTTCAGGATGCGCATCACGCCCAATGCGCGTTCGCTGTCCAGCGGCGCCGTGGGTTCGTCGGCCAGAATCACCGGCGGGCGGTTTGCCAGCGCGCGCGCAATCGATACCCGTTGCTGCTCGCCGCCCGAGAGTTGCGACGGCTCGGCTTGGGCGCGGTGTTGCACGTCCAGCGCGGTGAGCAGCTCAAGTGCCCGTGCTCTGGCTTGCGCGTTGGGCTGGCCAGCCAGCATGGGCAGCAACGCCACGTTGTCGGTCACATCCAGAAACGGAATCAGGTAGGGCGCCTGAAAGATAAAGCCGATGCGGTCACGCCGCAGCGCACGCAGGTCGGGTACCTTCCAGCCGTTGTCGTAAATCACGTCGCTGCCCAGCGTCATGCGCCCGGAGGTAGGTTCGATGATGGCGCCCAGGCACTTCAGAAGCGTGCTTTTGCCCGAGCCCGACGGTCCGACCAGACCAACGACTTCGCCTGGTGCCACCACCAGATTGACATTTTTCAGGGCCTCGACGGCGCTGTCGCCCTTGCCATAGACCTTGCGCAGGCCTTCAATGCGGATGCCACTCATGGAATTTGCCACCCTTCGGGAATTGCCGTTATTGCGAGGAGCGTCAGCGACGCGGCAATCCAGGACTTCATGGATTGCCGCGCTTTGCTCGCAATGACGGTATTTTTGAATTGATGCACCATCATCCAATCGCCTCTGCCGGGTCAACTTTGAGCGCCACGCGAATTGCCAACGTGCTGGCCAGGGCACAAATCAGCAGCGTGGCCACCAAGCCGGTGACGGCATCCTGCGTCAGTAGCAGCACATACTTGGGAAACACCGGTGCCCACACGGTGGCGGCCACTTTGCCCACAATGAAGCCGATCACGCCCAATCCCAAGGCCTGTTGCAGGATCATGCCGGCAATGGTCAGGTTGCGCGTGCCGATGAGCTTGAGCACCGCAATTTCACGGATTTTGCCCAGCGTCATGGTGTAGATGATGAAGGCCACAATGGCCGCACTCACCACCGCCAGAATGGCCAGGAACATGCCGATTTGTTTGGCCGAGGTGGCAATCAGCTTGGCCACCAGAATGTCTTCCATGCCCGCGCGGGTGAACACCTGCACGTGTTTCCAGCGTTTCAAAGCACCGGCCACTTCATCGGCCTGCCAGCCGGGTTGCAGTTGCACCAGCACCGCATTGACGTTGTGACTGCTGGTTTGCAGGGCTTGCACCGCCTCCAGCAAGCCGGGCACG
>PHCO01000004.1 GCA_002842265.1 Betaproteobacteria bacterium HGW-Betaproteobacteria-18 | reverse complement strand
GGCCGATGCCGCTGGCGTGGATTGCATTCTGATCGGCGATTCACTGGGCATGGTGTGCCAGGGTTTGAGCAGCACCGTGGGCGTGTCGTTGGAGACCATGCGCTACCACGTCGAAAGTGTGACGCGTGGTGTGCGCCGGGTGCAAGGCACGGCCTGGATCGTTGGCGACCTGCCCTATGGCACCTACCAGGAATCGAAAGAACAAGCGCTGCGCAGCGCCGCCGTGCTGATGCAGGCCGGTGCCCACATGGTCAAGTTGGAGGGCGGAGGCTGGACCACCGAGACCGTGCGTTTTCTGGTGGAACGCGGCATCCCGGTCTGTGCCCATCTGGGACTAACGCCACAAACCGTGCACGCCCTGGGCGGCTACCGGGTACAGGGTAAAACGGTTGAGTCGGCCGCCATCATGAAGCGCCACGCGCATGAACTGCAAGAGGCCGGTGCCTCCCTGCTGGTGCTTGAAATGGTGCCCGCCGCCTTGTCGGCTGAGCTCACCACCGAGCTAGCCCACTGCCCCACCATTGGCATTGGGGCCGGTAGCGGCACGGCGGGCCAGGTGCTGGTATTGCATGACATGCTGGGGCTGAACCTGGGCAAGATGCCCAGGTTTGTACGCAACTTCATGGCCGACCTGCCTGGCGTGCAAGGCCAGCACGGCATCAAGGAAGCCATGCAGGCGTATGTACAAGCGGTCAAAAATGGCAGCTTTCCGGACAACGTGCTACACGCCTGGTAGGTTGGGACATCCAGTAATCAGTTGAGGACAGAGCAACTGATCTTCGCTACGCTCAGCGAAGTTGGTCTGTCCCACAAAATATCATGATCATCATTCGAACCATCGCCGAATTGCGCGAGCACTTGGCCAACTTCAAACACCCGGCATTTGTACCTACCATGGGCAACCTGCACGATGGCCACCTGGCGCTGGTGCGCCAGGCCAAGCCACTCGGCGATGTGGTGGTGGTCAGCATTTTTGTCAACCGGCTGCAGTTTTTGCCGCACGAAGACTTTGACACCTACCCGCGCACCTGGGAGGCCGATTGCCAGGCGCTCGAAGCAGCGGGTTGCGATGTGGTGTTCGCGCCCAGCGAGAAAGAGCTGTACCCGCAACCCCAGGGCTTCACCATCCAGCCGCCATCGGAATTCGCCAACATTCTGGAAGGTCATTTCAGGCCGGGGTTTTTTGTCGGCGTCTGCACCGTGGTGATGAAGCTGTTTGCCTGCGTGCAGCCGCGGTTCGCGCTGTTTGGGAAAAAAGATTACCAGCAGCTCATGGTGATCCGGCGCATGGTGCAGCAGTTTGCCCTGCCCATTGAAGTGATCGGCGGCCAGACCCTGCGCGCGCAGGATGGGTTGGCACTGTCCTCGCGCAACAACTACCTCAGCCCAGACCAGCGCCTGGAAGCGGTGCAACTGTCACAAGCCCTGCGCGCCATGGCCGAAGCCGTGCGCGCCGGCGCCACTGACCTGCCCGGCCTGGAGCAGCAAGCCATGGCCGCCCTGGCCCAGCGCGGCTGGCAGCCCGACTACCTGACAGTGCGCTGCCGCAGCAACCTGCAAACACCTGCCCCCGACCAAGTCACCCCCCTGGCCCAACACGCTGGCCTGGTGGTGCTTGGCGCCGCCAAACTGGGCAACACACGGCTGATCGATAACCTGGAAATTTGAAAGCCTTGCCGGAAAACGAACAACACCTGTAGGGGTTCGCTTTCTGGCTGTTGATGTGGCATGTTGTGTACACGCCTTGCCGCGCAAAGTACCTCTCTACATTGCGCTGCAATGGCGACATAACCCCCACCATTCAAACTCATCGTTATCGCGGCCGAAGACTACCCGCCAAACCCCAACAGCCTGCGTGGTGCATCCCACCCAATGGCCTGACGGTCAGCCGCATCGGGCACCAGTTGCTCAAACAGCGTCCGCAACGGGCCGTAGTCAATGCGCTCAGGCGCACGCAAAAACGGCCAGTCCGAGCCCCCCATACCAGAGCTTGCGGCGTGTAAGCTTGCAGCAGCGCCTGCACAAAAAGCCAGGCATCGGGGTAAGGGTACGGCTGGTTTGAACACTTCACCAGGCTGGACAGCTTGACGCAGGCCCGGCCCGTTTCAGCCAGCGACAGCAGGGCCGCAAAACCGGCTTGCCCCACGCCAGCCGCCGGGTCGGGTCGGCCGCAGTGATCGAATAACAGCTTGGCACCGCTGTCCTGCAACATCGGTTTCAAGGCGACCAACTCGTCGGCCTGCACTTGCACCTGCGCCCACAGGTCCAGATCGCGCCAGCGCGTCCAGCAGGCAGCGGTTGTCCAGCCCATAGCCGGAATTGGGACCGACGATCAGCGCATGCTGCACGCCATGGGCATCGAGCACCTGGCCGAGCTGCGCCGCCGTGCCGGTCTCGCCACCCGAGGGGCGATACCAGGCGTCTGCCGCATAGGGAAAGCGGGCCGGGTCAAAGACGTGGACGTGGCAGTCGATCATGGGCTGGTCCGTGTGGCCGCAAAACACTGCTCCATTTCGCGGCGCATCTGCTTGCGCAGTTCAGCGGCGGCATGGATCGACTGCCTGAACATGACCTGATCGACACTGAGCGTGACCACGTAGCACCCGGCATAGCGGCTGGCGCAGGCAAAGGCCACCTGATCCAGAAATTTCAGAATGGTGCCGCCGTGCACGTTGCCGGAAAAATTGGCGGTGTCGGGGGTCATCAGCACCGTCATCGACAGTTGGTGAATTGGCAAATCCATGGGCAGTGGCTCCGGTTACAGGCGCAGCGCGAGCGCCAGCGGAATAAAAAACAAGGCTGCAGTATTGCCGATGATGACAATGCTGGCCACTTTGGCAGGCTCTTGGCTGTAGCGTTCGGCAAAGATGAAACACGACACGGCTGGCGGCAGCGCGCCAAACACAAACAGCATGGCTTGCTCGGTCGGGCTCAGGTTGGCCAGCAGACCAACGCCCCAGGCCACCAGCATGCCCGTGACCGGCGTCACGACGGCCCCCACCGCGCCAATGCGCCAGGCGCCCAACTGCGCCGTGGACAAGCGCACGCCCAGCGAAAAAATCATCAGGCCAATCGAAATATCGCCGAGCAGCTTGACCGCCACCATCAGCGGTGGCCACACGGTCAAGCCGCTCAGGCTGACAAATATCCCGGCCGCTGCGGCCGCCAGCAAAGGCTCGCGCCAGAGCATCGACGCCTGAAAGCGGCCGCTGAGCAGCCAGATGCCCACACTGAACTGCAACACGGTGACCACCAGCATCAGCACCACGGCAGCACCCAGCGCCTGCTCGCCAAAGGTCAGCAGCATCAGGGGCAGGCCCATGTTGCCGACGTTGTTGAACATGGAGGGTGGCACCAGGGTTTTGGGCGCCATGCCGAGCAGCCGCGCCAGCGGCCAGGTGAGCAGGCCCGAGCCCAGCACCACCACGGCGCAGCCCAACGCGATTTGCGCGTTGTCGGCCAGATTGAAGGTCTTGCCCGCCAGCGCCGAGAAAAACAGCGCCGGCAAAAACACCGTGATGTTGAGCGTGTTGGCCGCCGCCATGTCAGGTCGGCGTTGGCGCCCGTAGGCAAAGCCGATCATCACGATGATGAAGATCGGGAAAATGATGCTGACGATGCGCAGAAACATGGTCTATGTCACTTCAAGCCATCGCGGCGGGGGCGCCGCTCCCACAGCAAATCAAGCCGCCATTTTCCAGTTCTTGGGCAATCCTGCCAGCGGGGTCATGCCATAGACCGGCTCACCTGGCAGTCCGGCCATCAGGGGGGCGCGTGCGGCGATGAGTTTTTCAATGTCGATGCCCGTCCTGATGCCCATGGCCTCGAACATGAAGACCAGGTCTTCGGTGACCACGTTGCCCGAGGCGCCGGGGGCATACGGGCAGCCGCCCAATCCACCCAAAGACGCGTCAAAGGTGCGCACGCCCACGTCATAGGCGGCCAGGCAGTTGGCCAGCCCCAGGCCGCGCGTGTTGTGCATGTGGGCAGCGCCGGTCTTGTCGCCAATGGCTGCGCGGACCTTAGTAAAGAGGCGGCGTACCTGCGCCGGGTTGGCCATGCCGGTGGTGTCGGACAGGCCCGCTTCATCGACCCCGGCCGCCACCACTTGCTCGGCCATCCAGACCACGTCGTCATCGGAGACTTCGCCCTGGATGGTGCAGCCAAAGGCGGTGGACAGGCCCGCTTCGATCTTGACGCCTGGCGTGATCTCGTCGCGCAGGCGCACGATGGCGCGCACTTCTTCAACCATGTCTTTGCGGCTCTTGCGCACGTTGGCCAGGGAATGGGCTTCGCTGGCCGAACAGGGAATGGTGAGCTTGTGCACGCCGGACCTCAAAGCCGCTTCGGCGCCGCGCAAATTGGGCACCAGCGCCATCACCGTCACGCCCTGGTATTGCAAGGCGTGTTGCACCACCTGGGCAGCATCGGCCATTTGCGGCAGCAGTTTGGCGGGCACGAAGGAGCACACCTCGATCTCGCGCAGGCCGGCGGCCACCAGCGCGTCGATCCATTTGAACTTGTCTGCCGTGGGCATGGTGGCCTTGACCGATTGCAGGCCGTCGCGCGGTCCCACTTCAGAGATCAAGACGTCAGGCGTTGTTGGGTGGGTCATGGTTTTGCTTTCAATCAGCCTTGAGCCGCGGCGCGCAACTCATCAGGTGTCGGCACCGGGTAGCCAAAGTACTCCAGGTAGGCGGGAATCATCTCGTACAGCATGTCTGAGCCCATCTGGATGCGGCAGCCGCGCGCCTGCGCAGCCTTCAAAAACGCGGTCATGTCGGTCTTCATGACCACTTCACCGACAAAGGTGGAGGCATCGACCCTGGCCATGTCAACGGGCAACGGGTCGCCGTCCTTCATGCCCATGGGGGTGGCGTTGACCAGCAGTTCGTAGCCGGCAGGATCATTGGAGCCGGTGCGAATCGTCATGCTGGGGTAGTGCTGCATCAGCCGGTTGGCCAGGCCTTGGGCAGAGGCGTCATTGACATCGAACAAGTCCATGTCCAGCACCCCTGCGGCGGCCAGCGAGGCGGCAATGGCACACCCCACACCGCCCGCCCCCACCACCAGGGCGCGCCGACCCTTGGGGTCGAATCCCTTGCGTTTGAGACCGCGCACAAAGCCCTCGCCATCGAACATCTCGCCCTGCAAGCGGCCATCAGCCAGGCGACGCACGGCGTTGCACGAACCCGCAATGGCAGCCGTGGGCAGCACCTCATCGACCATGCCCACCGTGGACACCTTGTGCGGCATGGTGATCAACGCGCCGCGAATATTGCCCAGATGAAAGATCGAGCGCAAAAACCTTGGATAGGGCTCAACCTGGCACGACATCGGCACCACAATGGCGTTGATGCCCACCTTGGCAAACCAGGGGTTGTAAATCAGCGGTGCCCGAAAGGCATAGGTGGGAAAGCCAATGTGCGCAATGATTTCGGTGTTGCCGTCGATGGTCATGCTTTTTTCCCCTTGGCTGCCGACACGCCGGCGCGCAAAGCCAGCAAATAACTGTCCTCGCCAAAGCCGCAAATCTGGCCCATGACAATTTCGCCGAACACCGAGTGGTGGCGGAATTCCTCGCGGGCGTGAATGTTGGACATGTGCAGCTCCACAATCGGGCAGGTCAGGATGGCCAGCGCATCACGGATGCCATAGCTGTAATGCGTCCAGGCACCGGCATTGATCAGCACCGCGTCCACGCCATCTTTGTAGGCCTGGTGAATGCGCTCGCACATGTCGCCTTCGCAGTTGGTCTGGTAGGCCTCGATCTCGACGCCCAGTTCCTTGCCCAGTGCAGTCAGGGAGGCGTTGATCTGATCGAGCGTGATGGTGCCGTACTGCCTGGGGTCGCGCTTGCCGAACATGTTGTGGTTGACGCCGTGCAGCATGAGAACTTTCATGGGGATTCCTTTAGGATGAAAACGAAACTGATGCGTCATTGCGAGCCGTGCAACGGCGTGGCAATCCATGACTGCAAAATGCATGGATCGCCACGCTTCGCTCGCGATGACGGTTCAAGGTCCGTGTGCGGGATCGAGCCGGATACGGCGGGCTCACAATGACAGCGCTTGTTCATGACAAATTGACCACCTGCCCGCTCTGGGCAGCCTGGACTATGGCTTCGGTCACGCGCAGGTTTTGCAGGCCATCGCGGGCGCTGACCAGCGGCTCGGCTTCGCCGCGCACGACCGCGCCAAAATGTTCCATCTGCTGCTTGAGCGGGTCGTCGCGCACCATGCCGACCACGCCCACTTCAAATTCCTTCCACCACGAGCGGTCTTCCGGGCGCGGGTAAGTTTTCAGGCGCATGGTGGGCACCGACAAGGCACCGTTGGTGCCGGTGATGACGTAGCAATCTTCGTCGGCATAAGTGGGGTAGGCCTTGTTTTCCTGACTGGTTTGCTCCCAGCTGCGCGGGCAGGCGGCGGTGTCGCTCAGCATGAAGGTGCCCAAAGCCCCGCTGGCAAAACGCAGGGTGATGGCCACCGTGTCTTCGATCACAAAGCCACGGGTGGCGTTGCTGGAAAAGGCCTGCACGGCCACGATGTCGCCGCACAGCATGCGCAGGTTGTGCACCTCGTGGATCATGTTGGTCAGGATCGGGCCGGCACCAATGTCCTTGCGCCAGGGGTTATCGTTGAAGTAGTGGTCGGGCTTCAAAAAAGTGGCGCTGCCCATCACCGCCACCAGTTGGCCCAGCTTGCCGGAATCGACCACTTCCCTGGCCTTGGCCATGATCGGGCTGTGCGCGCGGTGATGACCGATGAGCACTTTGGCACCGGTCTTGTCCACCTGACTGACCAGCTTTTCGGCCTCGGCGACGGTGGTGGCGATGGGTTTTTCGAGCAGGATGGGCATGCCCGCTGCGATGCACTGCAGCGCCTGCGGCACGTGCAATTGGTTGGGGGTGGCCAGGATCAGGCCATCGGGGCGGTCCTGGGCCAGTAATTCGTCAATGGAGGTGTACCGCGGCACACCTGCCCTGGCGGCAATCGCCACAGCGCCGGGCGACGGATCCACGATGGCGGACAGCGTGCAGGTGGTGCTTTTCTGCGCCACTTCCAGGTGCGCCAGGCCGATGTAGCCAGCGCCAGCAATGGCGATGCGGGTTTTGTTCATGGTGTGGACTTTTTAAGCAATCTTGCGTTATGGTGCGGCGTGAGCCGACCCCGTCATTGCGAACCTTTCGACCCTTCGCCAAGCTCAGGACAGGCTAAGCTCAGGACAGGCTGCAGTGAAGCAATCCATGCCCTCTGGATTGCCGCGCTGCGCTCGCAATGACGGTCCTGTTTGACTGGTTCGGCGCACCACCAGTCAAACAAGACCATTTGCCCTGCTTTGCTTTACTTGCGCAGTTTGGCCAGCTCAGCTTGCAGTTCAGCCACGGTAGCGGCGATGGGCTCGCCGTGTTTGGCAATCACGGGTTTCATCTTGTCTTGCAAAATAGCCATTTCAGAAGCTGGCAAGGTGGTCACGGTCATGCCGTTTTTCTTCAGGTTGTCCATGGCGCCGGCAACCTGGCCACGGGCCTGCTCGCGCTGGTACTTGGCGGACTCGATGGCTGCATCACCAACGATTTTCTTCTCGGCGGCCGACAGTGTGTCCCAGAATTTCTTGCTGATCATGACCGACTGGGGGTTGTACTGGTGGTTGGTGAGCGCCAGAAATTTTTGCACTTCATAGAGCTTGTTGGCGTTGATCACGGTGACCGGGTTTTCCTGGCCGTCCACCGCTTTTTGTTCCAGCGCGGCATAGACTTCGGGCCATGGCAGCGGTGTCGGGTTGGCGCCCAGAGCCTTGACCCAATCGACGTTGATCGGGTTGGGGATCACGCGCAGTTTCAGGCCGTCAATGTCAGAGACCTTGTTGATGGCGCGTTTGGCGTTGGTCAGGTTGCGGAAACCCAGCTCGTAATACGCCAGACCGACAATGCCTTTGGCGTCCAGCATGGCGTGCATTTTGTGACCAAAGGCACCATCGACGATGGCATCGGCTTCTTTTTCATTGGCGAACATGAAGGGGAAGTCGAACACCGCAAAGTCCTTGACTTGGCCGGCCAGAATGCCCGAGTTCATGGACACCATTTCCAGCGTGCCGCCTTGCAGCGCCGACACGTTGGCCTGGTCGCTGCCGAGCACGCCACCCGGGAACACGTTGACTTTGATCTTGCCGCCCGACTTGGCTGCCACCAATTCTGCAAACTTGTCAGCACCCATCACAATGGGGTGACCCTTGGGGTTTTGGGTGGCAAACTTGATGGTTTTTTCCTGCGCACTGGCGATGCCAACGGCAGCGATGGCGACGGTGGCCAGCACGGTTTTGATGAATAGACGTTTCATTGATGGATCTCCGGATTTATGGCGGGACGCAAGTTAAAAGGCTTTGCAATGGCGTACCCAGGGCACTGCAAAACCGGAAAAAAGTGGTTTAGCTGTAAAACCAGCGCAGCGGAGCCAGCACCAGTTGCGGAAACATCACCAGCAGGAACAACACGGCAATCTGCGCCAGCATGAAGGGCCAAACGCCACGCGCCACCTGGTCGATCTTCATCTTGCCGACCCCGGCGACCACATTGAGCACCGTGCCCACCGGCGGCGTGGTCAGGCCGATGGCGCCGTTCATGACGAACAACACGCCAAAGTAAATCGGGTCGATGCCCGCGGCCACCGCCACCGGCAACAGCACCGGGGCCAGAATCAGGATGGTGGGTGTCAGGTCCATCGCCATGCCGACCAGCAAGATCAGCACCATGATCAGGCACAGCAGCAGCGTGGGCCGGTCCATGAAGGGCTGCAGCAACTCAATCAGCTGCGCCGGCAGGTTGGCAATGGTGATCAGCCAGGCGCTCACTGACGCAGCAGCCACCAGAAACATGATCACCGAAGTGGTTTTTGCGGCGCTGGCAAACACCTCGAACAACTGATGTATCTTGAGTTCGCGGTAGATCACCGTGGCCACAAACAGCGCGTACACCGCTGCCACCACCGCCGCCTCGGTGGGCGTGAAGACACCCATCTTCAGACCCACCAGCACGATCACGGGCAGAAACAGGGCCCAGGCCGATTCCTTGAGTTTTTGCAACTGCTCGGCACGGCTGGCTTTGGGCGGCGTTTTGGCCCCTTCACCGCGAGCGATCCAGTACCAGACCGCGGCAATCGACACGCCCATCAACACACCCGGCACGATGCCGGCCATGAACAGCTTGCCGATGGACAGGTTGGTAGAAACACCAAAAATGACGAACGGGATGGACGGCGGAATGATGGGCGCAATGATGCCGGCCGAGGCAATCAGCCCGCCGGAGCGGTTTTTGTCGTGCCCGGCGGCCACCATCATCGGCAATAACAAGGCCGCAAGCGCGGCGGTGTCGGCCACCGCTGAACCAGACAGCGAGGCCATCAGCACGGCTGCCAGAATGGTCACAAAACCCAAGCCGCCACGCACGTGACCGACCGAGGACAAAGCCAGGTTCACAATGCGTTTGGACAGGCCGCCCACATTCATGATTTCACCCGCCAGCATGAAGAACGGCACCGCCAGCAAGGGGAAGCTGTTGGCCCCTTCCAGCATGTTTTGCGCCAGGATCTGCGCATCAAAATTATTCAGATGCACCATCAGGGCGATGCCCGAGAGCAGCAGCGCGTAGGCAATCGGAATGCCAATGGCAATGGCCGCGATCAGCGCGCCGAGAAAAATCACGATGGTCATGCGGCGCTCCGTTGGGCTTTGTTGCTCAGGATTTCCCACAGCTCGAGCAACAGAAAGAAACCGGTGAAGATGGCAAACAGCAGTCCGGCGCCATACAGCCAGGCCATCGACAGGCCGGTCACCGGGGCCTCGACATCCAGATTGATGCGGGTTTGCGCCAGACTGCCCCAGAACATCAACCAGGTGACCCACAACATCAACACATGACCAAGCACCTGGCAGACTTTGCGCGCCGGTGCGGGCAGTTTTTCGACCAGCATATCGGTGCTGATGTGGCCATGCTCGCGCACCGCCACGGTGCCGCCCAAAAAGATGACCCAGACAAACAGCCAGCGCGAGAGTTCTTCAGACACTGCAATGCCGGAGTTGAAGGCGTAGCGCAACACCACGTTGCCAAACACCATCACCACCATGACGGCCAGGGCGGCCACCATGAGGACGGATATGAATTTGCAGTACCGGTCAATGAGCAAGTGAAGCATGGAATATCCTTTTTCCAAATTTTGTACTAACTTGTTAGTTTTATTTATAGGGAAAACCCTTGAGCGTGAAAATTCATTTTGAACAGGTTCGGAAAAATGCCAGGGCAGCGGAGAAAACCGGAAGTGGTTAAGGCGCGCGCACGTAGCGCAGCACCATGTCGATGATGCTGTTGCGCCGGGCGGCAACGGCGTCGATTGAGGCGGGGTCCTGCTTGAAAATCAGCCCAAAGGTATGACGGTTGGACACATTGAAAAAGGTCAACGCAGAAATGGACGCATGAATGTCCACCGGATCGAGCCCGGCACGAAACACCCCGGCCGCCACGCCCCGGTCGTACAGCTCCCGGATGGCCGCAATGGCCGGCACGTTGAGGTCCTGGATGCTTTGGCTCTGCGCCAGGTAAGCGCCGCGCTGCATGTTTTCCGACATCACCAGGCGAATGAAGTTCTCGTTGCTGTGGTGGTGGTCGAAAGTGAACTCCACCAGGCGCTGCAAGGCTTCTACTGGCGGCATGTCTTTCAGGTGCAACCCCGATTCAATGGCCCGCATGCGCCGGTAAATGTCCTCCAGCACGGCACGGTACAAGCCTTCCTTGCTGGTGAAGTAGTAGTAAATCATGCGCTTGCTGGTTTTGGTCGCAGCCGCAATCTCGTCGATGCGCGCGCCGTCCAGACCCTTCTCGCCAAATTCGACAGTGGCGACTTCCAGAATCCCCGCCATGGTGCGGTCCGGGTCGTTGGTGCGTGTGGTGACGCGCAGCGGCGTCTTGGCTTTGACGACTTTGCTGGTGCGCGCTTTCTTGAGCGGTAAATGTACGGCTTGGTTCATCCGCAAAGTATAGGACAGTGCTTGCCATGGGCGTGGTCCGGTTCTGTGGTTTGAAGCGCTCAGTGAGCGCTACACCAGCGGCACGGTAAGTTTGTCGATCACGGCACGGGTCTCGGGGCGCACGCCGCGCCACCAGAAAAAGGCTTCGGCGGCCTGCTCGGCCAGCATGCCAACACCATCGGCCAATGGATTGACACCCGAGTTGCGCGCCAGCCGCAAAAACGGCGTCAAGCCCTTGCCGTAGGCAAATTCATAGGCCAGGCTGCAGTGTGTAAACACCGAGGCCGGCACCGGGGGCAGTTCACCACGCAAACTGGCAGAGGTGGCATTGAAGACCAGGTCAAAACTGTGCCCGGCCAGTTCAGCGTAACTGCTGGATCGCACCCTGCCCCACTGCGCGCCGATGCTCGCCAGGTCAAACGCCTTTTGCAAGGTACGGTTGGCAATCACCAGTTCAAGCGGCTCTTGCGCCAGAAACGGCAGCAGGGCACCTCGCGCCGCGCCGCCCGCGCCCAACAGCAGCACACGTTTGCCTTTGAGGGCGCACTGCAGGTTATGCGTCACATCGCGCACCAGGCCGACACCGTCAAAGTTTTCTGCCAGCACGCGCTCGCCCACGAACTTCATGGCGTTGGCGGCACCCGCCAGTTGCACCCGCCTGGAGCGTTCGCTGGCATAGTCGCAGGCATCGAGTTTGAAAGGCGCGGTGATGTTCAGGCCCTTGCCGCCTGCGGCTCTGAACGCATCCACGGCGTCCTTGAAGCCGCCCAGGGGGGCTTCAATCCTGGTGTAGGTCATGTCCTGCCCGCTCGCTTGGGCGAACATGCCATGGATCATGGGCGATTTGCTCTGGGCGATCGGGTTGCCGATGACGGCGTAATGGTCTGACATGCTTGATCCTTTCTACCTTTGTGGGGCCGACTTCAGTCGGCCATGGTCGGCTGAAGCCGACCCTACAAAACATCTACCTTGTTGTTACACGGTGCTGTACAGCACGCCATCACGCACCATCGCGTCGATGTCGTCGGCGCCATAGCCCAGGCTCGCGGCAATCTCGCGGTTGTGCTGACCCATGTCAGGGGCGATGCTGGTGGGCGAGGTATCACAGCCCGAGAAACGGAACGGCAGGTTGGGCAATTTGATCTTGCCCAGCACCGGGTGGTCCTGTTCGATGACCATGTTGCGGGCAATGATCTGCGGGTCGGCCAACACCTCGGCAATGTTTTGCACCTTGGCGCTGGGCACGTCGATGGCATCGAGTGCGGCCAGGCACTGCGCCACGGTCTGCGAAGCCACCCAGGCTTTGGCCACGGCCAGGATTTCCAGCCTGTTTTCGTTACGGCCGGCAGAGGTGTGAAAGCGGGTGTCGGCCGCAAACGCGTCGCCATCGGCCAACTTGGCAAAGCGCTTCCAGGCGTCATCGACTTGCGCGGCAATCACCAGATAGCCGTCGGTGGCCGTGAACACGCCGTAGAGCGTGCTTTGCGGCATGTCGTGGCCGGTTTGCACCGGAATGTCCTTGCCACCTGAGAGGGTGTAGCACTGCACCGCGTAGTCGTGCATCGATACCAGACAGTCGTACAGCGACAGATCAATGTGCTGGCCCTTGCCCGACTTGACGCGTCCCAGCAGCGCGGCACAAATGGCGGCCACGCCATGGATGCCGGTGTACATGTCGCCCAGCGAGACACGCAGCAGCGGCGGTGCTTCACCGGGGTTGCCCACCATGGCCATGATGCCGCTCTTGGCCTCGGCGATCAGGCCAAATCCGGCGCGGTGCGCGTCCGGCCCGGTATGGCCGTAGGCAGAAATCGAGCAATAAACCAGGCCGGGGTTGCGCTCGGACAACGTGTCGTAGCCCAGCCCCAGTTTCTTCAACGCACCGGGGCGGTAGTTCTCGACAAAGACATCGGCGGTGTCGGTGAGCTTGTGCATCAGCGCCAGACCGCGCGGGTCACGCAGGTTGATGCACAGGCCTTTTTTTCCCATGTTCTGCTGCAAAAAGTAGCCGCTGTAGTCACCAATGAAATAGGCGTGGTGACGGCCCGCGTCGCCCTCGGTGGGGCGCTCGACCTTGATCACTTCGGCACCAAGTGCCGCCAGACAGCGCGACAAATACGGGCCCGCCAGAAAGTGGCTGTAGTCGATGACGCGGAAACCGGCGAGCGGCAGGGCTTGGGTAGATGGGTGCATGGCGTTCGCCTTTGGCGTTAATGGAGAGCATTCAAGTTGTCATTGCGGAGCGTGGCAACCCAGGACTTCATGGATTGCCACGGCCTCCGGCCTCGCAAGACGGTTGGAAGTGTCATGGCATCAAGCAGGCCGGCGCGGCACCATCAGGCGGTGTTCGCCTTTTTGCACCACCTGGCCCTTCTGGTTGATCAGTTCGGTGGGAATCACCACGATGCCCCAGTCCGGCTTGGACTTGGAAGGCCGCATGGCGCCAATGCGAAAAGTGATGTGCAGCACATCGTTGATGGCAATGGGCCGCACAAAATCCCAGGTCCAGCCCAGCGACATGCCGGGCAAAAAGCGGTATTCGCTTTGGGTTTTCAGGCCGTCAGCCACCGACAGGCCCATCAGACCGTGCGCCACACGCTGGCCAAAGTGGCTCTTGCGGGCGTATTCCTCGTCCACATGCACCGGGGTGAAGTCGCCAGTCAGTTCGGCATAGGCATCGATGCGCGCCGCCGTCACGGTGTAAGTCGGGCTGGTGCACTCGTCGCCCTCTTTGGCGTCGTCCCAGTATTTCTCGGGCGTGGTGAATTGGATGTTGGGTTTGGGCATGGTGTTTCTCTGAAAAATGAATGATGAAAACGTCATCGCGAGCGAAGCATGGCGATCCATGACTTCCGGACTGCATAGACTGCCGCGCTGCAGCCTGTCCTGAGCTTGGCCTGTCCTGAGCTTGGCGAAGGGTCGAAGGGCTCGCAGTGACGGAAATAACACCGTCATTGCGAGGAACTTAGTGACGCGGCAATCCGAGTGCGGTATCGGGTCGGACACGGCTGGCTCGCAATGACAGCCGGTTTACGCACGCGACTTGACCGCCAGCGCTTGTGTGACACCGTCACCGTGCGACTGGATCAACTCGATGGCCAGGCCGTCGGGCAATTGCAAGCAGTTGCGCCCTTGCGGCAGTTCTTTGACGCCCCAGGGTTGCGCCTCGCGCAAGGCCAGTTCCAGGTCTTGCACCATGATGCCCAGATGCGCCAGCCAACCCGAATCAACGCTGGGCGCTGCCTCGAAGTCAGGGGCGCTCATGAGCTGCATGCCGCCAATCGTCCAGTACTGGTTGGGCGAGTCAGCAGGGCCGTCGATTTCGCGCACGGTCATGCCCAGCACGTCACGGAAAAACCGGATGTGCCAGTGGATGTCCTTGACTCGCACCGCCACATGTTCGACATAGGATTGATTGCTTGTCATTGTTGTATTTCTTTCGTCATTGCGAGCCCTTCGACCCTTCGCCAAGCTCAGGACAGGCCAAGCTCAGGACAGGCTGCAGCGTGGCAAGCCATCACCACCGAAAAGTCCGCGCTCGATGCCTTTCATGCAGGCCACCAGCGCCTGGTTGACGGGGGTCGGCACACCGCACTTGGCACCCTGGCGCACCACCGCGCCATTGACATAGTCAATCTCGGTCACCGAGCCTTTTTCCAGGCTCTGCAACATGGACGCCTTGAACTCGAATGGCAGCCCGGCCGCCGCTTTGACCCAAGGTGCGCGCGGGTCGGTGGTCAGGAGTTCGATGCCGCTGGCGCGCGCCACCGCCATGGTTTCGGCCACGGCGGCAATGGCGCAGGCTTCCACCTCCGGCACCTGGTACAGCTCACCGTAAGGCAGGCGGGTAATGCCGCTCAATGCCCCGGTGGCCACATTAATCAGCAACTTGTCCCACATGGTGCCCAGAATGTTCTGGCTGACCGTGGTGATCAGACTCGCCTCGTTGAAGACGGCGGCAATGCGCTGCACACGCCCGGACAAACTGCCATCCAACTCGCCGATCAGCGTTTCCTTGCCTTGGGTACCGACGATGATGTGACCCGGAGCCAGCATCACGCCGCCGGTATAGGTTTTGCCGGCCAGCACTTTGTCACGCCCCACCACGTCGGCCAGCACTTCCTCATGACCCAGGCCGTTTTGCAATGACATGACGACCGTGTTGTCACCGACGATGGACAGGGCCGAGGCCATGACTTCGCGGGTATGAAACGACTTGACCAGCACGATAATCAGGTCCATCGGACCGCTGGTTTCGGCAATTTCCTGACAGAAGGTGGTGGCGCGCACCTGCACAACCCGGTCCACGCCGACGTCACGCAGGGTCAAACCCCGCTCGCGCATGGCATCCACGTGCGCCTGGCCACGGTTTACCAGCCAGACTTCATGGCCTGCTTCGGTCAACACACCGCCAATGGCGCAGCCCAGGGCACCGGCGCCCAATACACAGATTTTCAGTACGGTTTCCTCGATACAGGCGCTTGTTCGGCCCAATGGAGGCGGATCGTAGGTTGACGACGTCATGGTGTAAATGCAATGATTGCAATACACTGCATTGCAATTTTTTATACAGGCATGGCCATGATGGATCGCAACACCGGTGACACAGCGCTGCTCGACATCAAATTATTGCGCCTGCTGGACCTGCTCTACAGCACCCGCAGCGTGACCCGTGCCGCCGAGTTGCTGGAACAGAGCCAGCCCACGGTGTCGATCTGGCTGGGTAAATTGCGTGCGCAATTGAATGATCCGCTGTTTGTACGCACACCTGGCGGCATGCAACCCACGCCGCGGGCCGATGCGATGATTGGCCCTGCGCGCGACGTGCTGGAAGGTCTGCGCCGCCTGTCAGAGTCGCAGGCCGAATTTGACCCAGCCACAGCGCAGCGGCGTTTTGCCATCTGCATGACCGATGCCAGCCACATCACTCTGTTGCCCAATCTGCTGGCCCACATGCGTGCGCTGGCGCCGGGCGTGGTGCTGACGGCCAGCCGTATCGACGCCGCGCTGGCGCAGACCTTGGCAAACGGCGAGGCGGACCTGGCGCTGGGATTTTTGCCCTGGCTGGATGCCGGCTTTTATCAGCAAACCCTGTACCAGCAGGACTGGATTTGCCTGGCCAATGCGCGCCACCCGCGCATCCCCGACGCCAGCCCCAGGCACTGGAACCTGGCGGTGTACCAGATGGAGGCCCACGTCGGGATCACGCCCGGCACCAGTTACCAGTTGCTCGACAGCACCGTGGCCGCCCAGCAGATCACGCGGCAGATACGGCTGGAGTTGCCGGGCTTTCTGGGCTTGTCCGCCATTCTGTCCAACAGCGACCTGATTGCCACACTGCCGCGCCACATTGGCGAAACGCTGGCGCGCGCTGCTGGCCTGCGCACCCTGCCCTGCCCATTTGCCGTGCCCGGGTTTGCTGTCAAGCAGTATTGGCACGCCCGCTACCACCACGACGGCGCCAACCGCTGGCTGCGCGGCGTGTGCGCCAATTTGTTCATGGAAAACCAAGGGCAAAAAAAAAGCCCCAGCCGATGACAGCCGAGGCAAATAGTGGTGGGCCCCCCGTGAGTCGAACACGGCACCAATGGATTATGAGTCCACTGCTCTAACCAAGCATGAGCTAGGGGCCCGACCGAATTGCGGATTGTACGGGGCAGCAAGTAGTTATTTGTGGTGGCTCAGTGCGTTGCTGACCAATTTGGAAGTGATATCAACAATCTGGATCATGCGGTCATAGGCCATGCGGGTCGGGCCGACCACGCCCAGCGTGCCCACAATCTGGCCATCCACTTCGTACGGGGCGCTGACGATGGACAGGTCTTCAAACGGCACCACCTGGCTTTCACCGCCAATGAAAATACGCACGCCTTCAGCCTGGCCGGTGACGTCGAGCAGGCGCATCAATTGGGCTTTTTGTTCAAACAGGTCAAAGGCGCGACGCAGATGACTCATGTCGTTGGAGAAATCGCTAACCGAGAGCAGGTTTCTTTCGCCCGAAATAATCACTTCGTCCTGCGCTTCGGTCATGGCTTCTGAATTGGCTGCCACGGCCGCGTTCATCAGGCTGGCGATTTCCACGCGCAGGGTATCCACTTCATTTTTAAGCCGCTCGCGCACTTGCTCAATAGCCAGGCCGACGTAATGGGTGTTGAGGTAGTTGGCCGCCTCCACCAACTGCGACTGCGTGTAGTCCACCTCGGTAAAAATGACACGGTTTTGCACGTCGCCTTCGGGCGACACGATGATCACCAACAGGCGCCGCTCCGACAGCCGCAGGAACTCGATGTGCCTGAATACCGAAGTGCGCCGTGGCGCAATCACCACGCCGACAAACTGCGACAGGCTCGACAGCAGATTGGCCGCGTTGGAGATCACTTTTTGCGGCTGGTCGTGCGCCAGACTGGGCGTGCCGATCTGGTTGCGCTGCACCGTCAGCATGGTGTCCACAAAGAGCCGGTAGCCGCGCGCTGTGGGAATACGCCCGGCCGAGGTGTGCGGGCTGGCAATCAGGCCCAGTTCCTCCAGGTCCGACATCACGTTGCGGATGGTGGCGGGTGACAAATCCAGGCCGGAGGCACGCGACAGGGTGCGCGAACCCACGGGCTGGCCGTCGGCAATGTAGCGTTCTACCAGCGCTTTAAGTAATAACTTGGCACGATCATCGAGCATGATTTCATTTTAGTGATGTAATTTGCAAATGAAGTCCAAATTCCAGCATGTTGCCCTGATCGGCAAATACCAGATCACCACGTCCAGCACCAGCGGCGCCAACTCACGCGCCGCGTTGTTGGCTGTGGCCCATTTTCTGGACGACCTGGGCTGTGATGTGTCGCTCGAACAGGACACCGCGATCAACATGGGCCTGACCGACTACCCGGCTTTGAGTGTGGCACAGATTGGCAAGCAATGCGATCTGGGGATGGTGGTCGGGGGTGACGGCACCATGCTCGGCATCGGCCGCCAGATGGCGCCCTACGGTGTACCTTTAATAGGCATCAACCAGGGGCGCCTGGGCTTTATCACCGATGTGCCTTATGGCAGCTTTGCCACCAGTTTGGCGCAAATGTTGCGCGGCGCCTATGTGGAAGACCATCGCAGCCTGATAAGCGCCCAGGTGCTGCGCGACGGCCATTGCGTTTACCAGGCCACGGCCATGAACGATGTGGTGGTCAACCGGGGGGCGGCGTCGGGCATGGTGGAACTGCGGGTGGAGGTGGACGGCCATTTTGTGGCCAACCAGCGCGCCGATGGCCTGATCATTGCCACGCCCACCGGCTCCACCGCTTATGCGCTGTCTTCGGGTGGGCCGCTGATCCACCCGTCGATTCCGGGCTGGGTGATGGTGCCGATCGCGCCGCATACCCTGTCCAATCGACCCATCGTGCTGGCCAACAGCTCAAAAATTGCGATTGAGATCGTCTCGGGACGCGATGCCAGCGCCAGCTTCGACACGCAGTCACTGGCCTCGCTGATGCACGGCGACCGCATTGAAGTGACGCGCTCCAAGCACCATGTGCGCTTTTTGCACCCGCAGGGTTGGTCTTACTTTGACACGCTGCGCGAAAAATTGCATTGGAACGAAGGAGTGGCTGCAACGTGAGCCTGAAACGCATGGTGCTGCGCGACTTTGTCATCGTCAGCGAACTTGATCTTGAATTTGGCAACCAATTCACCGTGTTGACGGGTGAAACCGGTGCCGGAAAATCGATTCTGATCGATGCCCTGCAACTGGCTACTGGTGGCCGGGCCGACGTGAATCTGATCCGTGAAGGGGCCAGCCGTTGTGAGGTCAGCGCCGAATTTGACAGCACGCCCGGCGTGACGCAATGGCTGGAAGAAGCCGGTTTTGAATCGGATATGGCCCTGCTGCTGCGCCGCACGCTCGACGCCCAGGGCAAAAGCCGGGCCTGGATCAATGGCAGTCCAGCCACCGCCACGCAACTGCGCAACCTGGGCGAGCAGTTGCTCGACATTCATGGCCAGCACGCCTGGCAAAGCCTGACCCGCACGGAGGCAGTGCGCAGCTTGCTCGATGCTTATGCCCAGGTCTCAAGCACCGAAGTGGCAGAAAAATGGCACCAATGGCGCGCGGCGCAAAATAAATTGGAACAGGCACGTGCATTGCAAGATTCGCTGCTGCGCGAGCGGGAACGCCTGAGCTGGCAAATTGGCGAGTTGGACAAACTGGCCCCCGCACCTGAAGAATGGTCCACGCTCAATACCGAGCACACCCGTCTGGCCAATGCACAAGCCTTGCTCGATGCCGCCCAAGCCGCTGTCTTGACCCTGGACGAAGAGGATGGCAACGCACTGGAACGCCTGAGCCATGCCTGCCACTTGCTGCAGCAACAGGAACACCTGGAACCTTATTTCAAGAATCTGACCGAGATTTTGGCATCAAGCCTGGCGCAAGTGCAAGACAGCGCGCACGCGCTGCGCACCTATTTGCGCAAGACCGAACTCGACCCGGACCGGCTCGCCGAGCTCGATGAACGCATGGGGCTGTGGCTCTCGCTGGCGCGGCGCTACAAACGCAGCCCGCACGAATTACCTGAACTGCTGGCCAGTTGGCAACAGGAATTGGTGCAACTCGATGCCGCAGCCGATGTACAAGCGCTGGAAAACGCCTCGGCCACCGCGTGGCAAACCTATGTGCAAGAAGCCAGTATATTGACCCGGGTACGCACCCAGAGCGCACCCAAATTGGCGCAGGCCATCACCCGCGCCATGCAGGGTTTGGGCATGCAAGGTGGGCAATTTGAAGTGCAATTGCAAGCCGCCGGGCAAGCGCTGCAAAGCGGCCTCGAAGAGGTAACGTTTTTGGTGGCAGGCCATGCGGGCAGCACGCCGCGTGCGATCAACAAAGTGGCCTCCGGAGGCGAATTGTCACGTATTGCGCTGGCCATTGCGGTTACCACCAGCCAGTTGGGTACCGCCCAAACCCTGATTTTTGACGAAGTGGATGCCGGTGTGGGCGGGGCAGTGGCCGAAACCGTGGGCTTGCTCATGAAACAACTGGGCCAGGACCGCCAGGTACTGGCTGTCACCCATCTGCCGCAGGTGGCGGCTTGCGCCGATCACCATCTGGTGGTGCGCAAACAGCTTCAGGACGGCGTTACGCTGAGTTCGGTGAACAGCGTAGAAAATGAGGTGCGCGTGGCCGAGCTGGCCCGGATGCTCGGTGGCGAGCGCCTGTTGAACAGCACGTTGGCCCACGCGCGGGAAATGCTGCAAGTCAAGGAAACTAAATCAACATGACGCTGCCACTCAAGCAAATGCATCTGGTTTTGATCACGGGCATGTCTGGCTCGGGCAAGTCGGTGGCGCTCAATGCGCTCGAAGATCTGGGTTTTTACTGTGTTGACAATTTGCCCCCTGAACTCTTGCTGCCACTGGTCAAGCTGGAGCGGGCCAATCATGCCGGCCAGTTGGCCATTGCCATGGATGTGCGCAGTGCCGGATCCTTGCCACTGGTTCCCAAACAACTGACTCAGCTCAAAACCCAGGGTTTGCAGGTGGACTCCATTTTTCTGGATGCCAGCACCGACACGCTGATGCGCCGGTTTTCAGAAACACGGCGGCGCCATCCCCTGTCCAAAACCGACACCCCGGATCACAGCCGAGACCAGCACCGCGCGCTGGCTGAAGCCATTGAACTTGAACGTGAACTGCTGAGTGAATTGCGTACCCAGGCCCACGTGATCGACTCCAGCATCATCCGCCCCACCCAATTGCAAAGTTACGTCAAGTCCTTCATTGACGCCCCAGGAGATCAACTGACCCTGGTTTTTGAGTCGTTTGCGTTCAAACGCGGCGTTCCCAATGATGCCGACTTTGTCTTTGACGTGCGCATGCTGCCCAACCCGCACTACGAACCGGGCTTGCGTGAGCTCACCGGTCGCGACGGCCCCGTCATCAAATTTTTGCAACAACAAGCCGATGTGCAAGCCATGCTGGACCAGATCCACGCCTTTTTGGATCATTGGCTGGAGGCGATGGTGCACAACCACCGCAGTTATGTGACTGTGGCCATTGGCTGCACTGGCGGCCAGCATCGTTCGGTCTATCTGGTGGAACAGTTGAATGCCCGCTTCGAGCAGCGCTGGAGCACGCTCAAGCGGCACCGAGAAATAGCATCCTAATCAGTTGGGGTCAGAGCACGTCGCTACGCGAGTGGTCTGACCCGCAAAGCATCAAATTAGTTGAGGTCAGAGCACGTCGCTACGCGAGTGGTCTGACCCGCAAGCTTTTCCAACTTGCAGCAATTTTTTGATGGGCGCTGGCAAGCCGAGTTGTGCCAGTTGTGCTGCATCAAACCATTGCCCCGCCAGCGGCAGCGGCGGGCGCCCCACTAATTTGAGTAACACCGGATGCAAATACAGGTCTTTGTGCGTCAGCACATGCTTGAACGAGGGCAAATCCTGCAGCAAGGATGCGCCTTTTTGCCCCGATACGGCCTGAAGTGTCAACCGGTCTTCAAACAAAGCCATGCAATACAAACCCGCCCAAACGCCGGGTGTGGGCCGTTGGCTCATCCACACGGCACCATCATCAGCCACCACCCATAACAACCAGAGGGTCTGGGAACTGCGTTTGAGTTTGCGGGTTTTGACCGGAAATTTTTCAGGTGAACCCAAAGCGTGGGCGACACAGCGCGTGGCCAACGGGCAAGACGGGCAAGACGGATTTTTGGAGATGCACAGCGTCGCCCCCAAGTCCATCATGCCCTGGGTATAGCGCGCCATGTTTTCCGACAGTTGGTCGGCGGGTAATAGTTGTGTGGCTAGCGCCCACAAGCGTCGCTCATGCGCGGCCTGTGCCAGATCCTCCGCAAAACCCAAGTAACGGGTCAACACCCTTTTGACATTGCCATCCAGAATGGCCACCCGCTCGCCAAAACACAGGGTGGCAATGGCCGCAGCGGTGGAGCGTCCGATGCCCGGCAGGGTTTGCAGTTGCTGTGCTGATATGGGAAAAAACCCGCCATGCAAACGCACCACATCCTGCGCACAGCGGTGCAGATTGCGGGCACGGCTGTAGTAGCCCAAGCCTGCCCACAAATGCAGCACATCATCCAGCGACGCAAGCGCCAGCGCCTGCACATCCGGGAAGCGCACCAGGAAGCGGGCGAAGTAAGCTTGCACCGTGACCACTTGCGTTTGTTGCAACATGATCTCCGAGAGCCAGACGCGATACGGGTCACGCGTGTTTTGCCAAGGCAAATCGTGGCGACCCGATTGCGCCTGCCAGTGCACCACTTGCGATGCCAGAAAGCCGTCCATCAGAAAAATCTCACAACGAGCATGTCAGGGTTTTTGACATGTGGCGCAATAAAAGGTGGAGCGCTGGCCCTGCTTGATGAGACGCACCGGGCTGGCACACACATGACAGGGCAAACCGGCGCGGCCATAAACCATGGTCTGCAACTGAAAATAGCCCGCTTGACCACTGGCGCTGGAGAAATCGCGCAGCGTACTGCCACCCTGCTCCACGGCACAGCTCAAAACATTCACGATGGCTCCATGGAGACGGTTCACCCTTGGTCGGCTCAGCCGGGCGGCAGACACGGTGGGCCGAATACCCGCCAGAAAAAGCGCCTCGGACGCATAAATATTGCCCACACCCACCACTGCTTCACCCGCCAGCAACACCGACTTGATGGCCGCCTGGCGGCGTTTGAGCTGCCCCAGGAACTGTGCCACATCAAAAGTATCCGACAAAGGCTCAGGCCCCAAACGCCCCAACAACTTGAGCGCTCGCGGATCGGCCAGGCTGTCAACGTAAACCACGGCGCCAAAGCGGCGCGGATCATGCAAACGCAAAGTGCCAAACGAGGTGACCAGATCAAAATGGTCGTGCACGTCCGCCGCAGGCAAGACCGGGGCAAAGCGCAAACTGCCCGACATGCCCAGGTGCACCAGCAACACACCGTGGTCGAGTTCAATCAACAAATACTTGCCGCGCCGCCCCACCGACACCACACACCGCCCGACCAACTGCTCGGGCGTGCAGCCCAGCGGCCAGCGTAAAGGTTTACCAAGCCGAACCGACTGCACGGTCGCGTTCTCAATGGCATGGGCAAAACTGCGCCGGGTGACTTCGACTTCGGGTAATTCAGGCATGGCACTTATTTCTGACGGACATGAATTATTATGACCACATGCGTCAACCCTATCGCCTCCTGTTCACCCTGCTCCTGACCTGCTATGCCACCGTCCAGGCCCAAACATCCGTCCCGACAGAAACAACTGCCCAAAGTTCTGCCATGGACAGTGCACTTTTTTACCAACTGCTGCTCGGCGAGCTCAGCGCCCAGGCACAAGAACCTGCTGCCGCTTTTTCCTTGCTGCTTGATGCCGCTCGTAAAACCGGCGATGAAGCCCTGTTCAAGCGAACGGTGCAAATTGCACTGCGTGCTCGCTCGGGCGATTCGGCGCTACAGGCGGCCAAAGCCTGGCAAGAAGCGGCTCCAGCCTCCCAGGAAGCCAACCGCTACGTGCTGCAGATATTGTTGAGTCTGAATCGTCTGGCTGACACCCTGGAGCCGCTCAAGCGCTTGCTGGCGCTGACACCCAAGACAGAACGTGTTGCCATGATCTGGGCCATCCCAACCCTCTATGAACACGCCAGCGACAAGCAACTGGCGGTCTCGGTGGTGCAAAAAGCCTTGACCCCCATGCTGACCGACCCCAGCCTGGGAGCCACCGCCTGGGCCGCGTTGGGGCGCCTGTGGGTCAACGCCGGCGACTTGGTTACGGCCTTGCATGCCGCTGAAAAAGGACAAAACTTTCTGGTGCACCAGGATCACCCGGCCTGGTTGGCCCTGAGTCTGATGCGAGCCGATGTGGCCAAGGCCGAAAACCTGGTCAAAAACCACTTGGCAAATACCCCCAGCACAGAGTTTCGTATGGCTTACGTGCAAACACTGATGCTGGCCAAACGCCATATCGAAGCTCTGACTGAACTGCAAAACATCAACAAACAGCAACCCACTTTTGCACCAGTATGGTTGCTGCAAGGTGCGGTGAATCTGCAAATGCGCCAATGGGACACAGCAGAAAGCCATTTTTTACACTACCTGGAGTTGATGAAAGCGCCAGCTGCAACGCATGCAGCCACGCCAGCGCCCCGGGGCCTGTCGCAAGCCTACCTTTCGCTGGCACAAATTGCAGTGCAACGCAAAAACCTGCAGCAAGCCCTGGACTGGTTGCAACGCGTCGATCATCCGAACGATCTGTTGTCGGCCCAGCTCAGGCGCGCCGGTTTGATGGCCCAGCAAGGCCAATTTGAAGAAGCGCTGACGCTGATCCACAGTCTACCTGAGCAATCGGCCGCTGATGCGCAACTCAAGCGCGCCACCGAAGTGCAGATTCTGCGCGACCAAAAGCAGTTTACCCGTGCCCGCGGACTACTCGAAGCTGCCCTGGCCGACAACCCGAGCGATACCGATGTGATGTATGACCTGGCCATGCTGGCAGAAAAAATGGGCGACCTGGCTGAGATGGAGCGTCTCTTGCGCCAACTGATTGCTGCCAAACCGGATGAACCGCAAGCTTACAACGCCTTGGGTTACTCGCTGGCAGACCGTGGCCTGCGCTTGCCCGAGGCCCGGCAACTGATTGAAAAAGCGCTGGCACTCGCGCCCGGCGACCCCTTTATTCTGGACAGTCTGGCCTGGGTGGCGTTTCGTATGGGGCAGACCGAAGAAGCGCTGCGTTTGCTGCGTAGTGCCTACAGTCAAAAACCGGATGCTGAAATCGCTGCCCATCTGGGCGAGGTGTTGTGGGGCACTGCGCAGCCCGATGAGGCCAGGAAAATCTGGCGCGAAGGCCTGGAAGTCAACCCTGATAACGAAACATTGAAAGACACACTGCAGCGCCTGCGTGTTGAACTGTGAACAAGCGATTTGCATCATTGCTGCTTTGCCTGCTGACGCTATTTTTTTTGGTTGGCTGTGCTGCTCTCACCCGGCTCCCTGGTGAAAGCATCACGCAAATCGCAAGCTGGAGTGGCCGCCTATCGGTGCGGGTGGAAGCCACTGAATCGCTCGCATCCCAGGCGTTCTCGTCAACTTTTGAGCTGCAAGGCAAGCCAGAACAAGGGCAATTGCACTTTTACACCCCCCTGGGCAGCACCGCTGCAGCCATTGTCTGGACTCCCGTGCAGGCACTCCTGCAATCGGGCACCCAGACCCAAACCTTCAATAACATCGCCGAGTTGATCGAACGTGTGCTGGGCACACCTGTTCCGGTATCGGCGCTGTTTGCCTGGCTTGCAGGCGACCAGATAAGCCTGGACGGCTGGCAAGTGGACCAGTCGCAATTCGACCATGGCAAAATTACGGCACGGCGCATCAGTCCCGCTCCTCAAGCGGAAATACGCGTCGTCCTTGAACCCTGAACCACTGCATCCGGTGCCAGATCTGAGCCTACAGAATTTTCATGAAATCCTTGTTTGATATTCCGGCACCGGCAAAACTCAACCTGTTTTTGCACATCGTAGGCCGCCGGACCGACGGCTACCATTTGCTGGAATCGGTGTTCATGCTGATCAACTGGTGCGACACGCTGCACTTTGACTTGCGCCCCGACCGTGCCATCAGCCGCGAAGACCTGACCACTGCGCTGCCCGCTGATGACCTGATCGTTCGCGCCGCCAGAGCCTTGCAAACCATCAGCGGCACATCCCATGGCGTTCACATTGGCATTGCCAAAACCATTCCGGAGCAGGCCGGGCTGGGTGGCGGTTCGTCTGATGCGGCCTCTACCCTGTTGGCTCTCAACCGTTTGTGGCAACTCAACCTGAGCCTGTCACAGCTCAAGCAAATCGGCTTGCAACTGGGTGCCGACGTGCCCTTCTTTTTAAATGGCTACAACGCCTGGGTGAGCGGTATTGGTGAACAGATGACGCCCATCACACTTGAACAAGCCAGTTTTGTGGTTGTCAAACCCCAGGATGGCCTGCAAACCCAGCGAATTTTTTCACATCCTGCTTTAAAAAAAGACACCAAAACCGCTACAATCTTGGACTTCGCTGCAAACGCATTTGGCTTTGGCCATAACGACTTGCAAGCTGTTGCTCAGTTACTTTGCCCCTCTGTGACGCAGGCACTTTCCTGGTGCAGTGAGCGCGGGTTAAATGGCAGAATGACAGGTTCAGGAAGCGCTGTGTTTGCACGGATCGTGGGAGATTTTGAAATTGGCAATGATGCCGGTTTCCAGATCAAACAATGCCAAAATTTGGCAGCTCATCCGCTTCAGGGTTGGGCTGCATAGTGAGTTATCGGTTGAGCATGTCTCATGTTCAACCCGTGTAGGGGAGTCGCCAAGCTGGTTAAGGCACTGGATTTTGATTCCAGCATGCGAAGGTTCGAATCCTTCCTCCCCTGCCAAAATTTACACATGTCCAAATGTGACATGAAACTGACACAGCGATTCATAAGTTGGGATTTCCATGCACGCCGAACAAACCCCTGATTTCATGGTTTTCACAGGCAATGCCAATCCCGTCCTGGCCAATGACATTGCGCATTACCTCCACATTGGCCTGGGTGATGCAGAAGTCGGCCGTTTCTCGGACGGCGAAGTCACCGTTGAGATCAAGCAAAACGTGCGGGCCCGCGATGTCTTTGTGGTGCAAAGCACTTGCGCACCCACCAACGAGAACCTGATGGAACTGCTGATCATGGTGGACGCTCTCAAACGGGCTTCCGCTGAACGCATCAGCGCTGTCATCCCCTACTTTGGTTATGCGCGGCAAGATCGCCGTCCGCGCTCCAGTCGCGTGCCAATTTCAGCCAAAGTGGTGGCCAACATGTTGCAAGCCGTGGGCGTGGCACGGGTCCTGACCATGGACCTGCATGCCGACCAGATTCAGGGGTTTTTTGATATTCCGGTGGACAACATTTACGCATCTCCCGTTTTATTGGGTGACTTGCGTCAAAAAAATTACGACGATCTGATTGTGGTGTCACCCGATGTCGGTGGCGTGGTGCGTGCCAGGGCGCTGGCCAAGCAACTGAACTGTGATCTGGCCATCATCGACAAGCGCCGCCCCAAGGCCAATGTCAGCGAAGTGATGCACGTGATCGGCGAAATTGATGGCCGCAACTGCGTCATCATGGACGACATGATTGACACTGCCGGGACTTTGGTCAAAGCCGCTGAAGTACTGAAAGAGCGCGGCGCCAAAAAGGTGTATGCCTATTGCACCCACCCCATTTTTTCAGGTCCGGCCATTGAACGCATCACCACCGGTGCGGCACTCGATGAAGTGGTCGTTACCAACACCATTCCGCTGTCGGCCGCGGCCATGGCCTGCCCCAAGATCCGCCAGCTCAGTGTGGCGCCGCTCATTGGCGAGACCATTCAACGCATTGCCAAGGGCAAGTCGGTGATGAGTTTTTTTTCTGATCAGGAAAACCTTTTCTGATCGGATTTCAAGTCGCCGGTGCCGCCGTCAAAGGTGCCCGGTTTTTTCAATCAGGGTACCGCTGGTCGCGGTGGGCCCTTCCAGGAGTTAGCAATGAAATTTACCGCTTTTGAGCGTTCCAAGCAGGGTACGGGTGCGAGCCGCCGTCTGCGCATCACCGGTCGCACGCCCGGTATCGTTTATGGTGGCACAACGCCCCCCCAAGTGATCGAAATCGATCACAACGCCCTGTGGCATGCGCTGAAAAAAGAAGCCTTCCACTCCAGCGTATTGACCATGGAAATTGGTGACGCCAGCAGCCCTGTTTTGCTGCGCGACGTGCAGGTTCACCCATTCAAACAGCTCATTTTGCACGTGGACTTTCAACGTGTCGATGCCAACACCAAGCTGCACATGAAGGTGCCATTGCACTTTTTCGGTGATGAAAACTCGCCTGCCATCAAGACTGAGGGCTGCATTGCCAACCACGTGATCAGTGAAATTGACGTGCTGTGTCTGCCGGGCGACCTGCCTGAATTCATCAAGGTGGACCTGAGCGGCCTGAAAAAGGGCTCTTCCCTGCACCTGGCTGAAATTAGCTTGCCCAAAGGCGTGTCTGTGGTCAAGCACGGCAGCGACAAAAACCCGGTCGTGGTTTCTGTGGTCGCCGTCGCTGGCGCCGAGCCAGTCGCCGCAGCAGCCGAACCGGCTGCTGAAGCTGTTGCCAAGCCAGCCGCAAAGGCTGCCGCCAAACCGGCAGAAAAAGCGAACAAGAAATAAGCCTTTCAGCGCTTATCCCAAAGGGCTCACCCACGGTGAGCCCTTTTTTTGCCTGTAATTGTTCAATAATGCCAACATGATCAGACTTTTTGTAGGGCTCGGTAATCCAGGTCCGGATTACGAACAGACCCGCCATAACGCCGGTTTTTGGTGGTTGGAGGCGTTGGCACGCGAACTCAAAGTGACTTTGATGCCTGATAAAAGTTACCACGGTTTGGTCGCGCGTACCAGCTTCCATGGGCAGTCTGTCTGGTTGTTGGCACCGCAAACCTTCATGAATTTAAGCGGCAAGTCAGTGGCTGCCTTAGCCAATTTTTTCAAGATCACACCGCAGGAAATCCTGGTTGCCCATGATGATCTGGACATTGCCCCAGGCGAAGTCAAACTCAAATTGGGCGGCAGCCACGCCGGTCACAACGGCCTGCGCGACATTCACGCACAATTGGGCAGCGACCAATACTGGCGGCTTCGCCTGGGTATTGGCCATCCTGGCAACAAAGCAGAGGTGGTTCACTGGGTTCTTAAAAAACCATCGTTGGAACACCGCATCGCCATGGATCAGGCGGTTGATCGCGCCCTCAAAGCCGTGCCTCAGTTTTTATCTGGCGACATGGAGCAGGCGACGCGCCTGGTGCACACCAGCAAACCGCCCCGACCCAACAACCCAAAACCACCGGCTACCGCAGCTTCGGTGCGCATACCCAGCGACACGTGATACGCTTCACCATGCTCCACCCTGCCAGGAGCAAAAGGGGACTCTGATGCGAAAACTTCGCCTGCAAACCATATTCCTGATCGCTGGTGTCGCCTTGGCGTGGAGGGTGCAAGCCCAAACCATTTACCGATGTGGCAATTCTTACAATCAAGTACCCTGCCCGGGTGCGCAGCCCATGAATCTGAATGATTCACGTCAACCAGAGCAAAAATTACAGACGGATGCAGCCATCCAAAATGTTGCCCTGATCGCCAAAACCATGGAGCAAGAACGACTGGCAGAAGAACAACGCCTGCTGGCAGGCAACCGGCCCATCGCCTCAAGCGCCCCAGACAAGTCCGAACCCGGCGCAAACAGTCTCACCACCCTGGCCCCCAAACGGGCACAGCCCAAGCACAAAAAACCAGAAACCTTTATCGCCGCAACCCCAGGCGGCGATAAGTTGGTGATGCGCAAAAAGAAGTCGAAGAAGAAAGCAAAAAAACCAGCTTGAGCCAAACTCAGGGCGTTTGAACAAGCGTACCCAGGGCTTGCAATCGCCGGTACTTCTGCCACAGGGTTTCCTGGTCTTCGACAAAATCCGGATTCACCGGGATGCAGTTCACCGGGCAAACCTGCACGCATTGCGGCTCGTCAAAATGGCCGACACATTCAGTGCATTTATGGGGGTCAATCTCATAGATTTCCTGCCCCATGTAAATGGCCTCATTGGGGCACTCCGGCTCGCAAACATCGCAGTTGATGCATTCGTCAGTGATCCACAGGGCCATAAGCGCAATCAGGCAAAAGTAAGAAAACCCTGATTTTAAAAGTTCGGCTTATTCCGTGATGTCAGCATTGCCTTGTTCTGCGCCCTTGACAATCATCACCGGCACACCGGCGGCATGCAGCACCTCGTTGGAGACCGAGCCCAGCATGGCACTACGCAAGGCACTGGTGCCGCTGGCGCCCATCACCACCAGTTCGCAACCGTAGTTTTCCAGAATATCCACCAGCGTGTGCGCCGGGTCCCCTGAGGCCACTTCTACCTCGTAAACCAGACCCGCTGCATCCAGCAGCGCCTGCGCTGCCTGCAAAGTATTGGCCCCCGCAGCAGCACTGACCTGCTCGATCACCAGGGGGTCATGCGCCACCATCAACTCATACAGACTGGCGGGTTCCTGCACATTGGCCAGCACCACGCTGGTCTGCAGGCCCTCAGCCGCCATGCGCATGACGAAACGCACGGCTTCCAGGGCCACATCCGAACCATCAAAAGGCAAAAGTATCTTCATTTTTTTCTCCAGAAATTCAGGGATTGGTGCCAGCCAGACTGCGCACTTTTTCCAGCAGCCGCTGGTTCACGCCTGGCGAGACAAATTTATCCACTTCGCCGCCCAGTGTGGCAATTTCGCGCACAAAGGTGCTGGAAATAAACTGAAACTTGTCGCCGGGGGTCAAAAACACGGTTTCAACATCGGGCATCAGGCTGCGGTTCATGCCGGCCAATTGAAATTCGTAATCAAAGTCGGTCACGGCACGCAAACCGCGCACCATCGCTTTGGCACCGCGTGTGACCACAAAGTCACGCATCAAACCGTCAAAACTTTCCACTTGCACATTGGGATAAGCCTTGACCGCATCACGTGCCATGGCCATGCGTTCCTCCAGTGAAAACATGGCCTTTTTGTGGTGCCCGGCCGCCACCGCCACGATGATATGACCAAACAACTGGGCCGCGCGACGCACCACGTCTTCATGGCCCAGCGTGATCGGATCAAAGGTGCCCGGATAGACGGCGATCAGATCATTGGCCATGGCAAATAGTGCGTATCAGTTGACATCTGGGTATTATCAACCCGCTGGCGCTGGCGCTGGAGTTGGGTCAAGGCGCCTGAGCAGATGCGCATGCACCAAGCCCGCCCGGAGGTAACGATGCGCTTGCAAACCCAACGCCAGCAGTTGGGCATCAGACCAGCGCTTTGGGGCTTCCAGATACAGAAAACCGGCGACTGCCAGCACTGGCACAGCCGCCTGCACAGCCGACTCAAACAGGGCTGAATCAAACGGAGGATCCAGAAATACCAGCTCCAGGCTGCCAGCGGGTGCATGGCGCAATGCAGCGACGGCATCGCCCCGGATCACTTGCACTGCGGTCGCCTTGAGCTGCTCCTGCACGCGTTTGAGTTGCGCGACCAGCGCGGCATCATGTTCGACCAGCAACACTTGCGCTGCGCCGCGTGAGGCCGCTTCAAAGCCCAGCGCACCCGTTCCGGCAAACGCATCCAGACAGCGCCAGCCGCTCAGGTCTTGCCCCAGCCAGTTGAACAGGGTTTCGCGCACCCGATCGGGTGTTGGGCGCAAACCGGGTTTGTCAGCCACCTGCAGTTTGCTGCGCTTGTACTGACCACCGATGATGCGCACTTCATGGCTTTGCACCGCCCGTGGGCGCGGTGGACGGGGCTTGGTTGGGGCTGGGGTTCGCTTCATGCGCCGCATCTTACCCGCGGGAACCCTGACCGGGCATCTCCTACCGTGTTGCCCCGGTTCCACCCAGCACCACAGTCACCATCTTCCCGGGCTGAAGCTTGCGCTGGAATGCAGCCTTGATGTCAGCCACCGTGATCTGTTGCACGCGCTGCGTCCAGGCGTCAAGGTAGTTCAAAGGCAGCTCATTCCAGGCGATATTGGCCACGTTGTCGAGCAGTTTGCGGTTACTGTCCAGACGCAAGGCAAAGCCACCGATCAGGTTGTCCTTGGCGGCCTGGAGTTCAGCCTCGGCGGGGCCGTCGGTGACAAAGCGGGCCAGCACATCGCGCGAGACTTGCAGCGCCTGATCGGCCTGATCCGGGCGGGTTTGCAGGCCAATGGTGAAAGCACCCGCATGCAGCCCGGGAGAAAAGTAGCTATAGACGCTGTAGCTCAGGCCCCGTTTTTCACGCACCTCCGTGGTCAGACGTGACACAAAACCACCGCCACCCAAAATGTAATTACCGACGAATAGGGCAAAAAAATCAGGGTCATTGCGTTTGTAGCCAGGCTGGCCCAGCAGCACATGCGCTTGTGCCGAGTCAAAAGCGATGTGCTGCTCGCTGGCCTGGGTCAGTGGTGCCACTTCCGCCACCACGGGTAGCGCCAGGCATTGAGATAACGCAGCGGGTGCTGTTGTCGCCGAATCCGCCAGCCTGGAGAGCAGTTGCGCCACCAGCGCATCCGCTTGCGCACGGGTGAGCGCCCCGACAACGGTCACCTTGACACGGCACGGTTGAATCAGCTGACGGTAAAGGGCAGCCATGTGCGTCACCTCAATGCGCCTCAAGCTGTCCTCGGTGGTGTCATAGCCATAAGGGTGCGAGCCAAACACAGCCTGGTCAAAAGCGCGCTGCGCCAGCGTGGCCGGGCGCGTGTTGGCTTCCTTGATGGCAGCGCTCATGGTTTCACGCTCGCGCTGCCAGATGTCGGCCGGGAAGGCTGGCGCGGCCAATTGTCGCGCGGCCAAATGCACCGCTCTGGCCAGCAAGTCGGGATAGGTGAGCGAGCGCAGGGCAAAGCTCATGCGGTCGCTGCTGGCGTGACCGCCAAAGCTGGCGCCCAGGTCAGCCCAGGCCTCGCCCAGCGCGTTTTCATCCAGCGCCGGCTCGCCACGCGCCGGATTGGCCAGCACACCCATGCCGCTCATGCTGGCCGTAACGCTGGCCAGGCCGGCTTGGCTAGCGGGGTCGCGGCGGCTGCCGGCATCAAAGTCAAGCTGCACATCGACCATCGGAATGGCGTGGCTTTGCGCCAGAAACACCTGGGCCCCACTGGGCTGGGTCCAGTGCTCGATGGCAATGCCTGCCATTGACGAATGCATGTAAAAAAGACTGGTGGCGGCTGTTGCCAGCACGTAACTGACTATTTTTTTTAGCGTGATCATGGATTTAATTCAAGGGCTGTTTCAGTGCCGGGCGCTGGCTGAGGCAGTGCGCGGTTTGCGTTCTTTGCTCAAGGGCTGGGGCATCAACCGGGCCACAGTCAACTGGTCGTCGCCAAAGTATTTGCCAGCCACCACCCTGACCTGATCTGCCGTCACGGTGCGCAGGCGCTCGATCAAACGCTCGTTGGCATCAAGCGGCTGGCCCTGGACCCAACTGGTGCCCAATTCACGCGCCTGGTTAAACACCGAGTCGAGCTTGTAAACGGCGCTGGCCACCCACTGGGTTTTGACACGGGTGAGTTCTGCCTCTGACACGCCCTCCATGGCAACACGCGTCACCTGCTCGCGTAGCGCAGCCTCGACCTGTTCAGCCGTTTTGCCCTGGGCTGGCACACCGGACAACGTGAACAACTGCGGGCCACGGCCCCACAAGCCGTTGTCGGCCCCGGCGCTGTCGGCAACCCGGTTGGGCCCCTGGGTCAGGGCGCGCTCCAGCCGGGCACCGCTGTAACCGTCCAGCACCGCAGCCAGCACGGTCAGGGCCAGCGCATCGGTCTCGTCCTGCCCGCCCTCGAAGGACTGGAATGACGGCACTTTAAAAGCCAGCGTCACCATGGCTTGTTCAGCCGGGGCTTTGAAAGCGATGCGTTTGAGACCCGTTTGCGCAGGTTCCACGCGCGGCTTGCGCTCAGGAACAGCCCGGCTCGGCAAACTGCCGTAGTATTTTTCAGCAAGCCGGCGAACCTCATCCACATCCACATCACCGGCCACCACCACGGCAGCATTGGCCGGCACATACCAGCGCCGGTAAAAAGCGCGGGCATCATCTGGCGTCAGGGCTTCCATATCACTCATCCAGCCAACGATCGGGCGGCGATACGGTGACGCGACAAATACAGTGGCATTGAGTGCTTCATACAGCAGCGCCCGCGGGTTATCTTCGGTGCGCATGCGGCGCTCTTCCTTGACCACTTCAAGCTCTTTATTGAACTCTTCATCAGCCCACTGGTTATGGGCAAACCGGTCGGCTTCGAGCTGCATCACATCTTCAAGTTTGGCGGACGGGATTTGTTGGTAGTAACCGGTGTAGTCTTGGCTGGTAAAGGCGTTGTCGCGCCCACCCAGTGCAGCCACACGGCGCGAAAACTCGCCCACGGGCACGGCAGGCGTACCTTTGAACAACATGTGCTCCAGCACATGCGCCACTCCCGAGCTGCCATCCACCTCATCCATCGACCCCACGCGCAGCCACAGCATGTGCACGGCCGTGGGCGCGCGCCGGTCGGGTTTGATGATCAGGCTCATGCCATTGGCCAGCGTGAACTGCCGGGCCTGGACTGGCGGCGACCCGGACGCACCGGGCGCTTGCGCACTGGCCGTTGTCAGGGTCGCCCAGATCAGGGCGGCAACACCCCAGCGGGTCATGTCACGGGATAAAAAAGAAGGTGCGTTGTGTTTCATAGAATGCAGTGATACCACGAACCCACAAAATGTTCAGTTTTTTCAGAAAAAAGACCCCTGCCCCACCCCAGACCGTCGTCACCACGACCCCTGAGACGCTGGCCCAGCCCGCTTTGATGCCAGCGCCTGCAACTGCGCCTGTACCGGTACGCAGCTCCTGGATAGACAAACTCAAGACAGGTTTGCGCAAAACCGGCGCCAGCATTGCCACCGTCTTCGCCGGCACGCAAATCGACGATGCGCTGTACGAAGACCTGGAAACCGCGCTGCTGATGGCCGACACCGGAGTCAAAGCCACCGAGCATTTGCTGCAAGACCTGAAACGCCGCGTCAAAGACAGCAAAACCACCGAGCCGGCTGCCGTCAAAGGCTTGCTGGTGGAGTCGCTGACCGACCTGCTGGCGCCTTTGCAAAAGCCACTGGTGATTGGCCGCTTCAAGCCCACCGTGATCATGGTCGCCGGGGTCAATGGCGCAGGCAAAACCACCTCCATTGGCAAACTCACCCGGCATTTGGCGGCCAGCCACACCAGTGTGCTGCTGGCCGCAGCCGACACCTTTCGGGCGGCGGCACGCGAACAACTGATGGTATGGGCCGACCGCACCGCCGTTGACATCATCAGCCAGGACGGCGGTGACCCGGCTGCGGTGGCCTTCGATGCCGTGAGCGCAGGCAAGGCACGCGGCCGCGATGTGGTGCTGGTTGACACCGCCGGTCGCCTGCCGACCCAGTTGCACCTGATGGAAGAGCTGAGAAAAATCAAACGGGTGATTCAAAAGGCCGGGCCGGCCCAGGACAGCTTGGGTCAACCCGCCGCCGATGACAAAGAAGCCGCCAAGTTCGCCACGCCACCGCACGAGGTGCTGCTGGTGATTGACGGCAACACGGGCCAAAACGCGCTGACGCAAGTCAAGGCTTTTGATGACGCACTGGGTTTGACTGGCCTGATCGTGACCAAACTCGACGGCACCGCCAAGGGCGGCGTGCTGGCGGCGATAGCGCGCGAGCGGCCGATTCCCGTGTATTTCATTGGTGTGGGCGAAAAGCTGGAAGACCTGGAAACTTTCAACGCCCGCGAATTCGCCCAGGCCCTGCTCTCGTAGCTTTATCTTCCACAACAAACCACACCCTGACCGACATGACCGCACTGCTTCCCCATATCCAGATCGAAACCGCCCCCAACCCCAGCGCTGCCGTGATCTGGCTGCATGGCCTGGGTGCTGACGGCAATGACTTTGCCGGACTGGTGCCCGAGCTCGACCTCTCCGGCTGCCCCGGTATCCGTTTCATTTTTCCGCATGCTCCCACGATGCCCGTCACGATCAATGGCGGCTACGTGATGCCCGCCTGGTATGACATTCGTGGCACTGATCTGGTCAGTCGCCAGGACGAGGCAGGCATTCGCGCCTCAGAAAAAGCCATTACGGCTCTGATTGAGCGCGAAATTGCACGTGGCATCCCGGCCAAACACATCGTATTGGCGGGTTTTTCCCAGGGCAGCGCCATGGCCTTGCACACCGGGCTGCGCTTTGCGCCAGCACTGGCCGGCATCATGGCCTTGTCTGGCTACCTGCCGCTGGCGGACCTTTTTCCCGCTGAGCGCTCAAGTGCCAACGCTGACACGCCGATCTTTATGGCCCACGGCAGCCAGGACCCGGTGGTGGACCCGGCCCGCGGTGCAGCCAGCCGCGACCTGCTGGCTGCTTTGGGTTACAAGGTGCAATGGCACAGTTACCCCATGCCACACAGCGTGCACCCGCATGAAGTGGCGGATATCGCCACCTTTTTGACCCAGGTGCTGGCCCCAAAAGTGGTCTGAAAGCAACCCCCTCCCGCTGGTTTGAGCAGGTTGCACAAATTTGTCTTGAAAAAAGTGAAAATAGGGCTTGCTTCGCTGAAAGAAGTGCGTGCTGTCAGCAACGATTAACTTAACCTTTCAACATCTTTATGGCAACAGAAAAAAAATCCGTCAAGGAACTTGTCTTTGAGTGGGAGGGCAAAGACCGCAATGGCAAGCAGGTTCGCGGCGAAACCCGCGCGGGAGGCGAAAACCAGGTGCAGGCCGCCTTGCGCCGCCAGGGCATCAGGCCCACCAAGATCAAGAAGAGGCGCATGAGTGCGGGCAGGTCCATCAAGCCCAAGGACATGGCCATCTTTACACGCCAGCTCGCCACCATGATGAAGGCTGGTGTGCCGTTGCTGCAGGCTTTTGACATTGTCGGACGAGGCAACCCCAATCCCAGCGTGACACGACTGCTCAATGACATTCGCAACGATGTCGAAACCGGAACCTCACTCAGTGTGGCATTTCGCAAGTACCCGCTGTACTTTGACAACCTGTACTGCAACCTGGTCGAGGCCGGTGAGGCGGCCGGCATTCTGGACCAGTTGCTGGATCGGCTGGCGGTTTACATGGAAAAAACCGAGGCCATGAAATCCAAGATCAAATCGGCCCTGATGTACCCGATCTCGGTGCTGGTCGTGGCTTTTGTGGTCACCGCGGTGATCATGATTTTTGTGGTACCGGCGTTCAAGGAAGTGTTTTCCAACTTCGGCGCCGACCTGCCGGCACCGACCCTGGTGGTGATTGCCATCAGCGAGATATTCGTGCAGTACTGGTGGTTGATTTTTGGTGGCATCGGGGGTGGTTTTTATTTTTTCATGCAAGCCTGGCGACGCAGCAAACCCATGCAACACCTGATGGACCGCATCATGCTGAAATTACCCATTTTTGGAACCCTGGTGGAAAAATCGTGCATTGCCCGCTGGACACGTACCCTGTCCACCATGTTTGCAGCCGGCGTGCCGCTGGTCGAAGCACTGGATTCGGTGGGGGGCGCATCAGGTAACTCGGTGTTCGAATTGGCCACGGTCAAAATCCAGCAGGAAGTCTCCACCGGCACGGCACTCACGCAGGCCATGACCAACGCCAACCTGTTTCCTACGATGGTGCTGCAAATGTGCGCCATCGGCGAAGAATCCGGCTCCATTGACCACATGCTGGGCAAGTCAGCCGATTTCTATGAATCTGAAGTGGACGACATGGTGGCGGGCATATCGAGTCTGATGGAACCCATCATCATTGTGATTCTGGGCACCGTCATTGGCGGCATTGTGGTGGCCATGTACCTGCCCATTTTCAAACTCGGACAGGTGGTCTGATGAGTGGTTCACCAGGCATGGATGCCAGTCTGCTGGGCATTTTTGGTTTGCTGATCGGCAGCTTTCTCAACGTGGTCATTTACCGCTTGCCGGTCATGCTCGAAGCCCAATGGAAAGCCGAATGTGCCGACCTGCATGGCCACGCCCTGCCCGAGAGTGCGCCCTTCAATCTGGTCGTACCGCGCTCGCGCTGTCAAAGTTGTGGCCATCAGCTCAGTTGGTTTGAAAACATCCCCGTCCTGAGCTACCTGGTACTGCGCGGGCGCTGTGGCCATTGCCAGGCAGGCATCAGCCTGCGCTATCCTTTGGTTGAACTGGCCACCGGTCTTTTGTTTTTCTGGTGTGGCTGGCAGTGGGGCGCCAACGCAACCGGGCTGACCTGGTGTGCCTTTTGCGCGACTTTGCTGACACTGACCCTGATTGACTGGGACACCACGCTGTTGCCAGATGACCTGACGCTGCCCCTGTTGTGGGGTGGCTTGATGCTGGCTGCCCTGAAACTGGGCAACGTCGGCCTGAACGACGCTTTCTGGGGCGCTGTCGGCGGCTATGTGTCGCTCTGGCTGGTGTACTGGGGCTTCAAACTCGTCACCGGCAAGGAGGGCATGGGTTATGGCGACTTCAAGCTCTTTGCTGCCCTGGGCGCCTGGTTTGGCTGGCAAGCCCTCATCCCCATCATCCTGATGGCTTCCGTGATTGGTGCCATGGTGGGCATCGCCATGAAGTTCTCAAAAAATCTGCGGGAAGGCGGCTATGTGCCGTTTGGTCCCTTTTTGTCCATGGCCGGTCTGACGGCCATGGTGATTGGCCCCGACGCCATTCTCAAGGCCATCGGGTTATAAAACGTGCAGGCACCGTTTTATGTCGGGCTGACCGGCGGTATTGGCAGCGGTAAAAGTACCGTGGCCGCCCTGCTGGCCCAACACGGTGCCTTCGTCATTGATGCCGATGCCATCGCCCGCCAGCTCACCGCCCCTGGTGGAGCGGCCATGGCGGCCATCGTCCAGTGTTTTGGCGCCGACTTCATCACTGCCGAGGGGGCACTGGATCGCGACCGCATGCGCGCCCTGGCCTACACCGACCGCAGTGCCAAGCAACAACTGGAGGCCATCATTCACCCGCTGGTGGCTGAAGAAACCTGGCACCAGGCAAGTGCAGCCCAGGTTGCCGGTCATCCCTGTCTGGTGTTTGATGTTCCGTTGCTGGTGGAGTCAGCCACCTGGCGTCAAAAAGTTGACCACGTGCTGGTGGTGGATTGCCTGCCGGAAACCCAAATTGTTCGTGTCATGGCACGCAATACCCTGGAGCCTGCAGCGGTCGAGGCCATCATGGCCCACCAAAGCAGCCGTCAAAGCCGATTGAAGGCAGCCGACAGCGTGATCTTCAACGACGGCTTGACGCTTCACGACTTAAGCCTGGAAGTGGCAGCTTTGGCGCCGCGCTTGCAGCTATCATTGCATCCTGAAACCTGATCGATTGAAACTTAGCGTGATCCTTTACGAATTCCCTTTACAAGAACGCATTCGCACTTATTTGCGGCTGGAGCATCTTTTCATCCACCTACAACAGTTGTTGCCGCGCGTGGATGCCATGGATCACCACTTTGCGCTGGCAACCTTGTTCGAAATCCTCGAAGTGAGTACGCGTTCCGACCTCAAATCCGATCTGCTCAAGGACCTCGACAAGCAAAAACACGCACTCGACAGCTACCGTGGCAACCCGGCTATTGCCGAGTCAGTGCTCGATGACGTGATCGGTCAACTCGACCAGTGTTTTGAAGCCCTGAACAGCCTGCCTGGCAAAATTGGCCAGACCTTGATCGAAAACGAATGGCTCATGGCCATTCGCAGCCGCATTGTCATTCCGGGTGGCACCTGTGGCTTTGACCTGCCCTCGTACCACGCCTGGCAGCACAAACCCAGTTCAGTTCGGCAAGCGCAGTTGCAGCAATGGAACCTGACCCTGAAACCCATGGCCGATACGGTGCACTTGTTGCTCAAATTGTTGCGCGACTCCGGCGCACCGCAAAAAGTCATCGTCAACGGCGGACAATTTCAACAAAGCCTGCCGCAAGGACGCACCTTTTTATTGCTGCGGCTGGCACTCGACGAAACCCTGGAACTGGTGCCTGAAATCAGCGGCAACCGGCTGATGGTGTCGGTGCGGCTGATGCGCCAGGGTGAAGACAATCGTCTGCAAGCCATCAACGAAGACGCCAGCCTGGAACTGGCCTTATGCGCATGAGCAGCCCGGTCACAGAACCCGACATCCCCACAAAAATCGTCAAATGTCCGAACTGTGGCGGCGCCAGTGTCTATGCCGCAAGCAACCCCTATCGCCCGTTCTGCTCGGAGCGCTGCAAGCAAATTGACCTGGGTGCCTGGGCCAGCGAGCAGTTTGCCGTGCCTGCCGTAGCGCCCCCTGAAGACCTGCTACCTGACTAAACGCCGCGTTCCTCGGCCAGCCATTGCAACACCGGCACCGTGCCGGGCAACACCGGGCTGACAGTCACCGGCAAGCGCTGCCAGGCAAACGACTGGGCCTCGCGCATTTGAAGTTCACCCGACCAAAACCATACCTTGCAAAAATGCAGGCGCACCAAGGCATGCGGGTAGTCCACCAGCTCTTGCCGCCAGGGTTCGATCCGATCAATGTGAATGCCCAGTTCCTCCAACAGCTCACGCTGCAGCGCCTGTTGCACCGTCTCACCCGGCTCAAACTTGCCACCGGGAAACTCCCAGTAACCAGCGTACACCTTGCCGACCGGGCGCGACGTGAGCAAGAAATCTCCGTCAGGCCGGATCAGCACACCCACGGCCACATCGACCACAGGGCGATCTGCGCCGCCTGCACGCGGCAGGGCGGCATCGGCCACCAGCGGGGCTGATGGGTTGGGCGCCCGGGTCATGCGGCCACTGCGTGCTGGCCGGCGTAGTCACGGGCAAACTGGTAGGCCACGCGGCCACTGCGCGAGCCCCGCTCCAGCGCCCAGACCAGCGCTTGCGCCCGCGCGGCCTCGATGGCCGCAGCAGGCACGCCGAAGGAAGCCAGCCACTGCGCCACGATGGTCAGGTATTCGTCTTGCGAGAACGGGTAAAAACTCACCCACAGGCCAAAGCGCTCAGACAATGAGATTTTTTCTTCCACGCCCTCACCCGGATGCACTTCGCCGTCGTCGGTATGGGTGTAAGTGAGGTTTTCCTTCATGTATTCGGGCAACAGGTGGCGCCGGTTGCTGGTGGCATAAATCAGCACATTGGCGGTGGTGGCAGCCACCGAACCGTCCAGAATGGATTTGAGCGCCTTGTAGCCGGACTCCCCCTCATCAAAGCTCAGGTCGTCGCAAAACACGATGAACTTGTGGGGTTGTTCGGACACCAGATCGACGATGTCCGGCAGGTCGGTCAAGTCTGCCTTGTCCACTTCAATCAGGCGCAGACCCTGCGCTGCAAATTCGTTGAGGCAGGCGCGAATCAAAGACGACTTGCCGGTGCCGCGGGCACCGGTCAGCAGCACGTTGTTGGCAGGCTGGCCGTTGACAAACTGGCGCGTGTTGCGATGAATTTTTTCTTTTTGAGGCTCAATTTCTTTCAGATCGGTCAAGGCCATGGCGCCGACGTGACGCACCGGCTCCAGCGTGGCCCGGCCAGAACTGCGCTTGCGGTAGCGAAAGGCGCTGGATGCCAACCAGTCGGGCTGGCTGGGCGCTTGCGGCAGCACCGCCTCGATGCGGCTAATGAGCTGCTCGGCGCGCTGTAACAAGTGTTCAAAACTGGCGTTCATGAGCGGTAATCGGCATTGATCGACACATAGTCGTGACTCAAGTCACAGGTCCAGACTGTATCTGCCGCGTCGCCCCGGCCCAGCACCACCCGTACCGTGATTTCTGCCTGCTTCATGACACGCTGGCCGTCTTCTTCCAGGTAAGCCAGGTTGCGCCCGCCCTTGACGGCCACGAGCACGTCATCCAGGTACAAATCGATGCCGGTCTGGTCCAGGTCGGCAATGCCCGCATAACCGACTGCGGCCAGGATGCGGCCCAGGTTGGGGTCGCTGGCAAAAAATGCGGTTTTGACCAAGGGCGAATGCGCAATGGCATAGGCCACCTGGCGGCACTCGGCTTGCGTCTTGCCGCCTTCGACCCGGATGGTGATGAACTTGGTGGCACCTTCGCCATCGCGCACAATGGCTTGCGCCAGTTTTCTTGCCACGCCCAGCATGGCGGCTTTGAGCGCTTGCCCAGCCTGGCTGTCCAGCGAGGTGATCGGGGCATGGGCCGCCTTGTTGCTGGCAATCACCACAAACGAGTCGTTGGTCGAAGTGTCGCCATCGACCGTGACGCGGTTGAACGAGCCCTCGGCCAGCTCGGTGGCCAGTTGCTTCATCAGGCCTTGGCTGACGCAGGCATCGGTGGCCATGAAGCCGAGCATGGTAGCCATGTTGGGGCGGATCATGCCGGCGCCCTTGCTGATGCCGGTGATGCTCACCAGCGCGCCGTCAAGCATCACCTGCGTACCAAAGGCTTTGGGGACAGTGTCGGTGGTCATGATGGCTTCAGCCGCGCGCAGCCAGTGGTCGGCTTTGGCATCAGCCAAAGCCGCATCCAGCCCGACTTCAATACGCTCGATGGGCAGGGTTTCCATGATGACGCCGGTTGAAAACGGCAGCACTTGCTGCTTGGTCAAGCCCAAACGCCCGGCCAGTGCCTGGCAGGTGCTTAACGCACGCGTGCGGCCGTCTTCACCGGTACCGGCGTTGGCGTTACCGGTGTTGATCAGCATGGCGCGAATACCCTCGCCAGTTGCCAAATGTTCACGGCAAATCTGCACCGGCGCCGCGCAAAAACGGTTCTGCGTGAACACACCGGCCACCGAGGCGCCGTCATCGATCAGCACCACGGTCAGGTCTTTGCGATTGGCCTTGCGAATCCCCGCCTCGGTGACACCGATGCGCACACCGGCAATGGGGAACAATTCAGCGGGATTGGGGGCAGACAGATGGACGGACATGGGTTGCTTTCAGGGAACGAGGAATAAGGGCAAATTTTGATCGAAAAAAATCGGGCACCTGGCCCGATTTTGCTGCTTTGAAAAAATCAGGCCAGCTTGCCGTGGCATTGCTTGTACTTTTTGCCACTGCCGCAGGGGCAGGGCTCGTTGCGGCCGACGCGTGGCACTTCAACGGGTACCGTGGCTTCATCGACCAGGGTTTGCACTTCACCGGTCTCGGTGGGTGCACTGTAGGTGACGTTGCTGATGCGCTCGGCGCGGCTTTCCATCTCGACGGCTGCGGCAGCCGCTTCTTCGTTGGACTGGATGCGCACCGTCATCAGCAATTTGGTCACTTCATTTTTGACGGCATCGAGCATCTGGCCAAAGAGCTCGAAGGCTTCACGCTTGTATTCCTGCTTGGGTTGCTTCTGGGCATAACCGCGGAGGTGAATGCCCTGGCGCAAATAGTCCAATGAACTCAGGTGATCACGCCAGTTGCTGTCGATGCTTTGCAGCAGCACCATGCGCTCGAACTGGGTAAAGTTCTCGGCCCCCACCAATGCCACTTTTTCATCAAACACAGTGTTGGCATGATGGCGCACAGTGTCCAGAATGTCGTGATCGGTGATGGCACTGGCAGCGTTCACCTGGTGCTGTAGCGGCAAGGTCATCTGCCACTCATCGGACAACACCCGCTCCAGCGCCGGCAAATCCCACTGCTCTTCAACCGATTCGAAGGGCACATACTGGCGCACGATGTCCTCAAAGCAACCCTCGCGCAGCGACTGGATTTGGGCCGACAGGTCAGTCGCGTCCAGAATCTCGTTGCGTTGCTGGTAGATCACCTTGCGCTGGTCGTTGGCCACGTCGTCGTATTCCAGCAATTGCTTGCGCATGTCGAAGTTGCGCGCTTCCACCTTGCGCTGGGCGCTCTCGATGCTGCGCGTCACCATGCCCGCTTCAATGGCCTCGCCTTCAGGCATCTTGAGCTTGTCCATGATGGCCTTGACGCGCTCGCCAGCAAAAATGCGCATCAACGCGTCGTCCAGGCTCAGGTAAAAACGCGATGAGCCCGGGTCGCCCTGGCGGCCCGAGCGGCCGCGCAACTGGTTGTCGATGCGGCGCGATTCATGGCGCTCGGTGGCAATGATGCGCAGGCCACCCAGCTCCGTCACCTGCTCATGGTCTTTGGCCCATTGGGCGTTCACGGCATCGAGCTGCTGCTGTTTTTGGACGGCATCGAGCGACTCGTCGGCCTCGATCGCCTCGATGAGCTTGCTGATGTTGCCGCCCAGCACGATGTCGGTACCACGGCCCGCCATGTTGGTGGCAATGGTGAT